>JAXHVC010000003.1:0-57133 GCA_034189315.1 Chloroflexota bacterium | reverse complement strand
CTCGGACAAGAAAGCCCTAGCAGTGTTTACTCGATTTCTAACCCTCTATCTCTCTTCTGCATAGGCGTGAATTCTCTGTAGTTAATGTCTGCTATGAATGCAGACAAGAATTCGGAGGTGTCTAATGGACATTGTCCCGATATTTCCTACTCTTCCTCCTGATATCGCTGATCGAGTGAGGAATGGTTTTGAAAAGGTTAGAGAAAAGAAGGTATCAGAACCTGTATTTGTAAACTTCATGGCCACAATGCTTGAGGGCATATTTATGGAAATCGTATCGAGCTCACGAGTGAAGCATTCTGTTGAGAGGGAGCTCTCATCGTTGATCGGGAAGAAGCTCGCGTTCTATACCGAAGGACTAAGTATGTGGGTGGTAGAAATCGTGCCAGCCCCCAAGGTGATGTTGCTCAGATTACCAGCGGATGAGGACCATAATGTGCTACCTGGTATAGGTGGTCAATTGGATATTATGAAGGAGATATTTGTTGGGACGGCCAGTATGCAAATCACTACACGTGCGATTGGGGATGGACGGTTAAAACTGGTGAATGCGTCTGCTACCAATCCTATTGCGTGGGCTAGGGATTTCATCACCAGCGTAGATCCGGTGCGGGAGAGAGGAGACTTAAGGGAAATGGCGATGGCCAAGGCTATGCCGTTGATTGATGAGGAGCTACATAAGCTGGGATGCTGATAATATAAATGACATACTTAATAGACGATCTTATCTTGTATCCCAATAGGAGGTGATCGTGATGGCAGGTCCTGTTTTTGGGGCACCAGTTGTTCCAGAGTTGATGCTGAATTCATTAAAAATGCATCTGAATAACTACGGATAGAATGTCTCTGGTGGGGTGTTTTGTTTGTCCAAAGCCCTTCTTCTGAGTTGATAGGTATTTTGCATAACGGCTTCTGATATATCGTACTACGGGGGTTGGAATAAAACCAGCGATATGACAGTTCATCCACTTTCTGTCATTGGGTGAACTCCCACCTTGTACTGGTCCAGGATGGGATTCACTCAATGTCGTAGTTGTACCTTCTAGAAAGTGATCGTAATTTATCACCCCTCGAGATTTGCGATGTCCTGGCATCATAAACCAGTGAGGTGATTGGGCCAATCCCGAATGAATATTCAAGGGTTGATTTCATCAGGTCCTACCATGCTATGATCTGTGCAATCATTCGCATCCAGTCTGGTTCACAATATAAACCGCCAAGTTACTCTATCATGTAATTGCGAACCGTAGGTTAAGCAATCTCGTTATCAACTAGGAGATCTCCGTGCCGTCCTTCTAGTGGTGACATGGTTATCCAGACTGATGACTTGTATTATTACCCTGTGTAGATAACTAAGGGTGTCTGTTGAGTTGGATAGACTTCATAACTAGTAATGCCGATACGCTACTGAACCTTGTGTGGGAGCACCTGCATATAGTTGGTGTCTCCCTTCTAGCTTCCCTTGTTATTGGTATCACAATTGGCCTTTTCATCAGTCGGCATGATCGTATCGCTGCTGTGGTACTATCCATACTTGGTGTGATTATGACCATACCTAGCCTAGCCATGTTTGCCCTGATGATCCCTTTCCTGGGTATTGGATTGGAGCCTGCATGGATGGCATTGACCTTGTATGCCCTGCTACCAATAGTGCAGAATACCTATGTTGCTGTTAAAAACGTTGATGAGTCGACTATCGAGGCTGGACAGGGTATGGGGATGACAGACCTACAAATAATGATGAGGGTCCAGCTGCCTCTAGCCTTGCCGGTCATCATTGCAGGCGTGAGAACTGCGGTGATCCTGATGATTGGTATTGCGGCGATCGCTGCCTATATAGGCGCTGGAGGCTTGGGCGAGTACATACTGTGGGGTATGTATCAACTGCATGACGAAAAGATTATCGCAGGGGCTTTGACCGTTAGTATCCTAGCTATTTCCTGTGACTTACTTATGAGTGGTATGGAACGAGCCCTGGTTCCTAAGGGTATTCGAGAACGGAGATAAAGGGGGACTTTTTGAATGTTCCTAGTGGGAGATCAATCGAACAGTGATTGTGATGGAAAACGTGACCAAGGTATACCATGGTAATGTGCAAGCGGTAAAGGCGGTAAGCTTCACCATTCCTGATGGTGAGGTGTGTATTTTGATTGGGCCTTCAGGATGCGGTAAGACCACCTTGCTCAAGATGATCAACAGGCTCATTGAACCCACGCGCGGGCGCATACTAATCGATGGCCAAGATATTAGCCAAATGAATCCGCAAGAACTCAGGCGAAATATCGGCTATGCTATCCAGGAGATCGGACTCTTCCCGCATCTTACCGTGGAGGGCAATATAGGGATTGTTCCTTCACTCAAGAAGTATCCCAAGAGTAGGATTCGTCAACGGGTAGAAGAGTTGCTCGTTCTCGTAGGTTTAGATCCCGCTGAGTTCAGAGACAAATACCCAAATCAGCTAAGTGGAGGTCAGCGGCAAAGGGTGGGGGTAGCCCGGGCCCTGGGGGCGGACCCTCCGATTCTCCTTATGGATGAACCGTTTGGCGCCATTGATCCCATCACTAGGACACGTTTGCAGGATGAGTTTCTCAAGATTCAGCAGAAACTGAAGAAGACTATAGCCTTTGTCACACACGATATGGATGAAGCTCTCAAGATGGGAGATCGTATTGCCTTGCTGAAGGAAGGGGAGCTAGTTCAATGCGATACTCCCCAGGAGCTGCTTGCTCATCCCATCAACGATTTTGTCAGGGATTTCATTGGAGCGGATAGTGCCATAAAGAGGCTTGCGCTTATCAGCGTGGATGAAATTATGGAGACAGGTGTCTTGACGGTTGGCCTTAAAGATACTATAGGCGACCTTGGTAGGGTTGTAGAAGGAGCCTCGCAAACGAGTGTTGCTGTTGTAGATGAGAACGGACTACCTCGGGGTTGGTTAGACCTTTCGGTTGATAGGTCGGAAGACTTGCGAATTGCCGATGTCATAAGAATAAGGGATACAGAGGAGATAGCTGTTAATGGTTCTATGAGGGTTAGAGATGCATTATCCAAGATGTTAAATACTGGATTGAGTCGTCTTGTGGTGATTGACGATCAGAAACAACTCAAAGGTGAGATTACGTTTTTCACTTGTCAACAGATACTAAAGGATAGTAAGGAGCACCTATAGCCTACTTATGAGTGGTGTGGATTGGATCGACCTCTGGAATTATGTGTGGTCTAACCAGGAAGAGTTAATACACATGGTGTGGCAACATCTAACCTTGGTTATATTGGCAACCGGGGTGGCAACCTTTGGAGGCGTTAGTCTGGGTATCCTTATCACCAGACCCAGCTTCCAATGTTTGAGACAGCCGGTGATGGTTCCTTGTAATGTGGGTCAGGTGGTGCCTAGCTTGGCTATTCTTAGCCTCATGATGCCCCTTCTTGGCATTGGTTTCAGACCGGCGTTCTTTGCTATCCTTATCTATATCCTATTACCAATTACTCGCAACACGTATGTTGGAATACGGGAAGTCGATCCTGCGGCGATCGAGGCTGCTCGTGGGATGGGTATGAGCGGTTGGCAAATACTAACTCGTCTAGAGCTCCCCTTGGCTGGCCATGTAATCCTGGCAGGTATACGTACCTCTATGGTGATTGCTGTTGGTGTGGCCACCCTTGCTACCTTTATTGGTGCTGGTGGTTTGGGTGATCTAATCGATATGGGCCTTTCCCTGATGAATCCCACATATTTGTATACAGGTGCCATCTTGGCGGCCTTATTAGCCATAGGTATTGAGATTGGTCTAAGCAGAGTGGAAAGACATATTGTTCCCAAGGGCTTGTCTGAACAAAACCGAGTGTGATTCTCGTCTTTATACACCTGGGTTGTATTACGGGATTGATCTAGTAATTTGAGTCTGGTGGTTGTATCGAATAGAGGAATGATTTGAGGTAGACGGAGCATGATGGTGAATATGGGATGAATAAGGAGGACAATCAGAAAGGAGATAGGGATGATGAAGACCGCCTCTTGGATTCTGTTGGTAGTTCTAGTTATGGGACTAGTTGCTTTCCCTGGTTGTGGGGATGGTGATTCCGAAACGGAAGGAGCCGAGGCTGGATCGATTACAGTTGGCTCTAAGGAATTTCCCGAACAATTAATTCTGGGGCAGATGATGATTTTGCTTTTGGAGGATGAGGGGTGGGCAGTGGATGACAAGACCAGCTTGGGGGGGACTGCTATAGCCCGTACTGCTTTACAATCCGGTGACATAGATGTTTATATGGAATACACCGGCACTGGTTTGATCACACATTTGGGACATGAAGATGCAATTACCGATTCGCAACTGTGCTACGATGTTGTGAGACAGGAAGACCTTGAACAGAATGGTATTATTTGGCTGGACCGTTCACAGTTTGACAATACTTATACTCTGATGATGAGAAGTGATCATGCCCAGGATTTAGGTATATATAGCATCTCTGATCTGGCTTCTTATATCAATGCTGGTAATAGTCTGAAGTTCGCCAGTGGTGCGGAGTTTCAGGGGCGAGACGATGGTTTGCCCGGAGTTGAGATGGCTTATGGTTTTGAGTTCGATGATGTGACTCAGATGCTAGATCGTCTAACGTATAAGGCACTTAAAGATGGGGATGTTGACGTTGCAGTGGGTTTTGCTACCACGGGACTTATCTCTGCATATGAATTGGTCAACTTGGAGGACGATAAAGACTTCTTCCCAGTGTATAATGTGGCACCCACGCTGAAGAAATCCTTCCTGGATGAGCATTCAGAAGTCGAGACCATCTTGAACCAAGTAGCGCCTCTCCTTGATACTGGGACGATGCAGGCTCTGAACAATCGTGTCGATTCAGACAAAGAAGAGCCATCAGATGTGGCGCGCGATTGGCTAATTGAGGTGGGATTACTCGATGACTGATGTATTCTTGCACAGATAACCATGTAGACAGGATTCCTGTGGATGGTTGAATTCTGCGCGTGGAATATGGGGCCTTGATTTCTAGTAAATGGACTTCGTCCCAATTGTGAAATATTGACATAATTTAATATGTCATTGCGAACCGAAGGTGAAGCAATCTCAATGTAAAGAAGAGATTGCCACGTCGCTTTCGCTCCTCGCAATTGTAGATGTTACGTAATTCGAGGACAGGATTCATTAAATTGAGCAGGTGTTATTCCTCCTAGGGCTTGATGTGGTCGGTGATGGTTGTAATAGAGCAGGTACTGCATGAGCTCGTCTTTGAATTGCTCAATCGAATCGAATGTCAGATTGCGAGACAGTCTGTACACTAGAATTACATAGACAAAAGCCTATTTTTGTGAGTATGACTTGCTACTGGGGTTTCTTTGTATAGTAATTCGTGTCCCTGATAGGCCCTGTGCTCGAGATGATATAGTGAAATGCTCTGGGAAGCGCAGATCTAAATAGTAAGCTATGAATCACATCAATTATGTGGTAGAGGATTACGCCTATTCCAATCTATCTGAAAACACTATTGTCTTGGGAGTTGGAGGACTGAATCGCCTGTGGTGTGTGGTATGGTTGCTGGGAAGGGGACTGATGTGGACTATTCTCAACAACCAGGCATTCAGTTACTATATCGTGCAGGCCTTGTTTCTTTGCTGTGAAGCCTGCCATAAAGAAGCCGATGCAGAATATCAAAGCTGATAGAATCTTTGCCCAATATCTTGCCGTTGCTCGACCGAAGGAAATCTTATTTCCCTGGTAATCGGTCACAATAATACCCATAGCCATTTTGCCAAATGTTGCCCGTTTTGACGAGCTTTCCATGATGGACCAATATAGCCAAGGGGTGATTATCGCAACGATAAATCCTATAAACTCGAACAAGCTATCATCAGAATACCCTGATAATCCCATCATCATTCCGGCAGAAAAGGCGATGATGATCATTATTACGTAGGACACGAAGTAATCAATAACCCATGCAACTAATCGTCTCCAGAAACCTGCATATTGCACATGACTGGATACATTTGATGTGAGGAATGGATCCTGTGTATGTGTTTGATAGGCAGTTGCCTCGGCCTCAATAAGTGGGAGAGACGTTCCACATACTTGACAGAATCTGGCTGTGCTGTCGCTAGGATTTCCACATCTAGGACAGAACATTACAGCCTGGCCCTTTTCTGACGAGTGTCATTTAGATTGGACATAATTGAGCGCTTCTCCATTCCATGAAAACAGCGTTGTTCATCACTATCCTATCGCTTGGATGTAATAGTGTGGGTACATGAGGTAAATGGAGTGGTAACGTATGGGTAAAAATGTGGTAATGATTGTGGATGAAGTTGATTCTAGTTGGCAGTGTTTAATTTATTGTGTCATTCTATCTAATATGTCATCATAGCTACTGTTGTTTCTATTCCTACACTATGACTGGATGTCAACCATAAGTTGAAGCAGGCAGCGGGTGTTGCTTCGGCAGGATCATTTGAAATGCGAAAAGGAGGTCTCATGTCTGAGGAAGTGCTACTTATAGAAAAGAAGGATCATATTTGTACTCTTACTATCAATCGTCCGGATAGGCGAAATGCGCTTACTCTGGAGATACTCTACCGTCTGGGGGACACGTTCAGGACATTAGGGGATGATAAAGACGTGCGAGTGGTTGTTTTAACAGGGGCAGGGGAAAAAGCCTTTTCATCTGGGATGGATTTGGGAGGTGGTGGAATAGTCTCTGCAGAGGAGATGGCGCAAAAGGGAAATCCTATTGACTATGCTGTGGATGGCATTATTAATTACCCCTTTCCTGTTATTGCCATGGTCAATGGTGCTGCTATGGGGGCTGGTTGTGATATGGCTGTCACTTGTGATTTACGTGTGGCAGCCGATACTGCAAAGATGGGCATTAACCCGGTTAAACTAGGTGGGGTTTATCATCCACCTGGCATTCAGCGTCTAATGAATGTAGTGGGATTACCACGAGCAAAAGAACTCTTCTATACTGGCAGGTTTATCGATGCTCAGAGGGCAGAGAGGATTGGGCTTGTTGATTATGTGGTACCGCTAGAGGAATTACCCACAAAGACGTATGAACTAGCAGAGGAGATCGCCGGAAATGCTCCTCTGGCGGTCAGTGCTACTAAGAAGATATTCAACAAGCTGTTGAAGTATCAGCGGATGAGCCCAGAGGATGAAGCAGAAGCTATGGCCTTGGTTGATGCAGCTGATAAGAGTGAAGATCGATCAGAGGGTTTCATGGCGTTTATGGCAAAGCGCAAGCCAGAGTTCAAAGGCAAGTAAATACGAGGTGATTGCTGAAACGTAGAGGAGGCTCGGGAGGATGTCTCAACACTATCTATTAAATCCGAAGAAGTCCCCCTTCAATCCCCCTTTTCGCAAAGGGGGATTGAATACAGGTGATCCCTCCAGATTAAATGCCTTCATGCTCATCTAATCCTGCTTATATGGTGGAATATGTCCATGTTTCAGTGGCTGATTACTCGTAATCCTTTGGAACGGCGCAAATAACAATTAGCGGCTCGTCTTGTGATGTGTTTTTGTACTGGTGCTTCTCATTGGGAAGAACCAGGGCGAAGTCTCCTTTTGTTATGGTACGTTCTTCGCCAGTCCCCGTAACCACCACACCATTGCCTTCTATTACATAATTGATGTGCTCGAATGTATGCTCGTGATAAGGGGTATGACCATCCGGCCGAATAGTGAACACACGAAAAGAGAAATTCGGAGAACCATCGCTTTGCCCAACGGGAATCTGTTTGGAGACGTTCTTTGCCCCCTCCATATCTACTACAAGTTTTTCAACTTTATCTAAGCTCGTCACTTTCATAATCAAGGCCTCCCTCTCAGAACGATAGTTTTCTTATATAGGTTTTGAACAGGTTTGACAAGTTCTAGTCATGACCAAGTTGGGTGATAGCGAATCAAATTGCCTCTCTACAGAAGCCTTAGCATTCACTATGTCAATATGGTGTGTTTTCGTGTGAAGGCCATTCTGATGAATGATTACTCTCTTCTTAAAATCATGCTGGAGCTGAATAAAATTAACAAGGCAGGTAGATATTGTAAACAATAAGATGAAATAGATGATAAAATAACCTAGTGATAGGAAAAAGAAAAATAACTGATATAGGTATATGTATAATCGTGTTCTCTTGGTTTAGGTAAAGAAGCTTGACTTAGAACAAGTAAATATAATATAAGGAGATATTAGACGAATAAAAATAACGAATAAATATGATAACATGAGTTAAGACAATATAATAAGCATAATTTAGAGATATAATAATGAATGAATACCATCTTGACGTTAATAGTGTCCGAAGTATGGGTTATGTTTAATTGTTTTTCGTGATTTGTTATATCGAGTATCAACGTTGTCAGGAAGAGATGGTACTTGGGCGAACGATTAAAGAATTGCAACGAGATGGAGTATGGCTATGCGAAGTCATGGTATAAGATCTAACGTTAATCGACCAGGAAATGGCAATCAGTTTAAGGTCTTGCTGGTAGATGATGATCCAAACGAGTCGCGGAATGTACGTAAGGTATTGGCTGGGAGCACGGAGGCTTCTTTTGAGGTCAAAGGTGCTAAGAGCCTTTCTGCGGCAGTGAAGAACCTGAAGACGCAAAGCTACGATGCTGTACTTTTGGACCTATCACTTCCTGATAGCCAAGGTGTAGGTGCTGTCACTGCGATATCAGGAGCAAACGCGATGGTTCCCATTGTGGTACTAGCTGATTCCGATGATGGTGAAATAGGGATTCAAGCGCTTAAGGAAGGGGCTGAGGACTACATCCTGAGGGATCTGGATGTTGATAGAGGTGTTGCCAGATCGATATGCAATTCGATTGAGAGGAAAAAGTCCAGGACTCCCTCACGCTATGAGGATCCGATTCAACGCCAGAAGATAGATGATGATCAGCAGCAACTAATTTCGGCTTTGGAGGAGCACAGTCAGATTCTCACACAGGCTCACATAGAGCTTGATCAAGCCCTGGAGGAGGTAAAGAGGTCCGAGCAGGCATTGAGAGAGAGCGAGGAAAAATACTCAACGCTGGTGGAACTAAGCCCTGATTCGATTATTGTGTTATGCGACGGGTATATCACCTTTGCTAATCAAGGTGTTCTTGAAGTCTTTGGTCTGGAAAGGTCAGAGCTAATTGGACAATCCTTGATTAAATTGCTCAATGGTAGGCTATCTGGGATGTTCAGTTTGATATCGGCGGAAGAACTAAAAATGATCCAGAGGAGGCTTGCTGATTCTGCGAAGGGTGAAATCGGTTCGAATTCATATGAGATACCTATAAAGAATGGTGTTGGTGATCATATTTGGATTGATGCTCGTACAACCCCTATTAAATACAGTGGTAAGAATGCTGAATTGATACTGGCTAGGAATGTCACTCAACGCAAGCAGGCAGATGAGGAAAGGGAAAGGCTACGGGCGGAGATTGTGGAGAAGAATACGGAGTTGGAGCAGATCATCTTTGTGACCTCTCATGATTTGCGCTCCCCTCTAATAAATGTACAAGGTTTTGCCAAGGAATTGGGCTATTCAATCCAGGAGCTTAGCTCCATTCTGGAAGATGATTCTGAGCTATATCAGAAGGTTGTTCCTCTGCTGGAGGAGGACATTGCCGGGGCTCTAGAGTATATCAATGCTAGTGTTACAAAGATGGATACGTTGCTAGCTGGGCTACTTAGGCTCTCCAGAGCAGGGAGGGCTGCGCTTAATTTTGAGGAACTTGATATGAAATACATGATTTCCGAGATTGAAAAGAACTTCGAATTTCGTATCAGAGATGTAGGTATGGCTACTAAAGTGGATGAACTGCCATCCTGTAAGGGGGATGCAGTGCAAATCAACCAGGTCTTTTCAAATCTAGTAGATAACGCATTGAAGTATCGTGACCAAGGCAGGTCTCCTAGGGTGACTGTAACTGGAAAAGTGGATAGGAATTACTCAATCTACTGTGTAGAAGATAATGGGCTTGGTATTCCCAAGGAGGAGCAGGATAGGGTTTTTGAGATATTTCATCAGGTGAATCCGGGTGGAGGCACTGGAGAGGGATTGGGGCTTGCTGTGGTGAAAAGGATCCTCAGTCGGCATGAAGGTAGGATATGGTTGGAGTCTGAGCCAGGAGTGGGGAGTAAATTCTTTGTAGCGTTACCGAGGAATTAGAAAACGGATGCTTTGGATGCCGGTAATCCAGAGAGGATATTAACAGTGAGTGATGGTTGTGAGAGTGTTTGCCGAACGGTATTAGTTGCAGAAGACGCCGAGGTGACATGTCATCTGATCACCAAGGGACTCGAGAGGCTTGGATTAAAAGTCGTCTGCGTGGCAAGTGGGGCAGGGGCAATAGATTTTATTAGCACCAATCCTGATATTGTACTTTTGCTGGACTACCAGTTACCGGATATGACAGGGAAGCAGGTGGTTGAAATCCTCAATGAGAGACAGATCAAGGTGCCATTCTTAGTCATGACGGGGCATGATGACGCGCATTTGGCAGAGGAGATGATTGGATTGGGAGCTTCTGCCTGTTTGGTCAAAAACAGTCAATTCAGGGACCTCTTGCCGCAGGTAATGTGTCGCATACTCGAACGGGCTGGTATGGGGCCAGAATATGCAGAAGTCGAGAAGGATTGCGATAGTGCTAGAAAGGCTTCTTTGCGATGAATAACAATAACAGGGTGCAGGTGGAGCAAAGTATGATTGTAGAAAAGGGCCAAGGACAGGAGGTGCCGAAGAGCAGTACGATGAACGAACAGGTAGTCATTTTAATCGCCGAAGATGATATGGGCCATGCCTCCCTAATTCAGAAGAATCTCAAGAGGGCAGGCATAACCAATCAGATAATTCACTTCAAGGATGGTCAGGAGGCATTGGACTTCTTGTTTGAAAAAGGTGATGGCCCACACCGAGTGATCGGCACGCCTTACTTGCTATTGCTGGATATACGTATGCCTCGAGTGGATGGTGTGCAGGTTCTCGAAAGGATAAAAGGGGATAGAGTTTTAAAAAAGATGCCAGTGATAATGCTGACCACCACGGATGATCCTCGAGAGATAGACAAGTGCCATACATTAGGGTGTAGCCACTATATCACTAAACCAATAGACTATGATAAGTTCGTAGCCACAATTCGTGAATTAGGTCTCTTCCTTGCCGTTATTCAAGTGCCAGCAATAGGTGGAGAGAGCAATGCCCAGTAAGAAGCAGCATGCCAAGACTGGTAGGCGAGTACTTATTGTTGAAGATGATCAGGGATTAGCTCACCTTATCAGGAAGAGTCTGGAAAGTATAGGGCTTCAGGTTAAATACGCCGGGATGGGAGCAGAGGCTATTGAGATGGCCAGTGGCACTGCCCAAGGATTGCTGTTGCTGGATTACCGCTTACCAGACATGACAGGGAAACAGGTGATTGACTCTGTAAGAGCCAGGGGAATGGATATTCCCTTTGTAGTGATGACAGGGCATGGGGATGAGAGGATTGCGGTGGAAATGATGAAGCTGGGTGCCCGTGACTACCTGGCAAAGGACACAGGATTGCTTGACCTTCTTCCTGGAGTAGTGACTCGTGTGTTCGATCAGCTGGAGACCGAGAGGAGGTTGAATAAGGCCGAGTCTGAACTCAGGGAATCTCAGAGATCGCTTACCACTTTAATGGGAAATCTCCCGGGCATGGCCTATCGCTGTTTGGATGATGATCGTAGAACTATGATATTTGTTAGTAGTGGATGTATAGGTCTTACTGGATATCAGCCCTCTGACCTACAGCGTAACAGTAGAATTGCCTTTATCCAGCTCGTGCACAAGGAAGATCGTGAAATGGTACTAGGCAATATTCAAATGGCGGTTGAGCAGAAGTGCCCATTTCAATTGACATATCGAATATTCTCTGCGAATGGTGCGGAGAAGTGGGTTTTGGAGAAGGGGGCAGGGATCTATTCGGATAATTGCCAGATTGAAGGTGTTGAGGGCTTCATCATGGATGTTACCGAGCGGAAACATGTTGAGCAAGAACGAGAAAGACTTAACGATGAGCTTACTGAGAAAAACAAGGAGCTAGAACAAATCATCTATGCCACGTCACATGAGCTCAGGTCCCCATTGGTCAATATTCAAGGATTCACCAAAGAACTAGACCATTCTGTGAGTGAACTCTACTCTGACCTGGATAACAAAGATATACCACCTGAGGTACGAAAAAAAGTAATCCCTATTGTTAGATCGGATATGCCGGATGCCCTTCAGTATATCCATGGCAGCGTGGAAAAAATGGGGACCTTGGTTGATGGGTTGTTGAAGCTATCGCGTGCAGGAACCGTTGCGCTTAACGTTGAGGGTGTGGACATGAATCGGTTGGTTTCGGATATTGAGGACAGCTTCGAATATGCCATTAGGGAGAAGAATGTGAGCTTACACGTGGAGAGCTTGGTTCCCTGTAAAGGGGATTCTGTACAGATTAACCAGGTATTCTCCAATCTTATTGGTAATGCGTTAAAGTACCTTGATCCGGAGAGACCTGGGGTTGTTAAGATCTCTAATAAGAGCGTTGGTGACTATGTCACCTATTGTGTTGAGGATAATGGTATTGGCATACCCGAGGAGGATAGAGAGAAGGTATTTGAAACCTTTCAACGCTTGGATCCACAGACTACAAGTGGAGAGGGTTTAGGACTGACCATAGTGAAGAAGATACTGAGTCGGCATGATGGTAAGGTATGGGTGGAATCGGAACCCGGGGTGGGAAGCCGTTTCAATGTTTTACTCCCAAGTGGTGACAAGGAATGGCATAAGAGTGCTTGATAGAGGGGTTTTGATATGTGCTTCTCCATCAGACAAGCGGAATTAATCTCATCCACTATGTCTCTGATGACAATGTTATATTAAGTTAATGAACGTCATTATAAGGATGAGAATATGACTCTAGAACCGGTAGATAACCGGATTAGCGTTCTCTTGGTCGAAGACGATCCTGGAGATGCCGCTATTGTTAGAAAGATGCTGACAAAGAATAATCCATACGCCTTTAAGTTTGAGCTGGCTGACAGACTTTCCCTGGCAATTGAGAAACTGCATGAAGGTGTGTTTGATATTCTGCTAGTAGATCTCTCTCTCCCAGATGCTAGAGGTCTTCACACTATAGCAGGTCTAGTGAGAGAGAATAACCGAGTGCCTATTGTTGTGCTGACAGGTTTAGACGATGAAAATATGGCACTTCAAGCAATACAGGAGGGTGCAGAGGATTACTTGATCAAGGGGCAATTGAATCACGAATTGCTATCGCGCACTATTAGATATGCAATGGAGCGCAAACGTACACATATGGAGCTGCTCGAAGCTGAGGAGATGTACTCTACACTCATCGAAATGAGCATAGAGGGTATTGTCCTTTCAAGGGATGGAAAGATCATGTTTGCTAATCATCGTTTTTATCAAACCTTTGGCTTTTCAGAGTCCGAGGTCCTAAATGAAAACATACTGGGCTTATTGTCTAAGGGACTTACCGAGACACTTGCTGGAGTGCCGGAGGATCAAAAACAGATGACCATCATTGGTATAGAGAATGCGGCTAAGACTAGTTTGGAATCTCATACTCTCGAGGTGCCTTTTTGGAAGACACCAGAAGAGCTTATCTGGGTCGAAGTCAATACCAATCCTATTCAATACAAGGGCGGTACGGCTGAGCTTGCCATAGTTAGAGATGTAACTCATCAGAAGAGGGCAGAGAAGGAACGACAGAGACTCACAGCAGCGCTTGTAGAGAAGAACATAGAGTTGAGGGAGCTCATCTATGTCTCCTCTCATGATTTGAGGACTCCATTAGTGAATGTCCAGGGTTTTGGTAGTGAATTGCGCAACTCTATTCAAGAGCTATCATCTATTTTGAGGGATATAGATATACCGCTGGAGTGTCAGGACCAGGTATTTGAGCTACTCGAATCGGATATACCCAATTCCGTCACCTATATTCAGAGAGGAATGGCAAGCATGGATTCCATGCTTGCCGGACTGTTACGTGTTTCACGTCTGGAACGCTCTTCTCCAAACTACCGGGAGTTGGATATGAATCAGCTACTATCAGACGTAAAGATCAGTTATGATCATGGTATTAGCAGGATTCATGCAAGTGTGACTATGGATGACCTTCCTTTGTGCTATGGGGATCCAAACCAAATCAAGCAGGTTTTTTCTTGTCTTCTGGATAATGCGTTGAGGTTCTCTGATCGTGACCGGGACCCGATTATCCGAATAACTGGCCAGAGGGAAAAGGATCAGGTGGTATATTGTGTCGAAGACAATGGTGTTGGAATCCCATACGAACAACAGTCAAAAGTCTTTCAAATATTCTATCGAATTGATCCAAATGCTGGTGATGGACAGGGTATGGGATTAACCGTAGTGAAAAAGGTTATTAGTATGCATGGTGGTAGTGTATGGCTCGAATCGGAACCAGGTGTGGGCAGCAAGTTTTTTATATCCTTACCCTTAAGTGTCGATAACCCGGATCAACGTATTGCGCGAACTGCGATTAGACTTCGAACAGTCCGTAGTTGAGTTTACGGAGGCCGTCTTGAAGAAAAAGGGGCAAAGCATATCGAGGGTGCAAGAATCGGAAGTTATAGAGGATCATAATAAGGCAGTCCAGTCTATTCTGATTGTTGAGGATGACCAGGGATTGTCACAATTGATTAGCAGACGTCTGCAACGCGCGGGGTTTGGAATCTCAACTGTGGGGATGGGTGCAGAAGCACTTGAGAAGGTTAGAGTCGATCCGGAAGTGTTGTTGCTGCTTGACTTCCAATTGCCAGATATGACAGGAGAGCAGGTGATTGAGAAACTTGCGGATTCAAAAACTCGTGTCCCCTTTATCGTAATGACCGGCAGGGGTGATGAAAGAACTGCGGTCCAGATGATGAAACTTGGTGCTCGGGACTATCTGGTCAAAGATGCTAATTTCCTAGATGTTCTTCCCCAGGTTGTAGGTAGGGTTGCTGACCAATTGCGTACCGAAAGGAGGCTGGCTGAAACAGAAGCTAAACTAGAGGAGAGCCAACGGTCTCTTTCTGTGTTGATGAGTAACCTGCCGGGTATGGCATATAGGTGCCAAGATGATGAGTACAGAACATTAACCTTTGCTAGCGATGGATGCACAGAACTAACGGGTTTTACTTCTATTGAATTAGTGAATAAGAAGGGTGGCCCCTTTTTTCAACTGGTTCATGAAGACGATAGAAAACGTGTGTTAGCTGAGATTAGAGAATCTTTAGAAAATAAAATCCCATTTCAGACTATATATAGAATTCGTTCAGCTAGCGGTGAGGTCCGATGGGTTTGGGAAAAAGGGGCAGGGGTTATATCATCACGTGGAGGAAGTCGGTCTGTTGAGGGATTCATAACAGATATCACCGATCGAAAACTGGCGGAGGAGGCTTTGGCTGCTGAGAGGGAGCGTCTGGATGCGATTATCGCTAGTATGTCCGATGGACTGTTCATGCTCGACGATGAATGTAGAGTAGTGAATATTAATCCCGCCTTGGAGACGATGCTTGGATTGAGGACAGAGGATGTGATGCATGTAGCCGTGATGGGGACCGACACAGATCCTCGTCTTACGATACTAGCAACGCTAGCACTTGCTCGGGACTCGGATGAGATTGAGGTGCTACTTGGTGGGACACAGCGAAGAGTATTGAAGGTCTATGCTTCACGTGTTAGTGATAGCCTTGGCAATCACTTAGGCGAGGTGAGAGTGGTTCATGACATAACACGAGAGAAGGAGCTACAACAACTCAAGGATGATTTTGTTGCCAACGTTTCTCATGAGCTAAGAAGCCCTTTACACTCCATCAGAGGTTTTGTTGGACTTTTAAAGGATGGGAGTGTTACAGATTCTGAGACACAGCGGGAATTCTTGGGCATTGTGGAGGATCAAAGCCGTCATCTTAATGAACTAGTTGATGATCTCCTTGATACCTTTGCCCTTGAATCTGGGAGAAAGGTTCTCAAGAAGGAACCTGTTTCTATGGAAGAGGTTGTGGGCAATGTAGTTGTGAAGCTTGGTACTGTTGCGGCTGATAAAGGGATAAGCTTTAGTACAGAAGTACATGCTCTTTCTACGATTGTGCAGGGAGATGAGCAGGCGTTACGCCAGGTGATCACAAATCTTGTAGCCAATGCAATCAAATTCAGCCCGCAGCAAAGCAATATCGTGGTTCGAGTAAAGGAGAGTGGTAATAAACTACTAACACAAGTGATAGATAATGGGGTTGGAATTCCTGAAGAATCCATTAACAAGCTCTTCCAAAAGTTCTATCAGGTAGATAGCTCTGCGACCCGTTCTGCGGGCGGGACTGGATTGGGCCTTCATATAAGCAGACAGATTGTCGAAGGACATGGTGGGGACATTTGGGTAGAGAGCGAGCTTGGAAGGGGAAGTATATTTAGTTTCACAGTTCCATTGGCCGACGCAGCGGTGTGCCAGGAGACCACGGGGCATACTAGGAGGTAAATACATGTCGGAAAAAATACTGATAGCAGATGATGATCCCAGTGCAACGAGGTTTGCTCAATTTGTGTTGGAGCAGAAGGGCTATCAAGTGGTCACTGCTTCCAATGGACTGGAAGGCCTGAGTAAGGTTGAAGAAGAGAAACCTGATCTGGTGATTCTAGACATAATGTTACCAGGAATGGATGGTTTCCAGATCTGCCGACGCCTCAGGGCTGCAGAATCAACAGCAAGGCTTCCAATCCTGATGCTCTCAGCCAAGGCACGAGAAAGCGATAGAGAGTCGGGGCTGAAAGTCGGGGCTGATGAGTATCTGACAAAACCCGCCAGTCCTGCCGATCTGGCGGATGCTGTCCAGAAATTGCTAGCTAAGAATGATGATGCATAATGATACTAAGTATTGTTCTTGCATGATTGAGGTCATAGGAGGCGGTAAGTGGCTAAAGTTTCAGGTGTGCCACCGAAGATAAAGGAATTAGCAGATATACTTGTACAAAACCGCCTGATGGATCGTGACCAGGTGGATTCTGCGATTCAGCTCCACAAAAAGACTGGTACACCCTTTCGACAGGTGGTGATTGATAGTGGTTATATCTCTTCCGAAGACCTTGCTATGGCTACTAGTATTCAGCTGAATGTCCCATTGATTGATCTGACAACGCATAAGATACCGGAGGATACACTAAAACTGGTTCCGGAGAAGATGGCACGAGAACGCAAGATGGTACCTTTGGATGTGGTTGGAGATGCTCTTGTCCTTGTAATGGCAGATCCTGATGATACGGAGGGGATAGAACTTGTTTCCAACCATACCAATATGAAGATCATGCCCGCTATGGCAATTCCTGAGCAGGTCCAGCGAACACTCGATCTGAACTACACTTCTACTGATATGATCGAGGAAGAACTAAAACGTGTCATAACAACTACGTTCCGTGAAGAGCTGAAGTATCAAGTAGCAAAAGAACAAAAGGTGGTAAGAGAGAGCCCAATTGTTCGTCTTATCGATCTGGTTGTAGGTGAAGGGATAAGACGTCGTGCATCTGATATCCATTTCCAACCACAAAAAGATGGAATCCGTATTCGCTTTAGGATAGATGGTGTATTGCATGACGCCATGTCCCTTCCAATCGAAACGCACCAGCAGCTGGTTTCAAGAATAAAGGTGATGGCGGGCATGGATATCACAGAGCGCAGGCATGCTCAAGATGGCCAGATGGATTTCACCGTTGCCGAACGGTCGTTAGATATACGAGTCGCTACGTATAATACGCTGGATGGGGAACTGGTAGTACTTCGGATTCTGGATAAGACATTGCCCCTGTTCCAACTATCTGATTTGGGCTTCCTTCCCGAAACACTTGAAAAGTATCAGCGTATGATGGCTGCGCCCTATGGGATGATCCTTGTCGCCGGGCCAACCGGATCTGGAAAAACCACCACGCTATATGCTTCACTTAATCAAATGGATAGGGATGAGAAGCACATCATGACCATTGAGGACCCTGTGGAGTATCGATTTGCCAAGATAGGTGCTAGCGAGATCAATCCCAAAGCGGGAATAACCTTTGCCAGTTGTCTCAAGGGTGTTCTGCGGGTTGATCCAGATATAGTCCTAGTAGGGGAGATCAGGGACGAAGATACAGCACAGATAGCAATACAAGCATCTCTAACAGGACATTTGGTTCTTGCATCGGTGCATGCCAATGATGTTGTGTCTACGCTCTTCCGCATGACTAATCTTGGTGTGGATCGGTTTCTATTGGCATCTGCTCTAATTGGTGTTATATCGCAAAGGATGGTGCGTTGTGTATGCCCTCATTGCCACAGGCCATGTGAACCCAAAGCAGAAGAAAGAATCGTCTATAGCGAGGAGATGGGTGAGGAACTAGATAAGTTCAATTGTGGATATGGGTGTAATTTCTGTTCTGATACAGGATATTTGGGTAGAACTGGGCTTTTTGAACTCTTTATCATGACAGAGGAAATAAAGAGACTTGTTGTGGAAGGTGGAGATTCTACGGCCATCAGGGACAAGAGCCTTGAAGAGGGTATGATGACGATGAGACATGATGGGATGATCAAGGTTAAGCAGGGCATAACCACACCATCAGAGGTGTTACGTACTGTTTATACGGTTCTATAGCTGGGATGCTGAACATAGAGACAAATCAGGGGCAATCTGCGTGTGAGAAATCTGTCTAACGGCAGGCCCCTGTTTGCATGCTATTATGTGGGGTAAAATAGCAACTGACAGTTAACATTAGCTTTGATAATTGCTCCTCTTAACCGCAAGAATCCCTCGATGGATATGAATCTTCCAGGAGTATCCTCACTATGCGGAAACTCTTGTGATGCACAATCATCCCCTGTATCATGTATATTGCTGTGTTCCGCATGGTACAACTTGCCACAATACAAAAGCCCTCTTTGTGGCATCAAAAGGAGGATATGTTAACAGTATGAATAAGTTTCGGATAATTTTGAGCTTAGCCCTTATAGGATGTGTCCTACTAGGCTCCTTCCTAGTTGTTGGATGTGGAGATGACGAGGCTGAGCCGAGTGAACAGAGTGAGCAATACAACGAAAACGATTCTAGT
The DNA here is from genome assembly GCA_034189315.1 of Chloroflexota bacterium. GTDB lineage: Bacteria > Chloroflexota > Dehalococcoidia > UBA2247 > JAXHVC01 > JAXHVC01. The sequence continues at coordinate 38,016 of JAXHVC010000003.1, read as the reverse complement.
GGACAAAATGATGATAGTAGCAACAATGGTTCTGGTGGGGAAAACAGCAATAATAGCGACGATGACTCTGGCGACCAAAACGATGATAGCAGTAACAATGATTCTGATGGGGAAAACAGCAATAATAGCGACGATGACTCTGGCGACCAAAGTGATGATGACAGTAACAACAACGCTGATGGACAGAACGACGATAGCGGTGACGATGATGAACTCAGTGACTTGCTTACTAAGGCGGGACTTATAGACGTATTCCAAATGGAAATTGTGGGTACTAATTATTTGGAATCTGGTGAACAAACAACAACTTCTCGATATTGGAATAAAGGTAGCAAGTCTCGGATAGAAGGGTCGTATACGCATGAAGATATTACCTACAATACTATCGCTGTTCACCATATGGATGAAGGTGAACATGGTGTGAGTTATAATTGGCAGGAAGGTGATGATACAGCCATCAAATATGTACTCGATGCTACTGAAGATGAAGATATAACACAATATAGTCCCAGGTTTGTTGGTAGTGAGGTTGTTGATGGTAAGGCTTGTTCGATTTATGAGCACCCTTTAGATGCTGGCAATACCACAAATACTGTCAGAACCTGGATATGGAAGAAGAATGGCTTGACTATAAAGATTGAGACAAGGCATGAGGGAGAACTTTTGTCTGTAATGGAGTTTATTAACATCGAAGTTGGCGGGAGTATCAGCGATAGTCTTTTTGAGGTTCCTTCAGATATGATCATAGAGGATGTTTCCAGCTACCCATAATTCTAATTTGCTCAGTAGGCGCCCTCTCATTAAAAAGAGGGCGCTTTTTTTAGGTTATTTCGAGTGGTCTGGCGAGCGATGGCATATCTTTAGATGATTACTATAGCTAGCTGAAAACTTCGAAAACCCCTTTGTGGATTTTAGTATCGTATGTGTCCAATTTTGTGCGCAGATGCGCGCATGATAGGATGATTCTGAATATCTTGCTTAGGGACTCGATTATCTATGGTTTGTAATATCCTGCGAGTCCGTGACGACCTTTTCTATTGCACCGGACGGGACATAGAATACACTAAAACGCTTCCTGAACCTCTGCAAAATCACTATGGTCTTCGTTCCAAAAAACATTAAAAAGAGGACATTGCCTATAGCGTGGAAGGTGTCGAACCACAAGCTTAACGTGATCCTTGCAACATAGGTGCTCCATGTGAGTGGGTAGGCATATGTCACCCAGTCCCAGAGATTCATAATTGCACCAAACAGATATGCTGAGAGGATGCCATAGAGTAGCAATACAACCAGCAGCCATCGGCCACCAAGTTCAAGTCTCCCGAGATAGCCTGCCCCCAAACCAATAAAACCCCAGGCGAATATTTGGAAGAGTGTGTAGGGACCTTGACCCAAAAAGAAGTTGGAGATTATTGGGGTGGTAGCACCGATCATGAATCCTGCAAGAGGACCGAATACATACCCAGTACAGATAATAAGAAAGGTTGAGGGTTGTACACTGGGGATGGGAGCAAAGGGTACTCTCAGAATGGCAGAGAGCGTGCCCATCATAGATACCAAAGCTATCTCCTTAGCGCTCTGGGCGAAGCTGTCGAACTCAAAATAATAGGCCAGTACCGACAGCGCAGCAACGAGCATTGCGACGATACTCCATTTGCCGGAGGCACTTACATTCAGTGGGGAGGAGGGAGCCACTATTGGTATTGTAAGAACAATACCGAAGACTATCATAATAAGCAGCAGGCACAGAAATGCCTTGTAATGTGCATGTAGGAGGGTCATGAATGCAATTGACTCCCATCGCCGGTGATATACGCTAGCGCCTCATCGACCGTAAGGATATCTGTGGGTACACCGTGTTTGACAAAGGCCTGGGTCAAGCGATTGATTTGTGGGGAGAAGAGTAGTGCTTGGGAGAGCACCTCTCGGCTGCTACCTTCCACCACAACTTGCCCCTCACTCATCAGGATTACTCTCTCTGTATATTCAGCTGCCATCTCCACATCATGAGTCACCAGAAGAACTGTGTTACCCCTCTTACAGTATTCACCAAGGAAGGTCATCAGTTCTCTTTTGAGTCTCTCTTCCATCCCACGTGTTGGTTCATCGAGTATTAGAATCTCCGGTTTGGCTACAAGAACCGAGGCCAAGGCTACACGCTGCTTCTCTCCACCACTCAGAGAACGGGGATAATCATATCGACGGTGTGCCAGACCGAACTGTTCCAAGACCTCATCGATCCTGTCCTTGACCTCGCCATGCTGATAACCAAGATTACTAAGTGTAAACGCACACTCTTCCTCTACCGTTTCGGCGAAGAGATGGTCATTGGGATTCTGAAAGACAAAGCCAATCCTTTTTGCCAGTTCAGCGACAGTGGTTTTCTTGGTGTCGATGCCCAGAGATGTCACGCTTCCCTTCCTGGGTCTGAGGAGTCCGTTGATATGTTTTACCAAAGTTGTTTTTCCTGAGGCATTTCTGCCCATAATGGCTACGAATTCCCCAGAGGAGAAGGTTAGGCTCACGTCCTTCAAAACAGCGGGCCCATCACCATACGTGAACCATAGCTTCTCTATTCCAACCATAGGGATTTCAGACTCTAACCTAGAATTAAGATTCCTCTTACCCCCTTTACTAAAGGGTGTAAAAAAGTTCCGCTTTGAAAAGAGTCGACCGTGGGTTTTATCTGGGGGGGATTCCAGGGAGGTAGAGTAAGCTTTGTTTCTTGAAGCTTCGTTCAAATCAATGTGACGATGGCCATTAGAAAACCATTGGCTCAGAGTTATTCGTCCCTCCTTGACGGTTAGGGGGGTATCTCTGATGGGTATTCCTCTACTCTGGAGACCTTGAAATAGTCTGGCCAGTGGAGGTAGCCCGATGCCAGTCTCCTCGATTCCCTTATAAACAAAGATTTGTCGGGGTGCACCATCGATGATAATAGCCCCTTCATCCATAACTATCATCCTATCGACGAGGTGGATGACCCGTTCCAACCGATGTTCAACAAGGAGGATGGTAATTCCTAGCTCATCGTTGAGCCGGCTCACTATTGAGAGAACCTCTTCAGCTCCCTTGGGGTCCAGCTCGGATGTAGGCTCATCCATAAGCAGGATCTCGGGATGAAGGGCTAGCACAGAGGCCAGGGCCACCTTCTGTTTCTCTCCACCAGAGAGATCATGAACCCGTCGATAGCGAAGATGAGCGATGTTCAGAGTATCCAGCGACTCCTCCAGCCTCTTGGCAATAATCTGCCTCGGGAAGCCAAGGTTCTCCAGGCCAAACGATATCTCTCGCTCCACATCGGCTGTGACAAGCTGGTTCTCTGGATCCTGGAAGACCATACTTGCTATGGTAGCCAGCTCCTTTGTAGAGTGTCTTCCTGCCTCCAATCCCTGCACCATAACCCTGCCTGAGATGGTGCCTCCATGGAAGTGGGGGATGAGCCCGTTAATACAGCGTAGTAAACTGGATTTTCCACTGCCGGAGGGTCCTGTTATAAGTACAAACTCACTGTCTTTGATGTCCAGGCTGATGTTGCTCAGGGAAGGCCTTGGTGCATCGCTATAGGTGAAGGTAAAGTCTTGAAAGCTAATCAAGATCCCTCCTTGCCTGAAGATGCGCTAGGGGCAGGAGAAGCATAAGGAGCAGCCCCAGAAGGGCAAGGAGGCCTCCTTCAGCAGAGGGGAGGCCCAGGTTCTCAAGATCAGTATAGGGATTATAGGTTCCCTGTCCGAGAAGGGCCATAGCTATGCCCAAAGCGAATGCGACTAAGAGAATCATCAAGGCAGGGAGGTCGCTTTGGCCGAACGCAATTTGCTTATAAAAGGTTCTGCCAGATCCTGTGCCAAAAGCTCTAGATTCCATCGCCTCGGCGACCTGGATCGTCCTATCCACCGAGTTGGCCAATAGAGGAATGAAGATAGAGACATAGCGCCGTACACGGAGAACCATATTCCCCTTATCAAGCTCCAGACCTCGGGAGCGCTGTACCTCGGCAATGGTCTTAGCATCGGCCAGCAAGGTGGGCACAAACCTCGTGCTCACCGAGGTGACGAGCACAGATTTATAGGGCAATCTCAGTTTTAGTAGCAAGAGCATTAAATCATCAGGGTGTAGAGCATAGGTGATTATAGTGAAAGCTGATACGATGATTAGTAGACGCAGGGACATGAGCAGAGAATAGACAATTCCCTCCAAAGTCACTACCATCACCCCCAGCGTGGGAATATGAAGGGATGTGTTCCATAGGACATGCGTGCCTTCGTTGGCCACAACAGCATTGATAAAGATCAGAGCAGGCAGAAACAAAAGTATCATCATACCCACTATCCTACTCCACTCTCGCCATACGTTTGCTGCAAAGATAACAATGATTGTGCATACCAGAAGCAATAAGAGATGCAAGGGATGATCGAAGAGCAAGGCAAGCAGGACCATGCCGACAAACCATACTGCCTTGCAATAGGGACTCAGTTTGTGGATTATTGATCCCTTGTCGCTATAGGTGAACTCTATCATTGGGGCACCCTTAGGACTTCCTCCTCGGATACAATAAGACCACAAGCAAATCCAAATTCCTCGGGCGTTTCAAGTAGGACATCGACAGCTGTTTCTACCCCAGTAGCGTCGGTTCCTGCAACCGTCCATACAACGTTATCGCATGCACCGATGCCTTTACTATTCCATGGATTCTGCGTGGCCTGGATCAAGCCGCACCCGGCTCCGTATGTGGCGCTGACATCACCCTTGGCATCATAAGCGGTTATCTTATTATCCTTCAATTGGGCAAAGAATCCTGCCCGGTTGTAGAGTCTGCCCGAGTTAAGCTCGGAGATCAGATTGCAGCTCTCAGTGCCAATAATGATAAGATTTGAACGCTCCTTCTCATATCCGGTTAGGATCGCCACCTCCTTAGATATGACCTCGGCAATCCCCAGTTCACCAAGTCTGATGACAAGGTCTTTGGCCTCATCTGCAAATCCGTCCTGGTAGACTACTACTGTTGAGCTAACCTTCCCGCCATAGCCATGAAGGAAAGGCTCTGGGAAGTGGCCGACGATGGCAGGAACGGAGTAGTGAAAGCTCCAATCGCGAAAGTCCCAGTGCTCCACATCACCCGGACGCAGTTTGTATTCCCCTGCTCCCGTCTTTGATTGCATACCATTTATATACCAGAACCAATCTGCCTTGTTCTTATGACCGCTTGTGTATTCTGAACAAAGGCCATCGATTGCATTAACAAATCCGCCACCGTAACTAGTCTCGACTTTGGCCACTTGTTTTAATGCTTCTAGAGCTGTGATGTCTCCCATCGGGTCAAGGGTTTCATCCTCCAACACTGTCGCACCAAAGTCTTTGGTTACCACAATCCTGGCAGATTGACTAGAGGTAGTATTCGCAGCGGATTGAGATAGCTCACCATCTGGCTCTGATTTTTCGTCTGAGCAGCTAGGTACTGCCATTGATAGGAGAGAGACGATGATAACTAGAAACAACAGTGGTGGTCTAATTCTCGACAATCTGCCCATCGGCATTCTGACCTTTCCTTCTGAGCATTACAAACGTGAAAACAAGGATCATGAGGATAATGAGAGTCATGGCCAGTACAAAGTGTAGCCATGGAAAACTCGATGCGTCTGACGATCCGGGGAGGGCTTGCGGGACTGTTATATTAGCTCGAACTTTGACGCCGGCACCGACTGCGAGATCTGAGGAGGGATCGAAGGATACAATACAGATTTTTGCTGTGTGATTGCCCTGTGTGGTTGCCAATGGCAACACCTTAACAATCACCTCACTGGTCTCGTTTGGGGACAGCGAGAACTCCTCTGGGGTGATCTCAAACCAATCCCCGTATTCTCCTTCGGCATAGACATGGTATGAGGACTTGTTGTCATGAGTATTTGCTATTGTGAGGGCATCCATGACAGGGACCTCCGAAATAACCTCAAAATCCAATTCGCCGGGACTGACACCCACTCCAGCTGCAGCTGCTATTGGAGGGGGGGGATAGAAGAATAAGAACACCATGATCACTAGGGCGCTGATCGCAAATCGCATTATTCATACTCCATAATGGTGGTTTATCTTAGCAAGTGGGGAGGTCTCCCTCCCCACTTGCTGCTTAACTTTCAGACCTAGGTTGCTTCAGCCCATATAATCATGACACCGGTCTTTTCACCGATCTCAGAGTAGGTCTCTGGGACCACCAGGGTTGCGTCGGCGTTCATGGTCTCACTTCTGGTAAGGTTTTCACGGATGTATTCGCTCCAAAGAACAGCCTCAACGTGTACCCCTTCGCGGAACAGGTTGTCTGAGCTGGGCGTGACTCCAACGGTGATATCGAGGCTCAAGGTGCCCAAGTTGTCGACAGTCAACGTCTCGGGTGCGCTGATATCTCCAGGACCCAGGTTATCGTAGAGTTCTGATTCAAAAACCATTGCATCTGGTGACACAGAGATGGCAATTGCTGGTGCAATAGTAGAACTAAGGCTAATTGCTCCATCCTCTTCGGGCTCGGGTGGTGGCCCTCCGCCTTCCTCTGCGGTAACGTTAATTCTCTCGCTACGGACTGATCCATCTTTGTCTGCATGAATCTCGACTGTGCCATCAGTACTCAGAGCGAGTGTAACCTGTCCAGAGGCATTGGTGAGATCTGCTTGAGCAACACCATCAATAGAGACGGTGGCGTCGGCCACAGGGCCACTCTCATCTGTTACTGTGATTGTGAAGCTCTCATCGACATCTACCGTGTAACTACTACTCTCGATCAATAGTGGATATAGCGGAAATCCTCCATATCCCCAGATCTCTTCCTGATGGGGTGGATTGGGAGGAGTGGTTTCCGAAAACAAGAAATCGGCAGCGCCAACCGCGGGAGTGGCGTAGTCGATCCAATACTGCCATCCATCTGTTCCCGCATTGGCCTCACCTGCTATGGATGTAACAAAGAGGCTACCATAAGCATCCGTAGTCTCATAGGGGAAGCCTCCTATCTGAGATGCTTTATCGAGGGCGCCTATGGCGGTGGGTTGCAGCAGTGTGTGAAGGACTGAGCTATTATCAGCAACGATTCTGGATTGCCATACGGTCACATCTCCACTGAACACCGTTGTAGTTTGCCCCTCCACTCGGATGTTAATGGTGTATCCACCTGTGGGCCATGGTTTGCCTAGGAGGGCTTGAATTGCGGTGGCTGTGGTCTTTGGTACACTCATTCCTGGCGTACCATTTTGCCAGTGGAAAGAACCATCGCCTTGCTGGAAGGTTACAAGGTCATCAAGAGCATCATTGCCTGTTCCACTCTGCCAGGTGGTATGTGTGGGATCCTGGCCCGCCATGACAATACTCATTGTGGCCCAGGAATCTGTATCGGCGTTAGTAGATCCCCAAGAGTCAAAGCCTCCATTATCCATCTGCATGGATTTGATATAGGCCAAACCATCGGTGATCTCTGTTGAAGTCTGGTCTTCTCCGGCTGCTATTAAAGCCATGATGGCGGCAGCGGTGTCATCAACGTCACTATCGCCGCCAACACCCCAGCTCCAGCCGCCATCGATGTTCTGGTTTGTTTTGATGAAGCTCACAGTGCTGGTGACAATGGCCTCATCCTGGCCAATACCAGATGCAATGAGTGCCATGAGTGGCCAGAAGTCATCATTTAGCAGGTCGGATTCTCCAAATTGTGTGCCATCGTGTTCGCTCTGAATTAGAGAGAGGAAGTCTATCTCGCTCCCACTAGGTCCGAAGCCAGATGGATCTTCCTGTGCAGATACAATAGCTAGGGCTGTCCTCGCATAGTCATTGAGTGTGGTGGCACTTGCGACGTTATCTCTAAGATAATCGACAATCGAGGGATCGGTGCCTGGATTTGTCGACCAATCGTTTGGATCCTCGCCAGCAGCGGCGATGGCCATAATAACCCAGGCCGAAGCGGCGAATCCACCGATATCTCCGCTGGTTGTTTGCTCGCCTCTGAGGTAGTTAAGAGCATCAGCCACCTGGGTATCGGTGGCTTGGATTGGGTAGGGGCTGAAGGCCGTCATAGTCGTTGGGCTCATAAGCGGCAATGCTGTGATTGTGATGAGCAAGCTTAGAGCACAACATATAAATTGCTTATTCCTCTTCACTTTTCCTCCTTGATTTTGGCAACAACTCACCCTTTCGGAAAATCGATGATTTTCGAATGACTGGGTAAGATGATGCAATGCTAGGGGAAAGAAAAATCCCCTCGCTCCTGAGAACAAGGGGACATTATGGTGCTCTAATCATGAAGCGCACCCCCTTTCTCCGCGGGAAGCGTTCGATATTTTGGGGGCCGGGGTTCTGACTTTTACAGCAGGCGGGACTGCGCCGGATTTTCGCCGGACTTGCCACTCGTTTGAGCCCTCGCTTACGCTCGGGCACCCCCTTTATCGACTATTCAGTTGTGGTCATTAGAACGATAACTATCTTAGTGCATAAAAAAACCTCTAGCTTCTGGGAGCAAGAGGTTCATAAAGTGCCCAGTTAATGTCCTGAGCCCCCCTATCTCCGCGGAGGCCTTGATCCTTTAGAGCCGGAGTTCTGACTTTTACAGCAGGCGGGACTGCGCCGGATTTTCGCCGGGCTTGCTCCTTGTTTAAGCCCTTGCTCACGCTTGGGCACTCCTGGATCGTATCTTCGATTCGTGAGCTAGTATAACCTTCTTCTTGGAGAAAAATCAAACACGAATGGGGTCAGGTCTTAAATCTTGACATTTGGTTGTGCCGGTTCATCAACCTGCTTATTGTTGAATAGTCCATACCAAGATAATCAGCCACCTGCTTCTGAGTGTATCCATACCCCTCTACTGCTGCTCGTGTCATCTCATCCCTGGAACTCCTGTCTTTCACAATCTCTTCCGAAAGAATCTCTTGCAGTCTTTATCTGCCAATAAAACTCTTGTCTCCTCGGAATCTCATCTGTGTTCCTTTGCTCCTCGATGTGCTCAGTTAACGTATTGATGAATCAATCTTCCTCTGGGATACATTAGCTTCTACTTCTTTGACTATGTCCAGGAACATGGTGCGATGTTCATCATCCTTGTATATGGGTTTCAGCTCGTTACTTCGTGAGGTGATGTGATATATAGCACCATCAAACTCGATCCTCAATGGCCATGCCATACTGTATTGATATTTCATCTTGTTAGCGATGTCAAGATTCAAGACCTGCCCCCATCCGTGTCAAAGGCTGCAGCGTTTGATACAATATTATCTAGGATTATCCATGAGCAGTGCACTGCAACTCTGGAGCATCAATTGAAAAGCAACTCCGCACCTGCCGTTGAGGCCTGGGGACTTGTCAAATCCTTTGGAAAGACCCGTGCCGTAGAGGGTGTTGACTTGCATGTGAAGTCTGGCCGTGTGTATGGATTTCTGGGACCGAATGGTGCGGGAAAGACCACTACTATCCGTATGCTTGCGACCTTGCTGAGACCTGATGAGGGGAAGGCCAAGGTTTTTGGGTATGATGTGGCGAAGCAGGCCAATGAAGTGCGCCAACGCGTTAGTTTGACCGGACAATTCGCCTCCCTAGACGAAGACCTCACCGGATATGAGAACCTAGTATTATTGGCACGTCTACGTGGTTATTCCTGGTCGCAGGCTAGTAAGAGGGCCAATGACCTCCTCGGATTCTTTGAGCTGGAGGAGGCTGCCAAGCGACTCATAAAGACCTATTCGGGTGGTATGCGCCGCCGTGCTGATATCGCTGCCAGTCTGGTGACAACACCGGAGTTGCTGTTTCTGGATGAGCCCACCACCGGGCTAGACCCTCGTAACCGGAACCAGATTTGGGACATCATCCGTGAGTTGGTTGCCGATAACATCACCGTATTTCTTACGACGCAGTATTTGGACGAAGCAGATGCCCTGGCGGAGCGCATGGCTGTCATCGATAATGGTAGGATTATTGCAGAAGGTACGGGTGGCGAACTAAAGTCTAAGGTAGGCCGTGGTGCGCTACATTTGCGTTTCGAGGACTCGAAAAAGCGCCAAGAAGCTGAAGAATTCCTTTCACAACGACTTGATATTCCCGTGCATTTGGACTCTGACCCTGCAGAACTCACTGCTCGGCTTTCTTCCCCTGAAGATGCGACAAAGGTTTTGCAAGGGATTGCCCAGGTGGGTGTTATTGTTGACAGTTTCTCCTTCGGTCAACCGAGTTTGGATGAGGTCTTCCTTACCTTGACTGGTCATGCAGCGGAGACTCTCTCAGAGGAGGATAAAAAATAACGGCATCTTCGACAGCTTCCTCCTCCGAAATACGTCGCTCAATCCTATCCGATCATGCTCGTGCGCAGCGAGTTTCTGCCTTCTCTTCAGTAATGACCTTCTGGTGGCGGGCATTAATGAAGATCAGGCATGTTCCAGAACAAATGTTCGATGTCACCTTATCCCCAATTATATTTTTGCTCATGTTTACCTATCTCTTTGGTGGGGCTCTGGCGGGTTCCACGGGAGAATACCTGCAGTTCGTGCTACCTGGTATTCTGGTCATGATGGTGATTTTTACAACCGTCTATACCGGAGTAGGCCTCAACAACGATATCAAGAAGGGTGTTTTTGATCGGTTCCGATCCTTGCCCATATGGCGACCGAGCGTCATCGTTGGTGCTTTGCTGGCCGATGTGGTGAGATATACAACTGCCTCCACGGTTGTCGTAACTCTTGGGGTAATACTGGGCTATCGGCCAGAGGGTGGTGTGATTGGTGTGGTACTTGCGGTGGCCCTTCTGATCGTATTTGCATCCTGTCTCTCATGGGTGTGGATTGTTCTTGGTCTTGTCATGAGGACACCGGAGTCCCTAATGGCCGTGAGTATGATGCTACTGATGCCGATTACCTTTGTGAGTAACGTCTTTGTTGCACCTCAGACTATGCCCGGATGGTTGGAGTCAGTGGTGGAGGTGAATCCTGTTACTCACCTGGTAACGGCGGCAAGGGATCTCACGTCCGGAACCTTTCCTACTGCTGAAATTGGCTGGGTCTTAATCCCTAGCGCGGTGCTGCTTATCATCTTTGCCCCACTAGCCATGAATATCTACCGAAACAAGGGCTAACGCGAATAGTGTCAGGTCTTGAATCTTGACATTCAGTTATGCCGTTTGGTCACTATCATAAAACAGCCATACTACCATATTGTTACGTTATCCTGTCATCGATACTAAAAATTCATGACCTGACCCCGTCTACTATCGAACATGTATTGAGTTCAGTTCAAAGGTAGTTGGTGCCAGACTTAACTGCTATTCCTTGCAGATAGCAATAGCTTCTATCTCAATCAGTGCATCCATGGGTAGACGTGCAACCTGTACCGCCGATCGTGCCGGTTTGTGTTCCCCAAAGGCTTCAGCGTAAAGTGCATTCACGGCCTTGAAGTGCTCCATACTGTACAAGAAAACGGTGACCTTTACGACATTGCTCAAATCGATACCGGCGGCTCTTAGAATCTCCGTCATGTTACTGAAGACCTGTCTCGTTTGTGTTTCTATGTCCTCGCCGGCAAGCTTCATGGTGACTGGATCGAGCCCTAGCTGCCCTGACAGAAACAAGAAGTCGCAAACTTTCATGGCTTGGGAGTAGGGTCCTATTGCTGCTGGAGCCTTATCAGTGGATAATCTTTCCATTTTTTCTCTCCTGTTCATGCTATCCTTGTTCAGTGGGGGAGATCCATTAATTACTCACATACCCTTGCTAACTCAACGGTAGGATAGCACATCTCGTTCTAATACACACCAACACATCCCCAAGGCACTCCTTAATGAAAAGCAGGGAAGTTCACAAGCCCAAACCCCTTGTCCAGAGTTCGGCAACATCGGTCACATTTGAAATCGTCGTGAAGGTATCGATAGCTGTTGAGGGAATGGTGTCTCACTATGTAGTAGATTAGCAGAAGATCCTCAATGATAGTGAATTTAGGGAGATAAGGGCTTTCCTTAGAGGCTTTGTCAAGGAAGTGAAAGTCGTGGGTGATCGAGCGGTGCCAATGAATACTATTCCAACGCTTACTAAAGGGGTAACTCAAGAAGACATCCTGATTTCCACTATTGTACGCTATGGTGGAGCTGAGGGGATTCGAACCCCTGACCTCCTCCGTGCAAGGGAGGCGCTCTCCCAATTGAGCTACAGCCCCATTTTTATTTCTAGTCCTCGAATCCCCAGGATTGCATCGTCTTCCTTAGCTTCTCCGCAAGCCTTGGGCTTGCCTTTAGCCGTTGGATAAACACCGGACAGGCTTCTAGGTACATATTCTGAGAAGCTTCAGCAGCACTAACCAACATTTTATAGAACTCCTGGTCTTGTTGCCCCGTGCCTTCGGCTGTGGGCATGTTTTTTTGGAGTTCTCTCTTGAATTCATCGGGTTGAATCCGCATAGGCATTACGCAGTTTCTATACCAAGGACATTGACTGCATTCTACCACAGAAGATGCTTCATTTAGTATATCGTCCATCGATTTGGCCTTTTGGTTTTGAACAGTGTACTGCGTTCAAACCTGGATTACACCAGTGTTCGGATATTTCTGAGATGCTACTACGAGCTGTAGTTGATTTTTACCGTTATTGATACCTATTGGATTAATATGGGTTAAGGGTATCTTAGCGTAGGTGACACAGAGCCGTTGTTATGATAACACTATTATATTGGGTTTGGCCAATTCCCTTGATATTCTGTTTTTATAGCTCTCCGTTTATATAGCATCTCAATTTGTCAATCAGATGAGCCATATTATATGTTGTTAATCAAGTGTCCACAAAGTCCTTTGGCACTGGTGCCGACTATTCTTACCGGAAGAATACGGTTAGAGAGCGAATGACCTCCGTTTTTACAGTGGTCCACTAGAAAAACCCGGAGACCATTGGTTGTGAGCCCATTCCAAGTGCCACTACTTGATTCCTTTTCCCAAAGCACATGTAACACTTGTCCTAGGAACCGTTCTCTAAAGCGATGACTCATGCACTCGGAAAGGTGCAGCATTCTTCTGATCCTATCCCTTTTGATATCCTCTTTTACCTGAGGACGCATGGTTTCCGCTGATGTGCCTGGTCGGGCTGAGAATGGAAAAGCATGTATACTACTGAATTCTATATCTTGACAGAAGCGAAAGCTCTCTTCGAATTCTGCATCGATTTCGCCTGGGAAACCAATGATGACATCGGTGGTAATAGCTAAGTCTGATATCGCTTTTCGGGCCGTAAGAACAGTATTGTGGAATGTGGCTGTGTCATAACTACGCTTCATTCTACGAAGGACCGAATCACTACCGCTTTGCAATGATATGTGGAGATGGTTGCATAGTCGATTTGTGGTCCATAGATCGAGTAGTTCTGGTGTTAATTCATGTGGCTGAAGGGAAGAGAGTCGCAATCGTTGGACATTGGTCTTGCCTAGAATAGCCTTTATTAAGTCCAAGATTCCTTGACCTTCGCTACTGTAGGCACCTATTTCTGTGCCAGTGAGTACAACTTCCTTGTAGCCTTCGTTTACTCGCTCTCTTACTGAGGTGATAACATGGTCAAATGGCACACTCCGTGAATGCCCTCTTGTGGATGGTACAATACAAAAACTGCAGTTATGATCACACCCACTTTGGATTTCTACGAGTGAACGAGTTCTCCCTTTGGGTATAATAGGATTAATTGGGGCTGACATCGGTGATGGCACTGCATTCTCAACATCTAGCATTTCAGGTAGATTGACCTTATTATTATTATCTAGTACCAGGTCTGCTCCTGCTGCTAGCAATCTTTCTGGAGCCTGATGTGCATAGCACCCTATGGCGATTATCTGTGCTTTTGGGTTATTACGTCGTACCCATCGGATCTTTTGACGAACCTTACGATCGGCAACATGAGTGACTGTGCAGGTATTAAGAACATAGACATCTGCTTGGGATGGGGATACAGCTGATCTCCAACCTGCACGAACAAATTGTCTGGAGAGCTCTTCTTGTTCTGCCTGGTTGAGTTTGCATCCTAGACTTTCCACTGAAATGGTTTTGCTATGCAATTGGTTACCTTTACGGTTTGATTCTATCAACCGTCATCATGAGGACGATGAACCATCAAATCCCCGAGATTGAGGTCAAAGGATCCGCCATTTTCTGGACGATAACCTAGTAGGATTTCATGAGATCCTTGCTGTAAAAACACTTCAACATCGCGAGATATGACACCTGGTTCGATGATTAGTTCTTCGTTGATCCACAGGCTGGCTCCGCCGTCGCTAGACAGATGAATAGTACGTAGGGTGTCCTCGCGAACATCGACCGTACACTTGAGCTGCATGGACCATGTCTCACTTGAAACGATTCCAGGAATAACTCCAGATATATGTAAATCGTGCAGATTAGAGGAGAAATACTGAGACTGTACTGCGGTATTATTGAATTCAGTATCATCAAATATAGTGGCCTGGAATCCTTCGGTATCGTTGATTTCTGTCAGTATCGGTGGTCCATTGTAATTACGTTGCAACAGGCTGATTCCATCTATATGCGCCAATAATCCATATGTCCCAGCTATGTAATCCTCCCAATTAATATGATCTTCTTCGTACCCGGCTTTATAGTCGCGCATACGATGCAAGTCGATTATCACGTAATCGGTGGTTACATGGAGCAATCCAAATTCACCATGGAAAACATTGGGTTTGACCGGTTCGTAGGGTGAATAGGTATCTGTTCGCATGCTCAAGTGAGAGAAGATATGATATGGTGCTGTTACACTGGATTCGTCGGGGATAAGCTCGATAATGGCGTTGATTGCCCGATCGTGATGACTCAGACGGCTTACATCTCTAAACGCACTACTGGGGTGTAAATTGACCAGGAAATTGAAACCCAATAGCATGAGGATTGCAACTATGGGTAGTAGTTTCGTGAATCTTTGTGGAATGGTGGCAAAAGCCTCTTTGAATGAATCCTGTCGTAGTACCAGGATAAAAGATGCGAAGAGGAAAGGTATTGCAGCTGCAGGGTATTGATGCAGTGTCTTTTGAGCTCCTTCTGTCGCTGCCATGTCTTTACCAAGGATGAATAATACAGGAGCTATCCATAGGGGGGATAGCAAGGGTAGAAAGGCTAATGGCCAGAAATAGCACAGGAACAAAAATATCGAATCCCAACGCAGCGCAGCGCTAATAGCTCCCTGTATTATTTGTATTGGATTTCCATCCATATACTCGTAACGAAGGTTTCCATATGCAAGCATAGGAGAGTCACCACCAGAGATAACACTGGTTAGTATCGCGGCAAAAGCGTAGGTAGCGATACTAGAAGCAAATATAGCCAAATATGCTTTATCCACGATCCTGGTTTTATAGTACTCGGCCGCTAGCATAACTACTCCGAATACTGCCAGGGCCATTAACACATCCTCTTTTGTCATCAGACTTAGTACTAATCCAATAGTGAAAATCACCCATCTGCGTTGTACAAGTCCAATGATCATTATTAGGAGTGTGGGTATAGCCAGTGCCACAGGATGAAAGTCGAAAAGGTTTACTCCATGGAGCAATGGGCACAGAAAGAAAATACCTTCCACAATTAGTGCAGCTTTATGGGATAAGCCTTGAATCACTGCTAATCGGTAGATGAGATAACCGGAGAAGCCTAGAGCTAGGGTTTGGACGATTAGTAGAGTTTCTGCATATGGTGCTATCCAGAATACAGGGACAAGTAGAAAAAGGATTGGTTGGAAGTGATAGCCAAGTTGTGACATCCCAGATGGACTCATATAAAGAATATTGCCCTGTAGAGTTGTGTACAGTGACTGTGTGAATATACCTAAGTCAAGAGTCCAGCTGTTGTATGACCAATGCCTAAGAAGGCAAAACGCTGAAAATACGAAGACATATATTAGGGATAGTGCAAGAGCTTGAAAAGTAGGGCGCCGTAAAAGCTCCATGACTGAAGTTGGGGTATTACCTGTTAAGTTGTTCAATTAACTCTCGTTTAGTACTCCATTAAACGATCGTACTATTTTATCATTGAAGGCGATAGGCTGCCACCCATAGTAGTTGAATGAGTGGTGTCAGTCACTCGAACGGTGAATTGGCCAATTTGGTGACAGCTCTTGTATGAGGACCTTGTCGGATAGTCAAGTTCTTTGTTGTTATCGGTTCGAAATAGGAAGTGTAGCCAATAATGAGTATTGACCGTGGACACTGCAATGTGGTGATGATATTCTATCTAGTGTGAGGTATGAGGATGTAGCCAAAAGGCTAGTCAGGTACTCTCTTAGTGTAAGGGAAAGGAACTATATAATACGGTGAAGCTATATAACAGTCTTTCAGGGCGAAAGAGAGAGTTCGTCTCTTCTGGAGACACTGTATCTATGTATGTTTGTGGTGTGACACCTTATAGTGAGTGTCATATTGGACATGCTATGAGCTACATAATTTTTGATACCCTTCGGAGGTATCTGAGGTTCTTAGGGTATAGTGTCAAGTATGTTCAGAACTTCACCGATATCGACGACAAGATTATTGAGCGTGCGAATAAGCTCGGACTTACTCAACAGGAGTTAGCTGATGAGTATATTGCTAGGTATTTCAGGGATATGGATGCACTGAATATTCAGAGAGGAGATATCTATCCCAAGGCTACAGAGGAAATACCCAAGATGATAGAAGTGATCGGGGGATTAATAGAAAAGGGATATGCCTATCAGACTGATGATGGCGTCTATTTCCGGGTGCGTAAGGATGACAATTATGGCAAGCTTAGTCATCAGAGTCTAGATTCACTCATGGCTGGTGCGCGTGTCGAAGTGGGTGACGAGAAAGAACATGCTCTGGATTTTGTGCTATGGAAGGCTGCCAAGCCGGGTGAGCCAAGATGGGAAAGCCCTTGGGGTGAAGGGAGGCCAGGTTGGCATATTGAGTGTACTGCAATGGCACTTAAATACCTTGGGGAAACATTGGATATTCATGGCGGTGGCCAGGATCTCATATTTCCACACCATGAAAACGAGATAGCTCAATCTGAGTCATTCACTGGGATTACTCCATTTGTTAGGTTCTGGTTGCACAATGGATTAGTTCAATTGGGTGAAGAAAAGATGAGCAAGTCGCTGGGGAATCTGGTGACAGTGAAGGAAGTCCTGGAACAACATAGCGCAGATGCACTCCGATTGTTCGTGCTAAGCTCTCATTATCGAAGCCCATTAACTTATACGGATGAGGGTGTTGATGCGGCAGAAAAGGGTGTGGAAAGGCTACGCCAAGCCCTCCGGGCCAAAGGGGGGGAGCGTGGAGATGCGGACATCGATAAAGAAGCCTATGTCCAAAGGTTTACTGCTGCCATGGATGATGATCTTAATACGTCCCAGGCAATCGCTACTCTGTTCGATCTTGCCAGAGATATCAATCGTTTCAGTGCTGATGGATTCTCTGTTGAGGGTTCGCAACGAAGGCTTTGTGAACTCGCGGGGATTCTAGGCTTGTCTCTTGAGGATAGCAGTGCAGACGTTTCAGCAGCGCCATTTATCGACTTGCTTGTTTCCATCCGCAGCGAATTGAGGAAGAAAAAGCAATGGGAGCTAGCTGATAAGATTCGCACATCACTTAGTGAACTCTCAATCGTATTGGAGGATAATCCAAGTGGTACAGAATGGAGACATAAGCTTTAGAGCTGTGCTTGCCATTACTGCTCTCCCTAATATCAACTCCAATCCTTGACAAGTTCTTTAATGGTCTTTGCCGCATTGTCGATGGGTATTAATTGACCATCTTTCTCCTTACGTAGTTTGATTTCCACGCTTTGTTGTTTTAGTGTTCGTGTACTTATGACCACTCTTAGTGGTATGCCTAGTAGGTCTGCATCATTCAGTTTCACTCCAGGGGATTCGGAACGGTCGTCGAATAGCACAGAAAGACTAGCACTTTGAAGTTTCTTATATAGTTTGTCTGCAACCTGTGTAACATCTTCATTGTCCGCTCCCAATGTGCATAAGTAAACATGATGTGGAGTTATGGGCATGGGCCAGATGATGCCTTTGTCGTCGTGATTTTGTTCCACAGCTGCAGCGAGCAATCTCCCTACACCAATGCCATAGCATCCCATGATAATTGGCCGGTGTTCACCATCTTTGTCAAGAAATAGCGCTCCCAGTTTCTTACTAAATACCGTTCCTAATTTGAAGATATGCCCTACTTCCACTCCACGAGTGGAGGTGAGGTGCTTTCCACAGCGTGGGCATTCGTGACCTGGTTGAGCTGTGGCGATATCCAGAAGTTCATCAATCTGGAAGTCACGGGGATAATTAACGTTCTTGAGATGGTAGTCGGCCTTGTTGGCACCGGCGACGAAGTTGGAGCCCATTGTGATGGAATCATCGCCAATGGTTTTGATTTCAGTGAGACCAAGCGGAGAAGCGGAACCGGCCACTAATCCTGCTGCGGCTACTTCTTCTTCATCAGCCAGGTGTAGATCAAAGCATTTAAGAGCGTTCTTCAGTTTGATCTCGTTCACCTCAAGGTCTCCTCTAATGGCCACGAAGACTATTTGTCCATCTGCAGAATAAAAAACCGCCTTTAATGTTTGGCTATGTGGTACCTGTAAAAGGCTAGCAACTTCTTCGATAGTCTTTTTCCCGGGAGTATGGACTTCTTCGATTGGCAGAGGATCGCCAGTAGGTTGTTTTGGCTTAATACTCTGTGCCTTTTCCATATTTGCGGCGTAGTCGCAATGTGAGCAACTGATAACCTCGTCCTCTCCACTTGGGGTGATCACCATGAATTCATGGGAGTCTTTTCCGCCGATTGCGCCGCTATCGGCCTCAACCATTAGGGTGGGAAGTCCACATCTTTTGTAGATGTTGTTATAGGCTTGAATCATTTTACGATAGCTAGTATCTGCAGCTTCTTCGTCTATATCGAAGCTATAAAGATCCATCATGGTAAATTCTCTGGCACGGAGTAGCCCTCCCCTCGGGCGAGGCTCGTCACGAAACTTTGTCTGAATCTGGTATGGAAGCAGGGGGAGATCTCTGTAGCTCTGTACGTTATACTTGATTAGTGTTGTAATAACTTCTTCATGGGTCGGTCCAAGACATAGTGTCCGCTCTTTACGATCGACTAGAGTGAATAACGTCTTGCCAAAGGCCATGTCCCTTTCTGTCTTCTCCCATAATTCATATGGCTGCAGGGCAGGCATTAATAATTCCTGACCTCCTGCATGGTCCAATTCATCCCGGATAATATGTTCTATCTTTTTCAGTGTTTGCCAACCCAAAGGTAGGTATGCATATACACCGGTTGCCACCTGATGCATCATTCCAGACCTGAGCAGTAGTTGATGGCTCAGAGTATCAGCATCTGCTGGAATCTGTCGCAGCGTTTTGCCGAAGTGGTTCGTCATACGCATGTTTCCCTCCATCTACACGAGTGTAGTGTGATCTGTTTGGTCTACACAAGAGCTAAATAGTAGAACAGGCTTGCCTTAATGACAAGCCCTCTCCGGTCCAGGTTCATAGCCGTTGCCATCGAGTGGTAATCTAAGTATAATACATACACTCAGATACTGGTTAACGATTGTGGCGCATTCGTCTAGGGGTTTAGGACACCTCCCTCTCAAGGAGGAGATCACCGGTTCGAATCCGGTATGCGCTACCAAATATCCTCGATTTAATTCAAAGTAAAATCAGATATCTGTCTCTCCTCTGTCTTGCTGCATTGATGCCGTTTATGCACTTAGTTCCCTGAGGTTAAGTGGTGACTGTGTCGCTTGGATAATCCTAGGTATTTAGTATAAGTACAGTGAAGTGTGGTTATGGTGCAGTATTGAGGACTCTAGCATGTGTAGATAGGAATGTTCGATAGCAGGATTATACTTATGGATGCTAGTTGATATAGTTCTCACAGTAATAAATCCTATTGGTGGCGACTTGAATGGACATGAGTTATAGTGATAAATGCTCTCGGCTAAAAACATCAGAGCATACTTGAGTTTGTCTGTTGACGCCTTCCTAAGAATATGGGCTATTCTATTCATATTGAGCAAGGGACCTAAGCGTCTCTTCTGCTTCTTGCATGATTTGTTCTACAAGCTCGCTTACCATAGGAATATTGTTGATTCTTCCTGTTACCTCACCTCCTGGTAGGAGGGTATTCTCTTCATCACCTCCCTCAATCAACCCACCAAAGCTCTGGATTTCCTTAGAAGCGAGTTCGGAATCGAGTGTGAGGTCCGGTTGGCCAAGAAATAGCCCTGGTGCTCGCTTGATTGTTAAATCTGCCAACTCAATAGATGCTTTGTTCTTAAGGTACCTGAATGGGCCTACGAAACCACGAGCTATAATGGTTTCCCTTTCATCTTTCTTGAGCATGGTATCTTTTAATAGAGGCTCGAATTCACATTCTTGTGTAGCTATGAATCTGGTGCCCATCTGAACACCACATGCACCGAGTGCCAGGGCTGCAACCAATGTGGAACCATCACAAAATCCCCCAGTGCCAATAACTGGCACACTTACTGCTCTGGTTACTGCAGGGAGAAGAACTATGGTATGTACTGGTTCCCAAGCAACATGGGCCCCTGCCTCTTGTCCCTGTGCAATGATCGCATCCACTCCAGCCTTTTCACATCTCTTGGCATGACGTACCGAAGGAACAGCATGAAACCACTTCACTCCAGATGGTTTTATGATATCAGCCCATGGCATAGGATCTCCCGCTGTAGTGATAATAACTCTCATCCTTGAATGGATCTCTGGTTCTTCATTTCTGGCATCGAGGGCTGCTTTTACCACCGGTTCTGCCATCTCTTTTATCTCCGCAGATACCATAACATTCATACCAAATATGCCCTGGGATTCCCTGGTGTTTTCTTCCACTCGCTTGATCATACGTCGGGTAATTTCGTATGGAGTACCCTCTCCTACATAAGGTGCAATCTGGGATAATATACCCATTTGAGCTCCACTAGTGCTGATGATGCCTAATATACCGGCATTTGCGGCAGCAATAGCTAGGTTGTTGGTACTATATGGTCCCATTCCTGCCTGTATCAAAGGGTGTCTTATTCCTAGCAGATCGCAAAGCTTGGTTCTAATCATTCTGTTTCTCCTTAGTATTGTATATATGTGTTGGATTTAGTATGAGTATAGTGTGATGAAATATGTATCATCAATGATGAATGATGGGAAATTCCTTGAGTGTCATTATCATTATAAGAGAGAAAGAGTTACTACGTAGGTATTATGGTTACAACTACCAACAAAACACCGTCAGAGAGTAATAGTTGACCATATCGAATTATAATTTGGGCTGACGAGTCGGGTCAACATCATGTGGATTTGGAAGATATACAGAATTATTAGATATGTATCATTGTTAGTTCCTATAGGTAATATGGTTAATAGTAGCTTGTTGTGATTTTTAGAACTATAGTGGAGAAAATGATGATTGACATTATCGGAGACGATGATAAAGTTAGATTTATTAACGAAACAAGATGTTATAAGTAGTATATATCTAGATTTTTCTTTTAAAAATGATAATATATACATGTAAGAGCTGTTGGGAAACAGTTATTTGTTTGGTTTATGGTTATAGTGATCTCAATTATTCTTGTATAGAGAAATAGGTGTGGTGTACTTCTGGGGGGGAGGGGGCGTGAGGTTTCCTTTAAAACAAGGGGGTGGACCTATGGCTAGAGTTAGATTCTTAATGGTTGTAGGGGTAGTAGTATCGGTTCTTGTTTTGTTAATTGCCTGTGTAGGAACGGTGTCGGCGAATGGAAACATGTCGTGTGATGACCAGGGTGATACGCTTGATGAATTCAAACCGATGGATTTTGGTGGGCCGAATGAGGTTTATATACAGGCTGATGGGCTGAGTAATAATGCCAAATATGATGTGTGGATAGTGGAGTATAAAGAGGGTGTGGTGGCTTGTCCTTGGCAATTACTGGACAAATTGGGTGGGGTAGGTTTTACAGGTGTTGTTGTAGAGACGGACGGAAGTGGAACAATTAAGAATGCTCCAGTACTTGTATGGACTGTTCCTAATGGGACAGGATACGTAGGCAATTACTATGAAATAGTGCTGGATAAGCATCCCACAAGTAGCAGTGTTCAAGGGAATGGGATATTCGATGAAGATGACGATGTCCTAGATGCTATTGATATAAGTGAACCAGGTTTTAAGGTAATGCCAGAATTACCAACAGTGCTTCTATTGGGATTGGGATTAGTTGGAGTTGGTACCTATTTTGGGATAAGGAGATATTCTTGGAGAAAAGCATAGCTAGCCTGTTCAAGCTCGTTAGCTTTGCTACTGGTTTTTTCTAGTGTGCACTGTTATCAATTATCGCGGATAGTTCCCGAAGAAAATCGGTAATCGTCTGGATCGTAGCGTATGCGTACTAAAGAAGCCTTTTGATTAGGGATATATAGCTTAGATGAATGGGGTAATCTAAGTGCCTGAGGTTTATATGTGATTATATGTTACGGCGGGAGAATTACTTCCGCCGTTTCACATTATAGGCACTTACTTTTATATGGTTGACGTTTAGGGGAAAAGTAAATTGACAAGTAGTCGCAAAGTTAATGTCAATTACATGAGTTCCCTGTGACATCAAGCTAACGGACAGGATTAGACATGTATCAATGTTTATGGGGAATTGATTATTTATTGAAATACTAGATTTGGAACGTGGTTATCATTATGAATTACATATCAAGGTATTCGCTATTAATTGGTCTTATTCTCTTTGCCATAGTACTTGTTGTGCTACTTTCACCACCGGATATGATATTTGCTCAGAAAGCTACATTCATAGGTGCGGACCTAAATCAGATGACTGATTATGAAACACCAGTACGTACCAAGATGGATATTGGAAATCCTGAACATATAGTTGAATTCCCCATGAGGTTTGGGGATTGGCTTGGATTGGACTATGATGCAGCACAGGCAGCGGAGAGACTGGGTGGAGATTGTCTTCTCCTTCGAACATACTTGAATATAAAGTATTATCAGCCAATTAACTTTGTCGTATTACAAAGTGACGATCGGTCAAGCTTTCATCCTCCCCCTGTATGCTATAGAGCTGCGGGATGGAAAGTGGAGGAGGAGGGGACTGTAGAGATTCAGGTACAGGATACAGATTGGGCAAGTCAGCAAGTAGTTGATATAGATGGTGCTCTGTCAAATCCTATAGTGGCTAAAAGTATGTTGGCCAGTTTCGAGACAGACGATGTTCCTGTACAGCGTGAAGTGGTAGTCTATTTCTATGTTAAGGGTCGTATGTTTGAGGATAGTGTTACGCTCGTTGAAGTATCTCTAGATGCTTCACCTGAGGGAAATAGTGAAGATGAACTTATTACCGCAAGCAACTTTGTTGGAGAAACTATACCTCATCTATTTGAACCAGCAGAGGAAGATCAGATGATGGGTGAGCGTCTGGCTAAGTCCTGGGCTGGTATCTGTGGGATGGTTGTGTCTCTATTGATTCCATTGGCAATGGTGGGACATGGTCTGATTAGACAGGTGAAAAGAAAACAGTTAGTCTAAGATATGCGTAGGTAGTCTAGAATCACATCTTTTGTTTTTGTATTAGAGACTACACAACAGAAGAGTATGTGTTTTATTGAGACAAGGAGTGACAAGAACAGAGTGTCACAGAATTGATGGGGGTGGATTAGGTTTCGATGGGTGTAATGTGCAATATAAGATTATTGGATCAGCACACTGTAAAAGCTGTAGGTATAATCTTGATAATGGTGTTGTTTTCGGTTTCGTGTGTAGGGGGGAAGGTTGTATCGGGGGAGGCCGATATAATCTTTCCTGATCCCAATCTGGATATAGAAATAAGAAAGGCTATTGAGAAGGACGAAGGAGAGATTTCTTCATCAGATCTCGAGACAATTACGGTACTTGACCTATCTAAAAACAATATAAATGACATTACGGGTCTTCAATACTGTACGAATATAAGAGAACTTGACCTTAGTTGGAATGAAATTGATGATATTTCCTCAATTTCAGAGCTATTGGAACTAAGGAAGCTGGATCTTAGGGGTAACAAGGTAAGCGATATCTCTGGTCTTGAGGTGTTGGAAAACCTAACAAGGCTTGATCTTAGTTGGAATGAGATAGAAGATGTTACTGCAATTGTCCAACTGTCTGAGCTTTCGGAACTATATCTTGAGGGTTGTGGTATAGGTAGAATTCCGTCACTTTCTTCAATGAGCGCTCTCAGAGAATTACATCTAAGTTGGAACAAGATTGACCAGCTCTCTTCGATATCTGGACTTATCTCGCTGAATAAGCTTTATCTTGAGTCGAATAAGATAGAAGATATCTCTCCAATATCGGGATTGAAGAACCTCAAAGAACTCGACTTGTCTGGAAACATTCTTACAGATATATCAGATATATCCGGTATGACCGAACTAATTAATCTTGATCTCGGATGGAATGAGCTAAGCGACATATCCCCAATATCTAAGGTTGATGAATTGGAGTCATTAGATTTAACGTTCAATCAGATAAGTGATGTAGCCCCAATATCAGGATTGTCCTCATTGGTATCCCTTCACCTTGGATCGAATGATATAACGGATATTGGCTCCTTAAATGGTCTTCTTGAACTTACCTACCTGGATTTGAGTTGGAACTCCATTAAAAGCATATCGCCAATTAAGGGCCTTGTTAACTTAGAGCACCTAGACCTGGCTTATAACCGCATAGCGGATATCGATGGTGTGTCATCATTGACAGAGTTAAAGACAGTTTACTTTGATCGAAATGTGATTGAGGATATATCCGGACTTGAGGAACTAGAGAAACTAGGAGAAGCTGAGGATATATACCTTGATGGGCGTGCAGGTGAGCTCGTGTGCTTAGGTCTACGTGGAAATAACATAAGGGATTTGAGTGCTTTAGAGCAATCAAGGGGAATAGGTGAAAGAGATGGAGTTGATGTTAGAGACAATCCAATTGAGTCAACCAGTCTGAATACCATAGTTCCCAAACTTAAAGATTTAGGTGTAGTAGTTCTTTATGATTCGAACGAACCTCCATGTGTGCCTTGCAATCCAACACCATTGGCGGACGCAACTAATATACCATTGGAGGGTTTATTGACCTGGACTGGTGGAGATCCCGATGTCGGGGATGCTGTTACGTATGACGTCTATTTTGGAGAGCAAGAATCACCCCAACTGTTTTTGGCTCAGCAGGCGGCTAGAACATGTTCTCCGGGTGTATTGAATTATGATACTAAGTACTATTGGAAGATCGTTTCTACCGATGGCCATAGTGCCTCGTCCGAAGGTCCCTTGTGGTCTTTTGTAACAGAATCGGAACCTATTTCACAATCTGTGGAAGACCTTCCTGCAGATGAAGGTTTTCCTTGGGGCACTATCATAGCATGGGGTGTAGGCGGTGTACTTTTGGGTGGAATTATGTATTATGGAGTGGTAAAGAGGGTCCATAGGTCTAAGACATAGATTTATGTATCGATGATCGCAGTCGGGTTGTCTAAGAGAAGCCATCTAGTATAGCATGGGCAGGATTTACCTGTTTTCACAAAAACTTCCTCATATATTCGGTGGTTTATTTCATCTTATTTACCAAGTGATACACTTTAAGGATATACAGTAAATGAGATGGATAGAGGAGTAAACAAAAAGTAAACGATACTCCTATCACCTAGTATAAGGGGGTGAACGATGGTAAAAGCGGTTTTTGCTTATGGTTTCTCGGTGGTATATTTAGGTTTGATTGCATATGTTATTGTTAAGGTATTCGCTATATAAAAGAATCTGGCAATAGCCAATATATCAACTGACAACAATTTGTATGCTGTAATACAAATGAGTATGTTTCTATCGAAAGCCTTCATGAATTGAAGGTTTTCTTGCTATTGGGCCTTCTATAACATTTGAATGTATAAGAAAGACATTTAACTAATCTTTGCCAGCACAATGCTAAATCACAATGCTGTCATCAAATCAAATGCATTCGTTTATTACGATTAGGTGTTTTGTTGTACCCGTGTAAGTAGTATCCTTGCATCGACTACCTGATAACCGTTATTATCTTCAAGTACCTTCACAGGATTAAGATCAAGCTCTGTTATCTGAGGGATGTCTTCTACCATTTGTGAAACCCTGAGTAGAAGGTCCTCAATAGATTCAATGTCCGCGCGTTTAGATCCCCTCCATCCTTCCAGCAACTGGTAGGTCTTTACAGATTGGATCATTTCACGAACATCCACATCTGTAAGAGGGTGAATGCGAAAAGAAACGTCCTTGAATAGCTCTGCATATGTACCTCCCATACCGAACATAGTTAATGGACCGAACAGAGGATCCTGAGTCACACCAACAATCACCTCCACCCCATCGGGTATCATTTTTTGGATGAGCACACCTTGCATTTCATCCTCTTTGGACATGGCCGCTAAGCGTTGTCTAGTTTGAGAAAAAGCTTTCTCTACTTGTCTCGGTGTGCGAAGGTTGAGAATAACACCTCCAACTTCTGTCTTATGCGTGATTGTATCTGAGAGTAGTTTGACGCATACAGGGTATTCAAGTTGGTCTGCAACTAATGCAGCTTCCTTAGCAGTTGAGGCTGTCTTTGACTCAACTACTTGGATGCCGTAGCATTCAAGTAGTTTGATAACAGATAGTGCATCTAGCCAGTATTGTCCCTGGGGACTGTTGGAAAGCGCCGACTTGACGATCTGAGAGGCCTTGAGCTTATTTGTGTTTTGTAGCAAAGGTACTATGCCTTTTGGCTTTCTTATCCAATTACCGTACTCACAAGCTTTGGCAAGTGCTCCTGCCGAGGCTTCTGGGAAAGAGTAGCTGGGAACATATCCTTCTTGTGTGTTTCCAACTGTGATACCATAGGAGCCCATCAATGAGGCAAGAAGAACCTTTCCTCGCTCACGGAAATGTGGTGCTACTTTACGGATGGAATTGGCTACTGCTTGTGATGTTGTGAGAATAGGTGGTATGAAAATCACAATTGTACTGTCGATATTATCATCTCTAGCCAATAGTTTAAGAGCTTGTTCATAGTGTTCGGGATTGGCCTCTGCTGTCATATCTATGGGATTGGCAAGACCAGCTCCGCGAGGAAGTAGGTTTCTGAGGTTATCAATTGTCTCTGCTGAGAGAGTTGCAACTTCTAGCCCTCTGGTAGCACAGGCATCAGCTGTCATGATTCCTGGCCCTCCCCCATTGGTCAGAATGGCCACCCTATTCCCTGATGGTACTGGTTGATGAGATAAGAGATTAGCAACATCGAACAGTTCCTCGAGGGTGTTAACTCTGACTATGCCTGCCTGCCTAAAGAGTGCGTCTGGTGCTACATCTGTGGTGGCTAGAGCGCCTGTATGCGAAGCAGCTGCCTTGGATCCTGCTGGGGTTCTACCGCTTTTCACGGCGACCACAGGTTTGATCCTGGTAACTCTTGGAGCGATGCGTGCAAACTCCCTCGGATTACCAAATGATTCTAGGTATAGGAGAATAACTTTGGTTGCTGGATCTACCTCCCAATATTGTAGCAAGTCGTTACTGGAGATGTCTGCTCTATTTCCTATACTAATAAAGTTGGAGAGCCCGATATTGAGGTTCTGAGTATACTCCAGAATAGCTAGCCCAAGTGCTCCACTCTGGCTGCACAAGGCGATATTCCCTGCTGGGGGAGTAATAGAGGAGAATGTTGCGTTCATGTTTATCTCGGGATTGGTGTTGATTACACCCATGCAGTTGGGACCTAAAAGCCGCATCCCATAGTTGCGTGCCGTGTATAATAGTTGTTCCTGCGTCCTTTCTCCTTGGGCTCCAGTCTCACCGAAACCTGCAGAAATCACTATCACTCCACGTACGCCATGCCTACCACATGCTTCGACTGTTTGGAGGACGCCTTCTGCCGGAACCACAATCACTGCTAAGTCGATTTCCCCAGGGATGTCGAAGATGGATGAATAGGTTCTTACTGATGACACTGCTGAGGCATTTGGATTGACTGGGTAGAGTGTACCGGTAAATCCTTGAAGCAGTATATTGCGAAAGAGCTTGTTACCTATAGATCCTTGTCTTCTGGAGGCGCCAACAACTGCGATTGAGCGTGGATTTAGGAATGCCTGGAGGGATGCTACTGTGGCTATCCTATCTCGTTCTTCAGACTTCTCTTCGGCCGCTGCTGTAGGGGCAATGTCAACCCTTTGGCGTGAGATACCATATTCAGGATCGGTGGCAATTGTGAGACCACTACCCTGTAATGTTTTCATCATACGCTGATTTTCGGCAAGTACTTCTCCCTCAAAAAAGCGGATGCCTCTCTTTCTTGCCTGTATTGTCAGCTGCTGTAGTAGGTGACTCCCGATGCCTTTACCTTGGTGTTTATCTTCTACAAGAAATGTAACCTCTGCTGTATCCCTCTTAGGAAGACGGTGATAATGGGCTACAGCGATGATTCTTTCTTGTGGCGGCTGTCCACTTGTCCCAACAATAGCAAAGGAATCCTGGTAATCAACTGAACAAAGGCGTTTTGCATCTTCCTTGGATACTTGAGCGAGCGCATGGTGAAATCTGAAATAAGAGGAGGAATGTGTGAGACGGTAGAGAAAAGCCACCATTTTCTGTTCGTCGTCGTGGCGTATGGCACGTAGGTCCAGTGTCGAGCCATCTTTCAAAATAACCCTTGACTCAAATCTCTCCAAGCTGGTGCTCTCTAAGCTTGTGAGCATTCATCACCCCTTTCATAAGTGGTTGTGAGAGCAAGATGGTTATTGTGGTCGTATCAGGAAGAGTGGAGTGCAAACTCCAAGAAGAACCTTGTTAGCGACACTTCCATAAGCCCATCTACTAAGTCCGGAACGACCGTGTGTTGCCATAACAATAAGATTAAAGTGGTTTTGATTAGCATAGTCAACTATCTCATCAGCAGGCCGACCTTCCAATACCACTGAGCTAACTGAAAGCTGTTTGTCTTTAAGCTGTCTAGCGACTCGGGCTAGGTATTCTTCATCTGTATAGGGATAGTGCTCGTCTGCGTTATCCGTATAATCTTTGTGGATTAAAAAACGGTCCAATTGAGATACCATAGAAGGATCCTCTGCGACATGCAGAAGCGTGATATCTACTTGCTGACGACCATGCTGTTTCGCTAGTGCTTCGATATGAGGCAATACTGATTCAGACATATGTGATCCATCCAAAGGGACCAGCAGGGTTGTCCTCGACCATCTATCGTAAACAATATCTTCAGGAACACAAGATCGAATGAGCAATACAGGTGCTTTGGATGACTGCAAAACCTTTTCCGCCACGCTTCCCATTGCCCATCTCCTAATCCCCGAGTGACCATGGCTCGCCATTAGAATGAGGTCTATATCGTTCTCATCAGCATAACGTAGGATCTCTTCTGCGGGGTAACCTTCTGCTAGTTCTCCGGTCGCTGTCAGGGTTCTGCTTCCATGACGTCCCCCACTATTTTCTTGTATATTTATGGCTTCACGCTGTATGGTTTCGGCTGCAAGATCGATGTATGCTCGATGCATTGTGCTGCCTTTCTCATTTGGAGAATACACACTTAGTAGAATCACATCTAAATCTAACCTGCCAGCTAGTTCTTTTGCATAAACAAAGACAACCTCAGCGAGTTTTGATCCGTCCAGTGGAACGAGCATTCTGCGATACACTATTACACCTCTCAGCATCAAACGGTTCTTAATAACACTAAAAGTTAGATATTTTGATATGGTATCAGTTCGCCAACTAGTGAGTCCAATGGAACAATTATATAGGATAAATCTGATAAGCTATATTGTTGGGTACGTGTGTTATTAGTAATAAAGTATATAGGATCAAGAGTAAATTCCACCATTTCTTTGTCACAGCCATGTTTCCGATGGTACCATAAATCAGAGGATGTGATCTTTAGAGACAATGTTCTCCAAATGACTTCAATCCATCCCCCCTGTTTAGCAATGGTGTGTTATTTCTTGCAAAGGGTATGAATGATTCTTTTATCACTTGAAGCTTATGGGTGAACTATTATTTTGAATTAGGGATATACAATATCCAGGTTGGGAGGGATAGAGAGATGAGTAGCAAAGAGGAATTGGTAGGTGAGATCGTAGAAGGCGAGCTAACAATGTTTCAGAGTGTACCTAATGTGGGAGGGAAGGCACTTTGTCAAGAGGATCCCAAAACCTTTCGGATCATGAGGTCGAGTCAATTCATGAGCTGGTCTGACGAGATATTGGAGAGCTATTTAGATGATTTGCGCGAAGCGATCAAGGTGGGGCGGAACCTGTTAACTGAGAAGTATGCTCATATGATGGAATCGACATCACCATCAGAATATAGGAAGATCCGGCATATGCTCCCAAAGCTTGATCCAGCAGTACCTTCGTTGATTGAGAGTATAGTGGATATGATGCTTGGTTGGGAATATGAGGTTGCTCAGAAGTACCCCCACATCATCAGTCGAGGAAGACCTCTTCGCCGGAGCGATGAGAGACCTTTCGTTGCATCAGTTGAAACCTATCTCAGAGGTGAACTAGCAACATATTCTCAGAAGACACTTAGGTTATATAGGGATCACCTTCTTGAACTTAAATCCAGTAACCGAAATGCTTCGGAGCTAATCCTAGCCAATATGGTTAAACAGTATGGATATGTATCACTGGAAGATGCTGATCAGAGGATTGGTGAAAAGGTTGATAACCGCTAGGGATACTATATTGCTGTTGCCTTAAGAGTTTGGCAATCTCTTCTTTATGGAATCGTAGGCTCGATTCAAGTTCTTCATCTTGGCATTGGCATCTGGAGATGTGTTAACGTCAGGGTGATACAACTGTGCTAGTGTACGGTAGGCTGTATCGACAAGCTTAGGTGGGGCTGACGGCAATAGGTGCAGGACAGTATAATCAGGGTCGAGTGCTGTCTGGGCGCTACCAGCAATACCGTTGGTTCTAGGCCGCTGTTTCTTCCTGCGCTCTTCAGGTGGTTTATTCTTTTCCTGAATGACATCTGTGCCAAAGAACCTCTTGACTATGCCTATCACCGTTTGCCTTTCGGATAAGTCAATTGCCCATTCCTTAGTTCTTTCGTCCCACTTCCTAGTAGCTGTCTTTGCTTTGATCTCTCGTAGAAATCCATGATCGAACGATGTTTTCACTCTGATTTTTGCATCTGTATAACGAATCTGCGCAAACTTTTTATTCTGATTCATTGTCCTAGGTACTTCGTAACATATCGACTTTATCGAGACAGTTGATATGTGGCGTGGTCATCTCCTTGCGGATCAGACTTATAGTCTGTTTGTATTATAGTCGCTATTGCTCCCTGATTAGAATATTGTCTAACACAGTGGGTGGTTTTGGCAATGCTCTTCGTCATAATTCTGTAGAGATTAGGACAGATCTTGCTTTCTGGGTAGGGAGATCTTACTAAGGCGGTGCTCTTCTATACGTTGGTTATATCGAAATGTACTTGGCATTACGACCAGCAAGTATAAGGCTTTAGTTCGATGTGGGGGACCAAATGGTCTAGTACATGCCAGCGAATTGCTGGTATCGAACGACATATTATCAATCATCTTGATTGAAGAAGAGGATCATTAAAACAACGAGGGCCACCACATATACGCGGTGGCCCTCATTTGCGATAACTATGTGGCGATTATGGCTCAAAGGCTACATTGTCTTTGCTTCGCTTCATCACCAAGAAGGCGATAGCGGTTCCGATGATGAATAATGCCACAGCACCTACTATGATCCACAGTAGGGAGCCTTCAACAATCGAGGCTGTTTCGCCAACCTCTACTGCCGCCAAGCCGAAGTGGGAGAGCCCGTTTTCACAAGTGCCCTCAAAGACTGCTTGATCACCTTCATAATCTGTGAATTCAGTTGGCACTACCTCTTGCACAGAACCGTCATCGCTTACTCTAATGATCTTGATAGCGCTTGTTCCATATTCATCTACCCATGCTTTGCCAACCTTGAAGATAATGGTAGCGTCTCCAATGTTCGCATCGGTAAGATTTGTCTTGACGATCTCCACAACGTATCCGATATCCTTTATCGTAAGATCATCAGCGGTGGCTGTCTCGTCAAAAATATCATACAGATCGGATTCACCTACACTTATTCTAGAGGCCTCGGAGTCTCTCAGTATGCTAATCTCTATCTTTGCATCGGCTGGTGCATCGATGATATCTACAATGATGCTAACAGATGCTTCACCAACATCTCCCCCTATGTATCGTGTTTGCTCGGGAACTTCGTAGTCGTTGGTGCTACCCTCTGGTATATCTATTTCTGTGCTTGCTGCCGACATGGGCTGAGCATATACACCCACTCCAGTACCAAGATACATCACCGCCTCTTCTTCTTCTGTGACTGGTAGCACAATACCGGCACCGCTGGCTGTGCTATCCATCACTTCTGCAATGACGTTGATGATGGTTCCTGCTGGGTATTTGTAGCCAAGTACCCATTCTTCTTCTACATCATCACCAGATTCGCTTTCAGTATCCCCATCAACGTTACTAGGGAGGTAGTAGAGGTACTTATTGAATCCAACATATGGAACTTCTGCATCTGCATCGAAGGGGTCTTGTCCTACTGATATAACCTCGGTTGCCTCACTATAATGGTGATGGAAAGATTGTGACCTATTTAGTCCCTTCATAGTCAGGGCAGTCCAAGCACCACCGATAGCTTTCTTAAATACAATCCTCAAGCCCTGCTGAGGCATCATGTGTTCCCAATCCATGTTAAAGTGGGTATCAAAATCCTCATCGAAGTGCGAATCGAATTCCGGTTTCAGTGTCTCGGCGAAGTAGTCCTTGAAAGACGATTCAAAGTACTCGTCATAAGCCTCGGAATCCCATTCCCAGTCTGCGAAGTACTCATCATAAAAGTCTTCTAGGGCTTGTCTGAAGAATGCTTCCTTTTCGTCATCATCAGGAGGAGGTCCTCCTTCACCTGGGGGTGGACCTCCTTCTTGTGCCGGTTCTGCACCTGGTTCTTCAGCCCAAGCATCGTACGTGGGATCGTAATCGTCATGGAATTCACCATGTATCTTATTGTATATATTATGATAGAACTCGTAGGATGCATCTTCGTAGAAGTAGCGCTCTTGATCCTTCTTGGCCCACTCCTTCATGCGTTCCTTAAAGTCGTTCTGGTATTCCTCGATGAAGGTATTATAGATGGATTCATCGAATGTTTTGCCGATGCCATAGAGGATACCATTGGAATCAGCCACCAAGTCGACGATATGTATGCTGTTATTGACCAAGTCTTCTGTGACAGTCCAGCCTGTATCAGTTTCTTCCACTCGGTACACCCTGTAAATGAAGGGTAGGCCCGTTTCATGAGAGTATTGCCCATTGCTGTTCCAGCGGTCTTCTCCCTCTGGGATGGGAGGAACACTCTCATTCTGGTAATGTGCTGCCACATATAGAACTGTGGCCCCATCCTCTTCAACGATAACGATGTCGTCAATGTTAACATCGCCCTTTATTAATCTATCACGTACCTCACCGTTATTGTCGGGCAGCTCGATGTAGCTATCGTTAATTTCCTGGCTATTGCGCAACAAGATTTGTGTCCACGTATCACCATCACTGCTTACCACCCATAATTGGCCATATGGAAGATTAAATGTTGTGGCACCAGGTTCGTGAGGGAACCACCGAGCATCGTAACCTATAAACAATCGGCTAGAACCAGTTTGGTCTACCTTTAGAGCCGAAATTTGCCCTTCCCAACGTGGCCAAGCATGCCATCCTCCGCCTTCCTCAGGATCTGGTGGTTCATATACAGGTTCTGGGCGACGGAAGCATTTCCAATTAAGACCGCCATCGG
This sequence comes from Chloroflexota bacterium, assembly GCA_034189315.1. GTDB lineage: Bacteria > Chloroflexota > Dehalococcoidia > UBA2247 > JAXHVC01 > JAXHVC01. The sequence continues at coordinate 4,148 of JAXHVC010000003.1, read as the reverse complement.
AGGTTTTAAAGATCTTATCGTTATGCCTAGAGCTTGCGTAAGCGGTTTGACCATTGGGATCGGAAAGGTCCATGTCCACGGTGTCATACCAGGACCAATCGTCCCCCGCTGGATCTATTGGTTTAGACCAAACAGCATCCGTGTCATAGTCTTGAACTGAGCGTATGCCAGATTTAGCAACAGCCCATCCGTAACCAGTGGCCGAATCAAGAACCAAGTCCCTGATCTGGACTGCGGTAAGTCCTTCGTTCATTTCTGTGAAGGTCGTACCGGCGTCAGTGCTATAACCAATACCTTTGGTGGTTGGGATATAGAGCATAGAAGAGTTATTAGGGTCGATCTTAACACATGCGGCATTGGGAACAACTTTTGCCAGGTCTGTGCGAGGGAGGCTCTTCCAGTTGAGACCCTTATCAGAACTGTAGACATTGCCGCATACCACATCGTAGCTTGTAGCATCTCCCAGAAATCCGAAATTACGACCCGGATTGCCCACGTCCCAATCGATGGAGGATATAGTCCAGTTCTCTCCCTCATCTGCCGAGTACCCAATGACCTGTTCCCAGTTTTGTCCCTGACTCTCTCCCGATATAAAAAGCCTGCCATCTGGTGCACATTGAAGTACACGCCATTCATATCGGTCTGTTTCCGAAGCCGGCTCGGGAAGATCTAGCTTTGTGAAGGTGGTCTCGTCCGTTATTGCGTCCCAAGTGTTAGAAGACCTGTATATTCCTGGTTCCGTGGGTGTCTCCATCCAATGCATCCCCTCGTCCAGGATATAGATGAGGTTGTTATAGGGATTGTGGACTATGCAACGGGGCTGTAATTCCTGATTAGCTATTGTCGCGCTGCCTGCTGTGCTTGGGGTGAAGTCGCCACTGGAGTCTATTGTCCCTTGACGCATATAAGCAGTGGTGGTGGCATCTGCCCAATAGCCTGGTATATAGATACCGTCTACCCATTCCTCATCCACCCATGTTGCACTTTCCCAGTCTGTCATGGATTCGATGTAGAACATATTGGCTTGATATATCAACGGAGCCCGAGCATGTATAATCTCATCATACTCATCTCCCTCGTTTACGGTCACACCACCGTCCCAGTGACCCTCAACCCATTGTGGCCACTCTCCAGACCATTGCCCTTCTACCCATTCGGCGCCACTCCAGTAACCCTCGACCCAGTTGCCATTCTCATCTTCATAACCATCGACCCAGACTGGCTCTCCTTCCCAGTGCCCCGCAATCCACGTTGGTTCTTCACCGTCATAGTAACCATCCTGCCAAGTACCCCCATGATTAAAGGTATGGTCTGCAACAGATGTCTGTGTGACCTCAGTAACATCGCTGGCTGTCTCTGAATCTACGGTGCATTTGAATAGGCCATGTTCCCACCAATCGCCTTCATATGATTGTCTTTCGCCCTCAAAGAATAGGTATCCCGATGAGCCATCTAGAATGAAGTTGTTTACTTGAGAGTTCTCAGAACTGGCGAAGTCAGTTAATCCTTCTATGAGGGTGAATGTTCCGTAGCTTGGAGAGTCACCCGAGTGGTCCACATCCATATAGTAGAAGGCTTGCCCTTGGTTCATCCAATCCCAGTTGTCCTGCTCCTTCCAGTATCTCTGGTTAACCACTACCCTGGTCGTTGTTGAGTTGATTGCAGCTGCGGACATATCCTCGAACCACACATCCCAGGGATTCGCTGCGTCCTCAATAGTTAGGTTCCCACCTTGTCTATTGAATGTGTATCCGCCATCGCTACTGACTGCGATTCCCTCGTGAGTAGGAAGATAGAATACCTGGGAATTATTAGGATCCGTCTCCACTGGATTGCCTCCCCATAGGGGTATGTCATTGGCACCGCGTGGTAATGGTCCCCATGTTGTTCCTTTGTCCTCGCTAGCCATGGTCCCACAGAAGGTAATATAGTCATCAGATGTCCCGGAAAAAGTCATGTTGGGTCCAGGATTGCCCCACCATTCTTCCTCCATATTCCTTGCATGTGTGTACCATGTTTGCCCTTCATTATCCGTATAAGCAACGCATGGTTCGCCATAGTTTTGGAGTTGAGCCCAGCCCAAGAGGATAATTCGTCCATCTGGCCCCACTCCCATGCAATCCCACCAGGCGTCGGTCCAGCCTTCCTCGTAGTCATTTGGAGGTAGTGGGATATCGGTAAAGGTGGTGGTACTGGTTAGGGCATTATATGTGGTAGAGGACTTGAGTATAGTGCCTTCTTGTTCGTATCCGCCATGATGCCCACCTCTATTAAGTACATAGAGGTAGTCGGCTCCAAGAACTATGCCATTTTCCCAGGAAGGCCAGAATTCCCTATCTGAATTGATCTTAACCTTGCCAACCTCTGTGAAATCACCGGTTGTTGCATCCAGTGTGCCATGGGTCAAGTAATTGGTGACAGGGACATCTTCCCAGTTCATTTCTGATCCATCTTCTGGCCACTGTTCGTCCCTTTCCACAAAGAACATATATCCGTTATAGGCGAACAAGGAGGAGGTGATGTGCCTTCCCGGTCCATGATGTTGATCTTCCTGCTCTTCTTCCAAGGATGTTAATGTCCCTTCTTCCACATTGCACTTGTAAAGACCGGGTACGCGGTTATCTTCTTCACTCATTTCCATTGGGCTGCCACCTTCAGGATACCATGAGAAGTAGATCCATCCGGAGTTACTATCGGCGGTGAACATTGGAATCTGTCCAAATCCAGCGTCGGCATCGAGATCGGGGAGGACTTGAAAATCACCAACAGATGGAGTATCCCCTGAGTGATCAATATCGGCATAGAAGATGGAGTTTGCACTTTGTGTCGAGACGAAAACCCTCGACTTATTAGTGGGATCATCGGGGTTAGGGATAACCTCTGTCCAGTAGACGAGACCTCCGTATAGCCCTTGGGCCTGAGGGTATCCCAGCGTTGAATCCTCTGTTTCCACACCTTCGAGGGATACACTCCCCATATCCACTGCTGCTGGTACTACTGCAACGTCCTCTTCTGGTTCTATGAAGTATATGCTACCGGTAATGATTAGCACTCCCACCAGCACGAGGGATATTGAAATGAGCAGTCTGTTTCGCATACCCTTTCCTCCTTGGAAGATACTTAGAAATGGATTGGATGAGGAGTGATTAAGGGGGATGGGAGCTTGCATATGCAAGGTGCTTCAAACAGATGTTGGTATGACATTGGATTGCCATACAACTGCGTCCCACTGCTCTTATGGGCAATTGTTTACCTATACGATCCATTGCAATGGGTGAGAGTTCACTCATTTGCTGTCACTAAGAACATCTATGAAGGGATTATCAAAATACGGCCATCTGCCCAGATCATAAAACAACAGAGTCATGACGACTGTTTTGCATAATGAATACCATTATCTTCAATTTACTTAAATTATCATCTAGAATTTGCTAGTTTACTACCCCTTTGTCGACAAAGTCAATATGTTATTCGTTATATTGGGAGCGTGAATCTGGTCATTACAGTATTGGTATTCCGTGTTAAGACGGATCTTGAACCTGGATTACGTTTCAGATTGGAACCGAAATTCCTAGTTTCGTAACTGATTTCTTTATGTTGCAGGAAGAGAGAGAGGCTTTAGATTTAGGTATGGAATCGAGTTTATTAGTGCTGCTCAATACAAGAACGCATAAAGTGAGCTCTGATACTAATTCGAATGTTTAAATTGACATAAAAGTGGTTTCTGCTTAATAACAGCCGTCTAGGATTAATGGCATAATATGAGTGGATGGCTCAACGAAAAAACCGGCGCCACGTGGCGCCGGTTTTGCTTCTCTTGGTGCCTAGATAAGTCTAGCTACTAATTCTGGATGTGGAGCGGTTTCGATGTATAAACACAAATATAGCAGCTCCACCTCCAATAATAATCAGGCCGATGGTTACAGGAATCAATATGGCTAGTGGAATACCCTGGGACGGTGCATTGAATTCCTCGTATACACCAGGGGTTATGATTTGTCCATAGAGCCCTGTGCCTGTTCCAACGTACACGTAAGAACCTTCCTGTGTAGTTGTTTCTTCGCTGGCAGCGCTTGCTGTAACAGTGGGTACTGCGCCAACCATTGTGTAGATCTCGGTGCGAGCAGGGTATTAGCAGCCCAAGACCC
>JAXHVC010000029.1:0-15714 GCA_034189315.1 Chloroflexota bacterium | reverse complement strand
GAAAGATATTAGCAAGCCTGATGATAATAGGATTAATAGGGGCTGTGATTGGGGCAGGCTTCTTTGCTGACTATCCTGATAGCGAGACCAGCGAAGGCAACAAGATCACAGCAGGCACAATGGATCTCAAGGTTAATGATGCTGATGATCCTTGTGTGGGGGCCAGTATTTGTCTTGATTGTGTGACACCATGTAATACCACCGACTATTACGTAAAAGTCTCTAATGTGGGTTGTGTGGAGGGGCTTCTATACATGGAGTACCAGAATATACTAGGTGTTGAGGATGCGATGGATGTTGTTGTGGATGAGCCTTGTGTTCCCTGTGAAACCGCAAGCGAGGAATCTCCATGTGATCAAGGTGACTCCGGAGACTGTGATCAGACCGATGTGGATGCGTGTGAGGATAACTGTGCCGCAGCAACATGTGAAACCATTTGCACCAATCCCAGTGCCCAGGATACATGTGTTACTACTAACGAACCTGAACACGTTGCTGAATGCGGTGGGCAGATAGGTGGCTTGACTGTTGCTGGACTCGGGGCAGACTTTGGTGCCAATGGCGAAATGGCTCAATGGCTAGACGTTGTTACTATGGTGTTTGACGAAGATGGTGATGGGGTCCTGGATAATCCAGATAACGGGGTTGGAACTGCCACTGAGGGCAATGGCCAGATCGAAGATGACGAATTTGCACAGAGTGGATGGATTGAGATAGAGGAATTAAATGGGATGATGGACTCACTAGGTACAGGTTCCGAATCTGAGTCTAGTATGTCTTATCTTGGTGTACTGGGGGAGAACGCGGATAGCTATATATATGTAAGTGTACATCTACTACAGATTGAGGATGAGGATTGGCAGGGCGATCCAATGTTTAAATATTGGCCAACCAATGCTATGCAGGGAGATACTTTGTGCTGGGATGTGATGTACGCTTTATTCTCATCTTAATGCAAATTCATTGGTGAAAACAGGAAACACAGACTCATGATAATGGATGCCCCCATTTTTTGGGGGCATCCTGTTATTGTTAAAGACGGTAGACATGTATAGGTGTCCATAGAGTGACTAGTGGTATTGCTCAATGAAGAGGGATACATTGAAGGATGTGGTGGTATTCGCTCGGTGTGTTGGTTTCGGAGTACTAATGACACTGATTGTGGTGGCTTCTCTTGTTTTCTTTGCACCACAGTTCGGATGGCAAGTAGGCACCATAAAGAGTGGTAGCATGGAACCAGCTTTGGAGATTGGTGGCGTTGCGGTACTACAGGAAGTAGAAGCAGAGTCAATTGATGTTGGGGATATCATTGCATATAAGCCGTACGGAAGGCACGATAAGACAGTAACTCATAGGGTTGTAGAAGTTGTGGATGAGTATGATAAGACATCATTTCGTACGAAAGGTGATGCAAATAGTGAGCCAGATCCATATAGTATTCCTGCTGGGGCGGTTGATGGTGTCGTAAGGATGCATATTCCATTAGTTGGACAGTTCGTGGACTTCGCGCAAACACGAACCGGATTCCTGGTGTTAATAGCGATACCTGGTTTTCTTATAATCGGTATGGAATTAAAGAACATTGTGTCTTCTGTGGGATACATGAGAAAAAGAGATAAAACCTGCAATAAGACAATGGATGGGACCAAATAGAATCGAGTGGACAGCTTTGGGTACATTGGCCCATAAGCATTAGGAGAAAGCGGTCGATGAGATGGGTGCGTGCATTTCTTTTTACTTGGATATTGTTAGTTATTTCTGTGTTATCGATTGACCGGGAGATTGTTGCGCCTGTTGTGGATTCTGAGAGCTCGGCGAATAATTGTCTAGCCATAGCTGATACAAATGTAGAGAAATACGAATTGTGGCCCGAACCACTAGATGGAGAATTGGATCGCTAGTATCGCCGCGTGGGTGAATAATGAAAACGACTAATTGGGCATTTGAACAAATTATTCATATTAGTTGCAAATGATATAGTGATAGCTGTTTGCAACTCCTAAGTACTTCAGAATACGCAAGCTCAGCAAAGGTTGCATGAATAGTCACCATAGCTTTGCTTGGGTTGTGACAAATGAATCTTCCTTGATTTGGAAAGACAGTGTGGAATCTCAGATAAGGATTATTATCGATGGTCCTCTGTTCAAGAAAGGGAGATGTACCTCACCTGCCCTCTTAACTCCTTCATAAGGTCATTAGTACTAAGTTTTGTTGATTGGTGATACATTTAGACTTGCTTCAGCTTCTTTTAATATCACTATATGCCAAACATTGGCATGCCTGATTCACCGAGTACCTCACATCACATGCTGATATTAGTTTAACGATTAGGACCTTTGCTCCCCAAGAGTAATACTAGCAAAGGGTCTTTTCTTTCATGGGGTTTCAAAAGATACCAAACAGTAATCCATCTATGGGTAGACTGAAGCCCTCAATTCAATCGAGATGGGAGTGAGGACTCCAATCTACCCAAGAGAATATGCAAGGGAGTTTTCACAGGCTGTGAATTCAATCATAGGGGAGCTAAAGACCTAATCGTATTAGTGTATTCCCATGGAAAAGGATTTTGGAGAACTTGTATATTGCATAATAGTGGTTAGTTAAGATATTATTGGGACGGCAGGCTTGGATAAACGAGACAGAAACAATTTAATATAGATGAAAATCGATAAGGCTGTATAGTATAAAGGTTGATGATTTCAGTGTGGAAGAGATTAAACAATTAGGTAATCGGGTGGACTAGTAATACCAGCGAGTTATATGTAATTAATCTAACATATTGCTAAAAGAAGCTACTATGGTATAGTAAGAATGATACATTTGTGCTATCATAAAACTGATTTTGTACAGTATATTTAAAGACTGGTGTTATTCAGATGGAGCCAAATTGTCTAAGGAGGATTCGCAATGGTGCAGGGATCGGCAACCAATCAAGATAGTCAAGAATCTTGGTGGTGGGAAGCAGAAAGGAATAGATCAAGTAGACTTGATTACCTAAGAAAAGCAGTATGGTCCAAGGGCACAACTGGTGGTGCGTATCAACCTGGTGTGGTAGCAGGACTGGACCGTTCGTATTGGTACACAAAATCCCATTTGAAAACACAGGGCAAACCCGAGGCCGAAAGGCGAGCATTGGGACTTAAAGAAGTGCTTGAGAATATGCCGATCTTCATCGTAGATGAATCTCAAATTGTAGGTTATCATGCAGCTCGACCAAATGAATTAACTTGGTATACAGAGTTTGCATATTCGCTCAATGAACAGATTTACCATGATCCTCGACAGACAGTGCCAGAAGAAGAGAAACATTGGGTTACACCCATGGTGGAATACTGGAGAGATAAGTGCGTCCAAGTACAAGTAGAAAGGTACTTAACCGAGGAGGAGGTAGCTTGTATCCAGCAAGGACCTGCAATGGGGTGGCAGCCAGCTGATTCAACAAGTAGTTCAGTGGTAGATTATGATTATGTGTTTGAAAATGGGATCGAGACGATAATTCAGAAAATTGCACAAAAACTGGATGAGGCAGAAGTGCTTTTGGGATCTGGTCCTGGTACCCCAGATACTCTCCATTTAATAGAAAAAGTAGATCAGTGGCGGTCAATGAAGATTGCTGCGGAGGCTGTAATCACTTGGGCCAATAGATATGGTCGATTGGCGAAAATAATAGCAGAGAATTTCGAGACAGATACAAAACGCAAAGCCGAGCTGATGAAGATATCTGAGATATGTGCCAAAGTACCGGCTCGTCCGGTAGAAAACCTCCATGAAGCAGTTCAGTGTGAACACTTTGTTCATGTAGCTGGTAAATGGATAGATCGTCCGCATGCTGGATGGTCGCAGCGTACAGATCAAATCTATTGGCCGTATTATCGGAGGGATGTTCTAGAAGAGAAGACGATGACAAGGGATGAGGCTGTGGAGTTGATGGGGGAGAACAACCTCAGAATATATGAGATCACGGCAATATTTCCTTGGATTGCTGGAGTTGCATTTCAGGGTGCGCCACTAACATTACCAACTCTCACATTGGGAGGAGTTGATGCTAATGGAAAGGATGCATGTAACGATCTGACTGAGGCTATACTTGAAGCTTGTAGATTGGTGCGCGTTGGTGAACCTTCTTATATGTTCAGATATCATCCACAAGCTAGGGTATCAACGCTAAGAGCGTGTTACGAAACCGTTAGGCAAGGATTGGGATATCCTTCTTTCCAACATGAGGGAGTATCTATGGACACCCTAATGTCCAACTATGGGGCAACGTTGGAGGAGGCGAGAAGTTATGCCAATGTGGTTTGTATGTCTCCTGGGGTAGTAAAAGGAAGAGGTGGTCAGGGTATCAAGTATTCAGGATACATCTGGGGCATTATGCCTATGATACTTGCCTTGAATGACGGATTTGAGCCAAGTGTATATGGTCTACAAATGGGGCCGCATACCGGCGATCCTGCTGAGTGCCAGGCATTTGAAGAATTCTTTGATTGTTGGAGACAACAATTCAGGCATGCATATGCCTTGGCTACAAGAGTACGAACCAAAGCAAGATACGTAGAAGCTAGGGTCTGGCAGAATGTATTTTGTTCTTGTCTCTTTGAGCGTTGTGTAGAGAGTGGCATTGATATGGTAGACGCTAGATCTCAGCCACTATCAAATGCGTGGATTACGCTTCCTATGTTCGCGGATACAGTGGACTGTATGTATGCCATAAAGAAGATGATCTATGATGACAAGAAATATACCATGGCCGAGTTAAAAGAAGCCTTGGCTGCAAATTGGTTTGGCTATGCTGAGATGAGGCAGGATTTTATCAATGTGCCTAAATTTGGCAACGATGATGAAGAGGCTGACAAGGTGGCTGCAATGTGCTACCAAGCAGTGGCTGAGGAGTGTGGTAGGAATAAAGAAGCCGATGGTGGGAAATGGATGACCTTGCCAGAAAACGCTTCGGCATATGCCATGGGAGCTATGATGCCAGCTACACCTAATGGGAGAAGACAAGGGGATCTACTCTATGATGGAGGGATATCACCTGGTGCTGGCTTTGATAAGAAAGGTCCGACAGCAGTGCTAAGATCTGTTTCTAGGATAGACCATAGGCAGCTCAAGCAATGTTTACTCAATCAAAGACTGTCCCCTAGTCAACTAGCTGGAGAGAAGGGGTTTCAGCTATGGATGAACTATATGAAGACTTGGTACGATCTGAATATTGCTCATGTCCAATTTAACATGGTAGATAATGAGACTTTAAGAGCTGCTCAGGTAGAGCCGGAGAAATACCAGGAGCTGATTGTTCGGGTGGCGGGGTATAGTGCTCACTTTGTTGAATTGAATGCACTTACTCAAGAAGGAATAATCGAGAGGACCATACAAGAAATCTAACACAAGGACACCAGTGGCGCCCCGAATTAAATGGGGCGCTGATTATTATTGGAAGGGAGTAAACGGCAGATGGCAGAGAAGGAAGTACCAAAAACTTGCGGTTATTGCTCAAACTTCGTCCAATTGCTAAGCGAGCTTGAAGGGATATGTAAAGCCATTCCTAGCGAAAAACCTGGTGCACGAGGTAAAAAGGTGCGATTTGATATGGATGGGAGCGAGTGCCCTAAATATAATGCTCTAACAGAAGTACGTCGCTATGATGTATCACAGCAGGCAGGATGGGGTGCTGGCGGTTTTTATCAAATGAGATCGGCAGATGTTTTTGCTACCAAAGATGAAGAGAAACGAGTTGACAGGCTCGTTTACCAAAAACATGCTGAGGAGGAACCAAAGGAAAAAAAGAAGGAAGAATCGTAGATAGGATTTGGAGAAACTCTATTAGTACATGAATTTGGGCAGGGACCTAAACCTCAGTTGATGATCCCGGAAATTGAGCGAGAATGCGTGAGTCCGGGGGGTGTTATCAAGAGTGGGGGTAGACGAAGTGAGATGAGTTCTTCGATACGCGTTCTTGCTGGATAAAAGTTGAAGTAGATAGGGTGGGGAGATGGGATTCCAAGTGGGGTTAACAGGTTTATTCTTAAAAATGCAGCAGTCGTCTGCTGCTTACTGCTGCTTGTCCCCAATGTCTAGTATCTGCTACTCAGTTCTGCTTTGTAACGCCGGAGGATTATTATGCAAATCATTCCATTGTTCCCCGAGTTTTCTCATGATGTAGCTTCACGAATTGAGAAGGCCATATTAAAGACAAGGGATGGCCAAATTACCGCAGATGCACTACTAGAAGCGTATTCAGTAATTATAGGTGCATTATTCACAGAGGTCTCTAAAAATCCCAGGGTGAAGAATATATTTGATACCCAGCATAGCTCCGTCACTGGAATAAAGATTTGTTTCTATATTGAAAAAACGACTCCATGGTTGCTTGAGGTAGTGCCAGTTCCTCAGGTATTGGCTTGGTCAGTGACTAAGAATGGTGCTGCAAACGAATTGCCAGGATTTGCTATGGATTGGGCAACTATTACGGCGATGATTGCTGGAAAATCTGATACCGAGATGTGCTATCAAGCAATAGTAAAGCGGAAAATAAGAACTGTAAATGCGTCTTCCTCGAATCCCGCAAAGGGTATACGAGAACTCTTTTCCTTTATAGGTCCTGTATTGGATAGAAAGGATGTAATAGAAGCTGCGGTGAAACGGGGTGCACCTGAGATAAACTTGGCATTGAATAAATTGGGATGTTAATCCTGAAATATTCATGTAGTTGGACTGAGATATAGTTATATTGGAGGGTTTTTCTATAGTATTAACCATGATTAATATGATTGGTGAATGATCCATTCAAGAAGGTTCTTCAGGAGGTTCTGGGATGATTCAGCGTGAGGCCGATTGGGATATTGGCAAGGAAATGATGTTACGGAAGCTGCGTGAGAAGCAAGAAAGGGTAAGGAGTCAAGAGCTGGAGAGGGCATCGGGACTGTCAATGTTACGCAAATTACGTATGGCATCGCAGACCCTTGGTTTACTTGGTTTATCCATACTTCTCTTGATAGTTGGCTTGGCACAATCGGGAGGCATTGGCGTTCTACTAGTCATCTGTGCAGCTATTGCATTTGTTCTGGCAGCAAATGAAGCAGTTGGTGGACATTTGGTCAGAGCTGTTCAGATAGTATCTGCTTTCACATGGGCTATAGGAATGTACATAGTCGACTGGTTGGTATTGCCAATTAGGGTTCTGTCCGGATGGCGTGTGGCAAATGGAATCTACGAACCCAAAGAAAAACCAATCATTGCCAGAAGATTCATGATGGCTTTTCAATACCTTGGCCCAGCTTTTATCAAGTTGGGCCAAATGATTTCTATGGGAGCAGTTGTCCCACGTTCATGGATGTCCGAATTCTCCAAGCTCTGTGACTATTTGCCAACAGAGAGCTATGAGAAAGTGGAGGCTTTAATTGAGCAGGAATTAGGAGCACCTGCACATGAGCTGTTTCAATGGGTGGACCCAAAACCTATTGGTGCAGCCTCACTAGCTCAGGTGCACTGTGTTGTACTAAATGATGGAACAGATGCTGTGCTAAAGGTGCAGCGTCCAAACCTTAAAACGAACCTTCAAAGAGACTACAGAATACTCACACCAATGGCTGAAATACTCGAGCTGTTGTTTGGTGTTCTAGGCAAGCTAATAAAGATGCTTGAAGACATAAAACCGGTGGAGGTTTTGCAGGAGTATGGACAGGCGACTTCCCTTGACGAAACGGATTTTGCTTACGAAGGCACCATAATGCAGATGACCCGTAATGCCTTAGATCGTCATGGACTATCCTCGCAGTTGCATGTACCAAGTGTGTTTTGGGAATACACCACTGAGAGCCTATTATGCATGGAGAGGATGTGGGTGTATTTCAAGCTGGTTGATATGGACATTGGAAAGAATGAGGAGGTCCGGACATATTTGGATTTCCTAAAGAGCATTGGATATGATACCTCCCTTGCTATGAAAAAGGCATATCGTGCCTGGTGGTGGCCTTTCTCACGTTATGGATTGGTGAACATCGACGTTCATCATGGCAATTTCTTGTATTGTTACGATGACGCTATTTCATTGGTCGACTTTGGTATTAACTATTGGGGTGGGGCTGGATCGGAGATTGAAAGAACCAGGGCTGGAATCACCCAGCTTTGGCGTGGGATACAAAGTGCCAATTATGAGGATGTTGTAGAAGCGGTTACTGGCAATTGGGGGCTATTGGGTGCAGCTGAAACGGAAGAGGCTCGTCGGGTGGTTATAGAGGAATGGCAGAAGTTTCTTGAGCCAATCATACATTGCCCAGAGCAAGAAGGCATGACAGGGCAATTCATAACCGATTTCACTACATACATGGTGAGTGGGTCTTTTGTATGGGGTTTGGTTGATATGCTTCGCGGTATAGCAAAAAGGGGTGAGGTGCATTTCGGATACGAAAAAGTGGCCACAATACGGATGGTGCCATACTGGGCCACTTGGATGGAGATTGTGGATCCAACGTGGAACCTCTTTGCAGAGGGTGGCTCGCTTCAGGGATACTATTTTAGCAATGATGATGGTAATGAACCATATAAAGGAACCGATGTGTATCCAAGTCCTCCATTGCCATATGAACCGGATGTTTGGGTTAGTCCCAGAAGCCAAGATAGGATACGTGAAGAAGATTATGGCTTATGTCACTCGCAAAACTGCGTAGGTAACTCTGAGACAAATTCGTCGCTCTCTGCTAAAAATGTCGTGGGATAGCAAGTTGGTAACGTTAAGGAGGTATGATGCAAGCAATCCCAATTTTCGCCAAATTGCCATCTGATATTGCGACTAGGGTAGAGATGGCTCTTGTTAGAAATAGGCAACGTCAGATTTCAGATGAAGTGTTCGTTGAGTTCTACAATTCGATGTACCAAGGTATATTTGCTCAACTTACCCAGAATGAGAAGATTAAAAGCAGGTTTCAGAAAGGACTTCCCCTATTGGTTGGCAATAAGGTGTGTTTTCAGATCAAGGGAATCAAACCTTGGACTATGGAGGTGCTTCCGTTGCCAGATATATTTCTATTCAGGCTTGCTACCGATGAGGAAACAGATCGATTAGTGGGCATATGGGGAGAATTTGACGTTATGAAGACCATGTTGATCGGTGGAGGCACCATCTCAGCTCAATACAAGGCGGTATCCAGTGGCCAGCTTAAAATTGTGAATGCTTCAACTTCGAGTCCTGCCTCATGGTTGAAGGACCTATATGAACTTACTGGACCGGCTATCGATAGAAAAGACCTGGTTCGTGATGCGGTGGCAAATCAGAGTAGGATGATAAACGAAGGACTTCGTGAACTAGGGTGTTAGAAAGAACAATGTTGATTAGGGCTTGTTACAGCCTTAATTTAGTTTATTAAGGATATAGTCTTTGGTAGGGTGCATTAATCAAGAGCACCCTGATAGCTGTAAGGAGTGGGTGGTTATGATCAACACACGCGGCGTAGAGAAAGAAGCAACCAGGGATATAATGCTACGTAAGCTCAGGGAGAAAAGGGAACGCGATAAGCGGCGCGTGGAGGCCAATGAGCGTAGCGTAAATCGTTCGTTTGTTGCTAAACTCTTGAGCGGATTGCCAGACCTGACATATATCGGATTGTTTGTGCTACTTTTGGGTTGTGGTATTGCTGTAGCTGGTACCATTGGAACAATCATCATTTTCTGTGCTGTGGCCATCGCAATTCTATTCCTGAACAAGGCATTTGGTGGCCACTTGATTCGGGCTGGAGTTATAGTTGTCAGTCTGACTCTGGCGATATTACTCTGGATTGGCGATTGGTTGGTGTATCCAATCAGGCGTTTGTCTGGTTGGAAGGTTTTCAATCATACCTATCAGGTGGGTGAAAGACCTAATGTTGCTAGAAGGCTCACCATAGCTTTTCAGAATCTAGGGCCTGCGTTTATCAAGCTTGGCCAAATATTATCCATGGCAGCAGTTGTTCCTCGTCACTGGATGGCAGAATTTGCCAAGCTATGTGATTATCTCCCTCCTATTAGTTATGAGACTGTAAGGACAGTTATACAAGATGAGTTAGGTGCACCACCGGAGGAACTGTTTGAATATATCGATCTAGAACCAATTGGAGCTGCTTCGTTGGCTCAAGTGCACTGTGTTGTGCTCAAGGATGGAAGAGAAGCTGTTGTTAAGGTCCAGAGACCTGGAACAAAGGCTCTCTTCGAAAGGGACTATCGTATACTTGAACCCATTGCAATGGTTTTGGAGATTTTGTTCAAGATATTAGGCAGATTTATAAAACTGCTTGCCGATGTGAGCCCGATGGAGATTATCCGTGATTATGGTCAGGCAACCTCCCTTGATGAGACTGATTTTGCCTATGAAGGCACCGTAATGCAGATGACACATAATTCCCTGGAACGTCACGGCTTGCAGACCCAGCTGCATGTTCCTGAGATATATTGGGATTATACGACAGAAAGCCTCCTGACTATGGAGAGAATGTGGATATACTTCAAGTTTGTAGACCTGGATATATCGAAGCCAGAAGAAGTGTATAGTTGGCTGGATTTCATCGGTGCCATGGGATACAACTCTTCACTCGTATTAAAACGTGGCTACAGAGCATGGTGGCATCCATTTTCTTGCTACGGGGTATTGAATATGGATGTACACCAGGGTAACTTCCTATATTCCTATGACGATGTATTGACCTTAGTTGACTTCGGCATCAATTTCTATGGGGGTTCTTCTGCTAGGACTGAGCAGCTTCGACCTGGAGTAATACAGCTCTGGAGAGGCATCATGAGCTCGAATTATAAAGATGTGGTAGACGCTTGCCGGGGTAATTTGGGATTACTGAGCGGTCTAAGTGAAGAAGATGCTTTTATCGCTGTTAGTGAGGAGTTCCAAAAATTCCTTGATCCTATCATCCACGTATCGGAACGGGAGGGTATGACAGGGGCTTTCATCATAGATTTTACTACGTATATGACAGGTGGAGAGTTCTGGGCTGGACTGGTTCAACTACTGGTAAACTTGGCCAAGCGGGCCGGTGTTCACTTGCAGTATGATCTATTGGCCCTAATTAGAATGATACCGTATTGGGCAACCTGGATGGAGATCATCGATCCCCAGTGGAATCTGTTTACCGAGGGGGATTCCCT
The DNA here is from genome assembly GCA_034189315.1 of Chloroflexota bacterium. GTDB lineage: Bacteria > Chloroflexota > Dehalococcoidia > UBA2247 > JAXHVC01 > JAXHVC01. The sequence continues at coordinate 4,590 of JAXHVC010000029.1, read as the reverse complement.
TAACGCCTATTGGTTTGGGCCGGATGATGGAAAGACTCCATATAAGGGTACTAACATATATCCAAGTCCGTTTCTGGAGTATCAACCGGAGATATGGTTGAATCCTAGGAGCCTGGAACGTCAGAGGATGGATGATGCCAGCCTCTGTTATAGTAGTTCCGAAAGCGAGTAGGTCTCACTCTTGTATACATGTCCCTCGCTCATGGTCTTGACAAATATCACTAGTTAATCATTAGCAGAATAGGAGTACAAGAATTATGGATAGTGCCGTTGTTAAGCAGCTTGATGCTCTACTGAACCCGAAGTCGATTGCTGTTCTTGGTGCATCGAATAACCCTACTAAATGGGGGTTTGGCGTTATCAACGACCTTATTAATAAAGGATACGCGGGGGATATATATCCTGTTACCAGGAGCGAGGAGACTGTTTCCAAATTGCCTGCGTATAAGAATTTGAAGGATATACCTGGGCCGGTTGATCTTGCTTTTATCGTCGTACCATCTAAGTACGTACCTGCTGCCATACAAGATTGTGCAGAGAAGGGTACCAAGTCGGCTGTAATTATAACGGCCGGTTTTAGGGAGATGGGGGAAGAAGGCAAGAAGCTGGAAGCCGAGGTGCTTCAGATTGCCAGGGAAGCTGGTATCCGTTTTGTGGGACCCAATTGCTTTGGAATTGTAAACACAGGCTGTAATATATCATCCATGGGTCTGCTCTCACCGTATAGTATGACCCATATTCCCAAGGGCTCTATTGCCATAGTAAGCCAAAGTGGGAATGCTGGTGGTTATGTACTCGGCCTTGGATATCAGAGGGGCTTGGGTTTTAGTAAGTTCGTTAGTAGTGGTAATGAAGCAGATCTGGGTTTTGAGGATTACGTTGAGTACTTGGCAGCGGACCCTGATACCGATGTGATAATTGGGTACGTTGAAGGTCTCAAGGATGGACGAAGATTCCTGGAAATAGCTAGAGAGACCACCAGGAAGAAGCCAATAATACTATTGAAAGTAGGTCGCACCAAATCAGGATCAAGGGCGGCCCATTCTCATACAGGTTCATTAGCTGGCTCTGCTGCTGCATATGATGCGGCGTTCAAACAGGTTGGTGTTATCTGCGTGGATGAGGTGGAGGACCTTTTGGATGTAGCTGGTGTGGTTGCCCTTCAACCAATGCCTAGGGGTAATAGGGTTGGCATTGTCACTATGGGTGGAGGGTTTGGTGTTATTGCAGTGGATGCTGCAGAGCAGCGTGGACTAACAGTGCCACAATTGACAGATGAAACAATTCAGAAGATAAGCAAGTGGTTACCTGAATTATGGTCTCACGCCAATCCTGTCGATATGATAGGTACACTAGATAAGACATATGCATGCATTGGTGCTGTATTGAAGGATGAAAACGTCGATGCTGTATTAGCAATATCCAGCCTTGGTTTCCCCGCTGGAGCTGCCTTAGAGGGTTATCCTGAGGAGTTCAGGGAAAAGGCGCTCGAGTATGCCAGGCAGATGGAGGAGCTGGAGCTCACTCAGGGTGTTAGTGGATTGGTTGAACGCGTGAAGTCATACGGCAAACCCGTTATTGCAGGCGTTGGTGGTGGGCTTCCAGGTGCCGAAGAACCAAGAGCTGTGAAGGAGCTTAAGAAACATGGGATTATGATATATCCCACTCCTGAACGGGCTGCTAAGATCCTATCTTACTTGGTTCAGTATGGCGACTATTTACAGAGTATTTAGTGCACAATATATTAGAAGAAGGTATGACAACCTAGTTTCTCTCTATCAAGACAGGGTAAATCACTAACATCTATACTTTCTCTGCTGTGTTATTTGTGCTTTTTTTACTGACATCATTATCCGTTAGACATACTGGATATTAAGACTGTATCACAATGAAATCATATGCCCTTAATCCCTAGAGGTACTAACTGTTCGGGAATAGAAACCTAAGGATTGATTCTTAGTCGTTAAAACGAATAGAAGTGACATGGCCAATTGGGGAAATGGGGACGGATGATTAATGGTGAAGAATCCGGTCTTTGGATGTGAAATCGAATAGCAATTCTATACACCCCGCCTAGGTAGATTCCCTGCGGGGTATGTTTTCTACGGGTGGTCAAGGAGGACAGAGTGAAGAAAGTATTCGAAGGTATAAGGGTTCTCGACGTATCGCAGTTTCTATCTGGTCCCATCTGTGCCCAACACCTTGCTGATATGGGAGCAGAAGTAATAAAGATAGAGCCTCCCTATGGCGAACAACTCAGGCAGTTCGTGTCCTTCATTCCCCATGAAGACAAGCTGATGTCACTAATGAACAGAAACAAGAAGGGCCTAACCCTGAATATGAGGACAGAAAAGGGTCGTGAGATATTCAAGGACCTAATAAAAAAGAGTGATGTTTTGGTGGAGAACTTCACTCTTGGTGTGATGGAAAGAATGGGCTTGGATTATCCGGTTCTCAAGGAGATCAATCCTAGGCTCGTACATGTCAGCATCAAGGGATTTGGTCTTTATGGTCCCAATAGTTCCCATACGGCATTTGACATAATAGCACAGGCAACCGGAGGAATACTATGGGCCAATCGGCAGCCGGATAAGGTCCCCGGCATATTCATGGGTGATATGGTGTCTGGTGGGTATGCTGCTCTTGGTGCATGCATGGCCTTATTTCATAGGGAGCGGACTGGTGAAGGACAGCTAGTAGATGTGTCGATGCAAGATGTGATGTATATGCACAATTTCCCTGCTGCAGAGCGCAGAGCAGAGGGTGATTCTAGGGATGTCATAGAGAAGGCACTTGGAACAACCTTCGATGGCATAATGACTGATCCTGAAAGGTGTAGCCCCCTATGGAATTCCTATGCCACCAAGGATGGATATGTTGTCATTGCTGCTGGCATGGTGGAAAGGCACTGGAAGTCATTGGCCGAAATAATCGGTGGTAAGGCTTTGGTTGAGGATGTACGATTTAATAATCCTCTCAAGCGCCTGATAGAGGCCGATCCCCTGAGGCAGATACTACGAGATTGGATGAAGGAGAGGACCAGTGCTGAGGTCATAGACATTCTTTCCAAGGAGAGCATTCCCTGTGGTATAGTCCAAGATGCAGACATGGTTAACCGTGATCCCCAGCTTGAGGCGAGGGGAATGCTGACCAGCGTGCCCCATCCTGTCTATGGTAAGGTGGATGTGCCTGGTATCCCAATACAGTTCTCCGAAACACCAGGTAGACTTGATGCCCCTTGCCCTGAGCTTGGCCAACACAATGATGAGATTCTTTCTGAGGTGCTTGGCTATTCGCCAGAGGAGAGGTATAAGCTAAAGGGTGACGGAATCATCTAGTTCTTCAGGTGATAGTCTTCTGTGTGAGGGGCTTAATTCTCGGTCTGACGCTCGGTTTGCTCTGCCCAATACAATCTGAAGTGTGTTGTCATTTTAATGGTTAGAAGCTAACCTTCTCTGGGAAGGTTAGCTTCTTTGTGTTTGGAGGTTCTGGGTACGTGGCTTACACCTTGAAATCCTCTTTACGGATGCTGGGGGTGGGCATATCCAAACAGGTGGGGGCCAGTGTTTTCCCTGAGTGAATTATCACCCTACCCACTGGAATACTTCCTCCGTTTCCTCTTGCCAGCTTTCCCATAGATAGGCTTCCGCGCGCTCCTCAGCGATCACTCTGAAGGCGTAGCGTACCTGTTCTTCATAGAATTCACAGTATGGACTAGGAGCATTCAGCTCACCAGTAATTGCCTTGACCTCTGCTGGACAGGGAGCTCCACAGAAGTGCCGAATTGCGCAACTTGTACAGGGTACTATGTTTTCAACCTTTCGTTCGGTCACAGCTTTGAATGGGGCACTGGCCAGAATATGTTCCAAGTCCTGCTCGAACAAGTTCCCTCCATTGTATTCTGAGAACCCGAGGAACTCGCTGCATGGAAACACATCCCCGTGTGCCGAGACTGCAAAGAAGCAACGTCCGCCTCCGCAAGGGGAAATGTCGCACATTAGACGCCGACTGGTTGGGCCTAGTATACCAGCCAGGACATTCGCGAAGTTGGCAATTATGATCCTTCGGCCTGTTTGTTCATACAACTGATAAGAGCGATCTAAGGCTTTACAGAAGGCCAAAGCCAGGTCTCCATTTTCGGGTTTAAGTTCCTGTCCACCCTTCTGGGTAATGCGCACGGGATTCAACATCAATATGCCTACACCATAGCGGTGGCAGAAATCCACCATATCACAAAGAGACCCAAGGTTTAGACTCGTAACGGTGGTGATCACATTGAAAGCGGGGTAGCTACCTAGTTGCTCCATTACATGGACTGCGCTATCAAATGAACCGTGTCCACTCCAATTCTTGCGTGTCTGATCGGCCAAATTGGCGCTGGGGGCGTCTAGGGAGATTCCGATCCCGATCCCATGATTGGTGAGGAAGGATATCGCATCGTCGTCCAAGAGGGTGGCATTGGTTTGCACCCCAAACAGAAATCTATCTTGGAACTCCTGGATTCCCGTAAACACAGCTTCACGCGCCAGCATCGGTTCACTCCCGTGAAAGATCACCTGAGGTTTTACTCCTTCTGGTAGCGTCTGATGG
>JAXHVC010000028.1:0-6589 GCA_034189315.1 Chloroflexota bacterium | reverse complement strand
ATTGCGAAACCTTACTAATTATGCACTAGCCAATCTGAGCTTAATGATCTCGGATGGAGAACTTTTGTCTATTTTGGGACCTAACGGTGCAGGAAAGACCACTCTGCTCAATATAGTTGCAGGATTGATAGACTACCAGGGGGATGTACTCTTCGATGGTATAAACATGAATGATAAGTCTTGCCAGGAGCGACAGCTCAGCTATCTATTCCAAGGACTAGCGCTATTCCCACACCTAACTGTAGCTCAAAATATTGAGTATGGGCTGAGAGCGAAAAAACGAGGAAAGCGGCGAATCGAATCGAGGGTAGTGGAATTACTCAGGTTAACAAAGATTGAGCACCTTAAACACAGATACCCTAAGAACCTCAGTGGAGGGGAGAAGCAAAGGGTAGCATTGGCAAGATCACTAGCGATATCGCCTAGGGTTCTCCTCCTCGATGAACCAATGAATAGTTTGGACAGGGGAACCTGTGAATGCCTCAGAAGAGAGATTCGCTGCATCCAGCAGGAACGAAAAATAACGACAGTATTAGTCACACACAACCTAGCTGAAGCAGAAGAGATTAGCGACAGAATCGTAACAATGCGGAGCGGTAAGATAGCGACTCTTGTAGAACGAAAGGATTTCGCCTCGCTAAAGTCTCTAGAAGATCATGTCCTTAGAGACAGGGAATATGTGCATTGTTCATTAGGATGTGATTGCGACGCCCCAGCATCATATCTGTAATGGCATTGTTTTAAAAAGTGGGGAGGGGCGTTAGGTCATCCCCTTAAAAATGGCAGTGGTTTAGGACATCGCCTTTGCTAAACAGCGTTATTAAGATTTCTAAAAACAACGATGTACGCTCTTTGGATTGCTTTATGCTATCGCTCCAAGGAGACAGCTCTTTGATAATTCCTTCTGAAATCCAATCTACGAAGGAAGGTACAATGAAACATGACACACTGAAACTAACACGATAACCCTATTCCTTAAAGTCATTTTGGTCTATCCGCCAGAAGCCATGAAATGATGTATCTATCTAACGAAAAACCAAGATACTAGAGAGACCCATCAACAGGCATGAGACAAGTATTGAGAGATCAAGATAGCCACATTTGCTAGGAGAGCATCCATGAATTTGCCGTTGACCACTGCAGAACAGAAGACCTCCGTATCAAACGAGATACTTGTAATCGCGTTTGACAATGAGGAGAGATCGGAGATAATCTCTACTCTTCAGAACAGGGGATTCTCTGCCCGTGCGATTGCAAGAACCGATAGATTATTATATCAGATTGCGGAGTGGGCCATCCCACCCGAAATTTTGTTGATAGATCGGAAGATGTTTGCCTCAAGAGCCCTCCCCCAGGAGCCGTTGAGTGAAACTGAACAGCAATGGCCAGTTCCAATCATACTCATTCTCATGCCAGATGAGCTGAATGATATCAAGAAGCTTCGCTATATAGATGACTTTGTTGTGAGACCAATAGAAGAAAACGAATTAATTGCACGGATTGAGCACAGACTCCTCCGTGAGACCTCACCAGAACGCTATCAAATCAGCATAAGACAATATGGAGATCTCATTATTGATGAGCATAGATGTCAAGTCACCATAGCTGGCACCCCCATTTATCTCACGTTCAAAGAGTATGAACTCCTTAGATTCATGGCTACTAATGAGGGTAGAGTGTTCTCGCGTCCCGCTCTACTGAATGGAGTTTGGGGCCCTGACTATCACGGAGGTGAGAGAACTGTTGACGTCCACATAAGAAGGCTGCGAGCAAAGATAGAGGACGGGCATCATACCTTTGTAGACACGGTTAGAAACATAGGCTACCGGTTTAGAGGGAATCGGTAGCCTATGCTATCAGGAGTTGACAAGGAAAAACTCTGCTCATGTGATTACTATTTCACCAGGATACTATTATATCCATACTTCATCTAAAGGCCGGATAGCAACACAAACGTTTTACCTTAGCATATCGTCTCTTTACACCATGAGAATCAGCATGATAGTATAGTTTTGCATAAGTAACCTGAATATCACGGTTTAAATGTGGTTGTAACAATGGTTTCGTGTATACCTGAGATATATAGAAATTGATTACTATCAGAAAAGCTATAACTTATAAGCAACCAGCTATGATTTCTGCGAGTACATATATGGAGGTCAAGGAGTGGGACTGTTCGACAAGGTTTTGGGTAAAGAGAGTGGCACAATAACCCTGAATAACGCAGAGGCATTCGCAGCTGTAGGAGTTGCAGCAGTAGCAGTAGATGGCGATATAAGTCCAGAGGAGATACATCGCATAGTCACTGACCTAGTTACGTTACGTGCATTCAGAAAGCACGACCTGAAAGACCTTTCAAGTACACTTAACAAGGTCGCAGGGCTTATTAAAAAGCGGGGAACAGGACCGGTATTCGAAGTGGTGAAAACTACCCTCACCAAAGAAGAGACACAAGCTGCCTTCTTTATTGCCGCAGACCTAGTACTAGCCGACGGTGTAGTAGAGCCAGAAGAAAAGAAGTTTCTAGAAGACCTTCAAAATACACTTGAACTGGATGATGCAACAGCACTGAAGATCGTGGAAGTGGTATCTATGAAAAACAGCGCATAGTACAACACCAGCGCTCTCATAACACAATCGTCATTACAGCTGTAGATTTTTGCAATAGATATCATTGCTGATATTAGCATCACCTCTAGTGTTGTTGTTGTGAAAACATCTCTCTGCAATAGGTGAGTACGTAGGGGGCTCTGACCCTCCCAGGATACGGGACGAATGAATTCGCCCCCTACCCGGCCTGTACCTTTGATAGTACGATAGCCGTATAGGGATTATCACCCAACTTCATATCATGGGCAAGTTATCGCTACCAATAGCTCCGCTTGATTTTCTCCCTATCATAGAATGAGCAGATAATCTCTCCTCTTCACCCATATATCTACCAGCCAACTACTCCCTATTGACAAAGTCTACAGTTTGTGATAACTTACATTGTTAGTTAAGGCTAACTTTTTAACTACACAAAGGGAGCATGTCCCATGAAGAAACAGCAGACTGCCAGTATGGAGGACTATCTAGAAGCGATTGCCATGCTCCGTCAAGGTGAACAGCCCGTACGAGTGAGCCAGATCAGTAAAGCTCTAGGCGTAAAGATGCCCAGTGTCACCAATGCACTGAATAAGCTGGCGGAAGATGGTCTGGTACATCACGAGAGATATGGCTATGTGGGTCTCACGACTGAAGGTGTGAGAATTGCAGAGGATGTATTCCACCGGCACGAGACCATCAGACTATTTCTCTCTGAGGTACTTTGTATTGATGCCGATACGGCCACCGATGAGGCTTGCCGAATAGAACACACACTAAGCGCCACTACAGTACAGAGACTTGAGAAGTTCGTTGAGTTTGCCTCGATTTGCCCCTATGGTCGCCCCGGATGGTTGGAGAGTCTTCGCTACTACTTCAAACACGGTGAGCATCCGCCAAACGGATGTCCATCCAAATGCAAGGGTCATAAATAGCAAACAGCGCAAAGTATATGACGGCGCAGTTAAAGGGATGCTGATGTTAGTAAGGTTTCTCAGAAGCATAGGCAAGGCATTCGGTATACCCGTGTATTCAACAGAGGAATCCACTGAGGGCAATACTACCACCCCACAAAGAAAAGTGATTCTAGTTGGTAATCCTAACGTAGGTAAAAGTGTAATATTCAACCGTCTCACTGGTATCTATGTGGTGGTTTCCAACTACCCAGGCACAACGGTTGAGATTACCAGGGGGACAACCAGGATCAATGACTACGATTACCAGGTTATCGATACCCCAGGTATGTATTCACTACTCCCTATAACTGAGGAAGAGCGAGTGGCCCGCACGATACTGTTATCGGAACTAACACATGCCTTAGTTCACGTCGTAGATGCAAAAAACGTGGAACGCATGTTACCTCTTACAATACAACTAATCGAAGCGAATCTGCCAGTAATACTGGTACTCAACATGATGGACGAAGCCAAAGCTTCGGGCATACAGATAGATGTAGATCAACTGCAAGAGGAGCTGGGTATTCCGGTGATCCCTTCAGTAGCCACCACAGGTGAAGGCATAGAACTACTAAAAGAAAGGATATCCCATTATAGCGATTCCCTATCCTGTGAGAGATGTCACCAGCAATAGGAAACCTGAGTAACAACGTAGCTCAGTATATCTATAGCAATGAAAGCAGGTAGTGAGAATATAGATGCAATTAAGGCAAGCGCTTAGAACCTTTCTAACATTAAGGCAATGAATATCAGATATAGCGATATTGAGGAACCGTTAGCTAAAATCGTAATCCTGATGCAGGGTGAGTACTTAATATCCAATCGTTCTATCGCATTACTACTGCTACAAGGTGATCACGAGATCGAAGAACTGGTGAGACAACGCGAAGGCTCAACCTATTCATCAATAGAGCAAGTCATTACACAAACCAGGAGCAAGTTCAGCCAACCATTACGGCAGGTGATTGCCCTAGACCGTCAACATCAGGCGAGTGAAATCGTTGCCGCAGCCACAGTCGGGGTGGTGCGCCCCCGCAAAGGTGTCGCCGAAACCATTAGCCGCGCCATGATGAATCCCTTCACAGGCATTCTCATTATGCTCCTTGTTCTGTATATAGGCCTTTATCAATTCGTTGGTGTGTTTGGCGCTGGAATTGGTGTAGGCTTTTTTGAAGAGACTATCTTCGGAGAGTGGATAAATCCCTGGTTTGATGAGCAAGCAGAAAGATTCATCCCTTGGCAAGTACTCCAAGACCTATTCGTCGGAGACTACGGTCTTATCACCCTGGGTATAACTTATGCGGTGGCTATCATCCTACCCATTGTAGGGACCTTCTTCATCGTGTTCTCAGTCATCGAGGATTCCGGTTATCTACCAAGGCTTTCCATGCTCATCGACAGGGTGTTCAAGCGAATAGGACTAAGTGGCCGCGCGGTGATTCCCATGGTTCTTGGACTCGGCTGTGACACTATGGCCACGGTGGTTACACGAACCCAAGAGACGCAAAGGGAAAGGATATTGACCACTCTTCTCCTTGCACTGGCGATACCTTGTTCAGCCCAGTTGGGCGTGGTTCTTGCTATACTCTCGACCAGCCCAATGGCCCTTATTATTTGGGTTGTAGTTCTGACCCTCGTACTACTTCTTGTTGGATTTATTGCTGCGAGGCTATTACCGGGAAGAAGATCGTCCTTTTATATGGAGATACCGCCACTGAGATTGCCAAAGCTATCAAACGTTATGACAAAAACAGTCAGCCGTATGCAGTGGTACTTCGCAGAAGTCATGCCGGTGTTCATATTAGCTAGCTTCATTCTTTGGCTTGGAGACCTCGCAGGTGTCTTCGACTACGTGCTACGAGCCATAGAACCATTGGTTAGAAGCATAGGGTTACCTGATGAAAGTGCTGTAGCCTTTCTATATGGATTCTTCCGTAGGGACTTCGGGGCTGCAGGATTATATGATCTACACGCAGAGGGAATACTCATTGGTGTACCACTTGTTGTAGCCGCAGTCACATTGACATTGTTTGTACCATGTGTCGCCCAATTCATCGTTATGCTTAGAGAACGAGGGGTTGCAGTGGCCTTTGCCACTGCAGCATTCATATTCCCCTTTGCTTTTCTCGTTGGATTCGTTCTCAACCGAGTGCTGAATACTTTAGGAGTCACACTATGAAATGCTCGTTGTGCGGCTTTGAATTTGACGAGGAGATGGCGCAGCAAGCCTGCACATCATGTCCCATGCATTCTCGATGCAACCTAATCCGATGTCCCAACTGCGCATATGAAATCCCTCGCGAACCCCGGTGGCTGAAGAAAATCAAGAAGTGGAGTAAACATGGAACTATCTGAGAATGCTGAAGAGTTCCTAGAAACCTTATGGATCCAAACTCAAGAGGAAGGCAAATCTGGAATCAGGGAGAATGAGGTCCCCGATACAGATAAGGCCACCGTCTCCCAGTTGATAGAAACGGGCTACGTATCGAAGATAGATGAAGAAGTAGTTCCTACAAGAACCGGCAAGGATGAAGGTAGAAGAGTGGTAAGACGCCATCGCCTTGCCGAGCGACTGTTAACTGACATTCTTTCTACGCATGATACATCAATGCACGATAAGGCCTGTAAGTTTGAGCACGTATTAGATCGAGACTTGGATGAGAACATATGCACGTTGTTGGGACACCCTAAAGTATGTCCTCATGGTAAGAACATTCCTCCAGGTAGATGTTGCCGTGATAAGTCCAGAATGCCCCAGAGCATCATTCAACCACTAACCCAAATAAAGCCAGATCAACACGGCAAGATTGCATATGTGCATGCTCCACACTCCAGTCAACTACAGAAGCTAATGTCCATGGGGGTTCTCCCAGGTGCACCAATCCGTCTAATTCAAAGATATCCATCATATGTTTTCGAGCTGACAGGTACGCAATTCGCTGTGGATGAGGAGATCGCTGATTCCATATATGTGAGAGCTATTAGCAACAAGCCTATAGAATCAGACAGGGTGCAGTCCCCCTCTCACATGCAACCACGGTGGCGAC
>JAXHVC010000272.1:0-2895 GCA_034189315.1 Chloroflexota bacterium | reverse complement strand
TGCTAATAGTGCAAGATGGTCTTACTGGCCCGACTGGGAGCTTGATCGATGAATCTTATATAGATCGAATCGAGCAACAATACGATGCGGTGGAAAGAAGTGCAGGTCACCTCCAGTTATTGTGGCTGCAGCGCGAAGCTCTTGCTTAAGGTTGCCTGATATCGTCATAAGGGCAATGATGGCTGCAATGCCAACCCCAACACCAAGAGCCGTAAGGGCACTCCTCGTACGGCGCGCTCGTAGGTTCTTTAGTATCAAAGTGATAAACATGCCCACCTTTCCCCGTCATGAGACCATCAGGTCTCAGTTTTCATCTCTACTGCTACTCATAAATCAATGTCCATGTCTCTTCAATCCAACACACAGACAAAGAAATCAAATCATATCCTCAGTTTTAGTATGATGATTGTGTATATAGTTTTGTTTGTGTAGAGGTATGGATTGATTGACAACTAATACCATAGCGATGCAAACTGGCTATTTCAGATCCTCAACCACTTGTTCTTGGCATCACAGGAGTGGTCTTAGTATCTCGTTCGCTATCGTTTTACCATCTTGTCACAATGCTTTTACCTTCTCTATTAGTATGTCATGTAAACAAGAAAAATTTGGTAAATGTTTAGTAGAAGGATATTGAGCATATGTGAACACGGAGACCATTTTTAAGGGTTATGGCACCAATAAAGGTATCTCTTCGGTTGATTAACAAATGGGTGAACAATGAACAGGAGGTTCCGCTAGTAATGTGTTTAGACGATGGGGAATTCTTGGCGTAAGAACAGTCACATCGTATAAGAATAAAGATGTCGCTACTATTAGACTATGCAAATAGCCAGCAGGCGGATAGAAGGGAGAAAGAGCGGAGACACCCCCGCTCTCACTGGACGGTGTATCGGGTACTGCCTGATCCTAGAGTCCAGCAGCATCCAGTACCGCGGGTACTCGTTTCTCCCAACCTATAGGCATGATATGCACACCCTGACACATACCCTTAACCTCGTTTATTAACCTAGCAGCTATCTCGATACTCTTGTCGACCTTCTTTTCCGCCCTCTCCATTTCCTCGATCAATTTATCCGGAACAAAAACGCCCGCCACGTTTTTGTTCATAAACCTGGCCATACCTGCTGATTTCAGCAGTATAATTCCTGCAAGCACCGGTACTCCAAACTTCTTCGCTTCCTTCATGAATTCCTCAAACTTTCTTGGTTCATATACTGCTTGAGTTTGGAAGAACTTGGCTCCAGCCTTGACTTTGTTCTCCATCTTGATGAGCTGAGGTTCAAGAGGATCTGCTCCTGGTGTTACACAGGCACCCAGGAAAAAATCTGGTTTACCTTTGAGCTCCTGACCTCCAAGATCACAGCCACCCATTAATCCCATAGCTGCTTTCAATAATCCCACAGAGTCCAGATCAAAGACTGGCTTGGCACTGGTATGATCGCCAAGAGCCATATGGTCTCCTGTGAGACATAACACATTATCTATACCCATAATCGAAGCACTGAGCAGATCAGACTGTAGCGCAATACGATTACGATCGCGACACGTAACCTGGAAGATAGGCTCCATTCCCCAGTCCTTAACAAGATGACTCACCGCGAGAGAACCTAACCTCATTACTGCGCTTTGTTGGTCGGTAACATTGACACCATCAATTCTGCCCTTCATCAACTCCGCATCTGCCCGCATCTCTTCAATATCCACACCCTTTGGAGGGCCCACTTCGCTGGTGATTACAAACTTGCCGCTATCTAGCTTTTCCTTTAAACTCATCTCGAAACCACCTCCTTCTCCTCTTGTTCCAGCGCCCACATCACGGTAGACCTCAATTCCCTACGCGGCATCATCCTACTATAATCCTTCACAGCTGAAAGACTCCGCATTCTATCCAGGCGATTCAATTCCTTCAGCCGCTCATAGATAAGATGCCAACCACAATCCCTTACATCGGGTTCCACCTCGCATTTGCCATTCTTTGTGCCACCGCAGGGTCCATTCAGTAGGCCTTTAGTACATGCAGTGAGGGGACAAATCCCTCCAGTCATATCCAACACGCAATCACCACATTCCAGACAACGCTCACTCCCCCGCCATTCGCCCTGAACACCACCCATATTGAGTGTGTTACAGGCAGGATGCACAACTTTGGTTACCACAGCAGAGGTTGCCTGAACTCCAATACCACAGGTCATCACCAGAAGTGAATCCGACATTGATATTTCCTTGTTAAAAGCCCGAAGCCTTAAATTGACTAAGGCCTTATCGCAAAGAAAATCTACGACGATATGACCTGTTATCTTCTTGCCTTGCTTCTCGAGTATCTGCTTCATCTCTAATACCTGCGCCTCACCGCCAGTATGGCAAGCCTCCGCACAACCATTACACCCGACAAGAAAGATGCGCCGTTCCCCCTCAAGATACTCGAGGATTTCCTCAATCGGTTTACGCTCTGAAACTAGCATTTTTCCATCTCCTCCTGTATCAGTTTGACTACGTTCGGAACTACTTCTTTAAGTTCGTGAGTGGGCTCCAAGCCCCAGTCTATCTCCCCAGGTTGTATCCCAAAGATTACGATTTCCTTAGGCCTCTTACCCAGACATTCCATCATCTTTAAAGAGTGTGGCAATGCAATATCATGAGTTGAGGCAGTATCTGTCAGATTGCACTCAAGATCTTCAGGCTCAATCCTGTAGATCGTCCCAGGTTCACCTGCCCCATCGGCCGCATCGATCACAATCAGTTTGTCCACATGACCAAGAGACAGGAACAAATCGGGGCATGTACCTCCATCAATTATGTCCAGAGATAGTCCATCTGGACATGGCAACTCCTGCAATACCTCAGAGACATACACGCCTATACCCTCATCCTTCAAGAGCACATTACCGATTC
>JAXHVC010000271.1:0-19783 GCA_034189315.1 Chloroflexota bacterium | reverse complement strand
ATGACGCCTTCATGGTTCTTCCTTTACTTTCTATTACATCACCTGAAAAAAGATGTGGAAAAACAACACTCCTGGAGATATTGGCAGGATTAGCTAATAAGACACTGTTTAGACTGGCGCAAAGGTAATAACTGCAGCATGTGCCGGTTGTGGTACTTGTGCGGCTGAGTGTCGATTCGATGCTATAACGATGCAACACTTCGCAGACGCGCAGATATTAGCTCAGGTAGATGCCGCCTTGGAAGAAGATCCGGAGAAGAAGATCCTGGCTTTTCTATGTAATTGGTGTAGCTATGCAGGAGGTGATCTCGCTGGCACATCAAGGATGAAATATCCACCAAACACTCGTTTTATCCGCACCATGTGTAGTGGACGCGTGAATGAAAGCTTTATACTTCGCTCCTTCGAGAATGGCGCGCCAATTGTGCTACTTTCAGGATGTCACATAGGAGACTGTCACTATATAGATGCAAATCACTGGACCATGCGAAGAGCCGACAAACTTTGGGATCGCCTAGCGAAACTGGGAATCCGACCAGAACGCCTGCAACTGGAGTGGATAAGCGCAGCTGAGGGAGCCAAATTCTCCAGGGTTATGACCGATCTGGAATTAATGCGTCAGAAGGTAACCCCAGAAGAAATAGAGCATACCAGGAATGTGCTCACTGAACAAAGGCTGGCAAAAGAAGCTAAGCTAGCTAGCAAAGGCAACAGTCTTGAGCCAGCAGAGGTATAGTAGATGGAACAACAGCTCAAATGTCTTCACTGTGGGCATGAATATGTAACACAAATCGAATCCAAGGAGTTTGTTCGAGAACGGGTGTGCCCCAAGTGCCGATCCAACAGCGTTCGAAAGCTCCCTACAAAGGGATAAGGGCTAGGACATTGATTGTTTTTTCTATATCTCCCTAGTGTAGTAAGATTAACAATCCTATAAACTAACATACTTACAGAGTCATCAAAGGATCGAACTCCTCCAGATTGAGATACAATCTTCATCAATTTGGGACTGTCCCCGACTATCACGCCACACGCAAATGTCAGACCATAACTTTTCAGTACCGATGATAATGGAGTCGATGGCCCCAGAATAGCAACCGTACTACCATGGCAGACCTCTAGCAGATACTCTAATGTCTTATTAATCAAAGCAGTCCCCGAGATTATAACCTTACTTCATCGAGGGAAAAGAACAGTGGCAGCCCAATCCGGATAAACAAAATCTAAATTGAGAGGTTTTCATTCCAATACATAAAGCTTATGGCATCTCCGTTGAATTGGCTCAATCAAGGAAGGAAATAACCCACCATACCAACAATGTCACCCTGATCAATATTTAATGCGTCTAACACATTTGCAGCGTTGCTCTTCAAATCTCGATTGATGCAAACATTTTCATCAAGCTACAGCAGTTAGACATATCGTCTCTAATAGTAGCCGCCAATCCACATGTATTATCATCCAGCTGCACAGCAACATACTCCAACCCAATCACTACATCTTGTACAACCCTCTGACGCATTATCGGGCCGGCGGCTTCTAGTATATTCTCCAATATCATCTAGGCTTACTCCTATCAATCTCTAACCAATTATAAACTACTAGAATCAAAACCATCCCAATAACTGTCAACCGTTTTAACTTAGATCTGCACTATTGATAACACTCAGGCTCTGCATATCGTTCATCTTGATCTGAGCATTTGATATAGTATAGAGAACATCTCCAATATATAGGGAGCGTTCTATAGATAAAGATGTATCACCCTCTGAATCATATCCTTCATCGTAATGTGTAATCTGCCCCCTCAGATTCACGCCCTCTTCTGTAGATATATCAATTACACAGGCACCCTGCCAGACATATTCTCCATATGCCCATGAAGGAATATCACTTGAATAAGTACCCTGATCAATTTCCGCAATGAGTACGGGTATGACTAGGAGGTTTTTCTCTCTGTCAAAGAGTAGTGCCTTATGATCATTTAGGACAGGTGAATCTGTCCCCCTATCACCAATTACGTATTTCCCTACCTCCTTCGGATTATTGACATCCGCAACTTCGAATAGCGATATCTTCACCCCTTGATACAGTCCATCCTCGGTCTCCTTGCCTATTCCAATGATATGGTCCTGGTCATAGGGATGAAGATAATCAGAATACCCAGTTATTTTAAGCTCTCCTAGCACTTCCGGCGTTACCGGATCACTCAGGTCTATTACAAAGAAGGGATCTACTTGTTTGAAAGTTACCAAATAGCATCTATCACTCATAAACCTAGCAGAGTAGATCTTTTCACCAGGCGCAAGGTCCTCCAACGAGCCCACAATATCCAAGCCATCATCAAGAATATATATATGATTCCACGATGTTATCGCATCCGACGACCATGAGACATATCCAGTGGTAGTAGCCACCCTGAAATAACCTTGGTACTCATCCATGGAGAATTGATTCAGGAGCCTCCCCGGAATCTCACCACTAGCATCATATACCATTTTCCCATCATCGAAGTGAATTCGATGTATCACGGTTGTCTCGGAGTATTGTGGTTCGGGATTATACTCATTGCAGGTGATATACAGATTATCCAGAGATGCATATAAATTGGTATTACTATCCAACAAGAACATGCCATACCCAAGATACTCTGCACTCTGAACCTGCTCCATCATATTAAAGGAAACAACAGTGATAAACTGAGCTGAATATGCATACTCCTCTGGATGGAGAATCTCCTCCGCAGAGGTCTCCTGGACGATGTCATCTAGATAGATACTCGGAATCGAAACCTCGTTTCCTATGTCAATAGAAGGCTCTTCGACCACGAAATAGATGTAGTCACCTATCTTACGAGAATTCCAGTATTGCCCATCAACCCCAATCTCCTGTAACAACACAGGGTTACTTCTGTCAATAACATCGTATACCATGGCATAGGTTTTATAAATCCCCTTTATATTGTAGGCCCAAAGATAATCCTCACCATCATAGGAGATATCTGATGACCGTGTTTCTAACACAACCAGCCTATTATCTCTTATATAAAGTCCATGAATATCTCCATTAAGTGGTATCTCGCTGAGCACTTCTGCGCCTTCGGCAGGATAAGCATCTATAATGTTAACCCTCTGATCCACCACCGCATAAATATATTTACCATCGGTCTTAACCACATCTGATTCATCGACACCTTCAACCTGAACATTCGTTTCTGAAAACTCTATACTATCCATAACGAGATTATAAGAATCGGAATATTGTGAAAACGACTGTAGTATATCCAAACTATTTGCAGTAGCACCTAAAAAAGAATCACCGGGTTCCATTTTGTAACCACGCTCTAGTGTCGGACCAGTCTCTACGAACTCTTCTAGTTCCTCCTGTGATGCAAATGCCCGCAGTGGATTTACTTCCAGCCGACCTGATACCTGCAATGGTCCTAACGGACGAGACATATCAATTGGCGATGGATCGGAAGAAGACGAAAAGACAGCCAGAAGCCCCACCACCATTGCACCAATCAGCACAACAGAGACGGTAGCCCTTTCCCAGGCAGCATATCCACCCAAGTCAATCCGTCCCAGCCCGTTAAATATCCCCCTCAGACACGGGAAAGCGATTCGCCTCCTCTGGTCTTTTTGCAGACGATCATTCAGTCTATTCCAAGCGTATGGGGACACAGCGGTATCCATCGCAATATCTGTAAGACCATTTCGCACATCCCCCACTGTTCTAGCTAGAGATTCGAGCTCTGCTCGACATTGGGGACATCCTGACAAATGTGATTCTATTGCTTCCCGCCCTTCAGGATCGACCTCCTCATCGAGGTAACTGAGTAGAAGCCCCTCTATTTCCTTACAATTCATTGTGTAACACCTCCTGCAGTTAGCTCCATCCTGAGGGATCTAACCGCCGTGTTTAACCGGGATTTAACTGTACCAAGAGGTATATCCAGTATCTTGGCAATCTCTTCGTATGAAAGATCATCGAAGTACCTGAGCACGACCACGGCGCGATGATTATTATCTAAAGCATCCATGGCACGCCAAACCATTTCACTTCTTTCATTTCTCATAAGATGCTCCTCTGGATTGTCCCTTATAGCATCGGGAGGATCTAGACCTCGCTCCATCACTTTATCTAAGGATACCGAGGCGAGCTGTTTGCGACGCCTACTAGATATGCATTGATTAATAGTAATACGACGTAGCCATGTAGACATCGCCCCTTTATGAGAATCATAATCACCCCAATGCTTGTGAACCCTGATAAAAACCTCCTGAAGCATATCTTCGGCTTCATTGGCATCACCCAACACCAAATAAGCAGTCCGGAACACCATGTCTTTATACTGGTGAAAGACCGTCTCGAATTCATTAATCTGACATTGGCGCTTCCCCAAGATTTAGTCTTCCTTTCCACTTCTAACAATAGATACGCAAAACCAGTGAAAAAAGTTCATTTTAGGACGGAAACGGCTATGCTTGTATTCAACTACATGGTATTCCAATTGTCGCCCTTCATACTGGGCAAGTGAACACCTTATTTCTTTAGTGTGATAATGGATAGAAAAATGAGGGCAAGGGCTATGCCCTTTTGCTTGATGAAGTACCATCCTCTTTCTACCTGAAAGAAGCATGGAATTGCAGAATTGGAATTCTAGAGTCATGGTATCATAGTGTATTTCGACGCATGAATCACTTCTATCTAAAACCTCGGCAAAGAGCTAATGGACCACCTACCATTACTAACAACGTCAAGACATAGATCATCTAAAAACATTGATTTTATAGATGCGATCTGCAGTGTAGGATCACCATATAGTGGGATTATAATGACAACTGGTGAGCCATAACCTCTATGGACTCACCAGTGAAATATCAAGCGCAAATCAATCGTTCTAAGTCAGGTATTGTCAACCAACAATCATCAAATAGATGGCGAGTCCATCTCCTCAATCGGGCCTGTCCAAGATGCTTTTCCCCGAAGAGCTTCTGCTATTTCAAGCTCCCTCAGATATTTCTCAACAACAGATACAAGGTCCTCTGGATCAAACGGCTTCGCAACATATTCAACCACATAATCCTGGATGCTTTCCATTTCTTTCTCAGGAGTATTTACAGCGGTAAGCATGAATATGGCGTTATCTTCAAAAAAACCTTGGCTAACTATCTCTCTTACAGCTGCACATCCATTCATATCAGGCATCATAATATCCATGGCTATCACTCCCTTGAAACCTGCCCTCAACGCTTCAAGGCACTGATTAGCACCATCTGCCTCCCATACTTCGAATCCATGTGACTCAAAGAGGACCTTTACCGCAATACGTATACTCCAGTCATCATCAACTATCATAAGTTTCTTTTCCATAATTAACTTCTCTCCTTGATTCCTACGATTGTCTCGGGGTAGTCGGAGGTGTGAATGGAATACTGCTAGCTTGCACCACCAATCCCCCCCGATCAAGACCATTCTGCTACCATGCCACGCAGAAGGACTCTACCCCTCGATTCAAAGGATAGTCTACACTTAGCAAGGAACAAACAGGGTAAACAAGGTCAATATTCTGGTAAAAAAACAATAGGTTCAGGTAATAAGTCAAAATAGAAGTTTATACAAATAGTATGTCAGTAGATGACTAGAGTTACCGATAACGTCCTTTATCTAAGTAGGAGATGTATTGTCATATCAAGAATACCACATCCAAATCAAGGAAAAGGGTGGCAGACAGACTATCACCCTTGATTTCATGGTAGAATATTAATGTCAGTGGACCATTGATAAATTGATGTGGCGAGTCACGTCCCCCATGATCAAACTGATGCATGGAGAGACATACTCATATATACCCGTAGACTCTCTTCCCTACATCCCCACAGCTGCACTATTAGGAGACTTAGAGACAAGTAGTGAACAACAGTATCATCGAGGTAGAGCACCTGGTTAAAAAGTTCGGCGACCTCGTGGCAGTGGATGATATCAACTTCCATGTAGAAAAAGGGGAAGCCTTCGGATTCCTGGGCCCCAACGGAGCCGGTAAGACCACAACTATTAGCATCTTATGCACCCTACTGAAACCAACTTCGGGTACAGTTACTCTCAATGGTTTTAATGTACAGCGTCAAGCTCACCAAGCACGCCGTTCCTTAGGTTTGGTGTTCCAAGATCCAAGCCTGGATATCAGATTGACCGCGCTTCAGAATCTCAAATTCCATGCCCACATCTACGGCATACCAAGGCGAGTATGTAATAGCCGTATCGAAGATGTGCTTAAAATGGTGCAACTCTGGGACCGGCGTAATGACGATGTCAAGAACTTCTCAGGTGGAATGCGCCGAAGGCTGGAAATTGCTCGGGGATTGCTGCACTATCCTCAAGTACTCTTCCTTGACGAACCAACCCTAGGATTGGATCCTCAGACCAGATTCCACATTTGGGACTACGTGCTGGAACTGAAACACAGGGAAAACATCACAATCTTCCTCACTACACATTATATGGATGAGGCTAACATCGCCGACCGCATCGCCATCATAGACAATGGAAAAATCGTAGCCTTAGACACACCACAGGCGTTGAAGAATATGGTGGGGGGAGACATCATTACCCTTAAAACAGATGACAATCATACGGCCAGAGAGGAGATCATCACTCTGTTCGGAATAGAAGCCAAACAGGACAGAGACGGGATCTCTTTTGAGACAGCTAACGGAGAGGAATTCATCCCAAAGCTAACTCATGATCTCAACACCAATGTCATCAGCATCGGGCTACGCCGACCGACATTGGATGACGTGTTTCTTAAAGTCACCGGACATGAGATGAGAGAAGAGAATGGCGGCGAGGCCGTAGATAAAAGGATATGGACAATGCGTCAAGCAGGGGGACGGGCAGGAAGGTTTCATTGAACGAACTAAGAGGCGTGTACATTATTTGGTATCGTGACCTGCTTCGCTTTTGGCGTGACAGAATTCGATTGTTCACCGCTTTCATCCAACCACTATTTTTCCTCATAATATTTGGCACCGGCCTTAGCAGCAGCATGGCATTGGTTAGTCAACAATCCGAGGACTACGATTACATCCAGTTCATGTTTCCTGGCGTCATTGCGATGATAGTACTCTTCACTGCAATTATGTGGGGAATATCCATAGTTTGGGATAGGGAATTTGGCTTTCTCAAAGAAGTCCTAGTTGCCCCCGTCAGCCGCGTTTCAGTGGCAATAGGAAAAGCACTAGGCGGTGCCACAATTGCCACTATTCAGGGAACGATGATGTTGGTCTTCGCTCCTATCGCAGGGGTGAATCTCTCAATGACTCAGGTAATCCCTCTTCTCATCCTCATGTTTATCATAGCTGTATCACTCACATCAATGGGAATATTGGTTGCCTCACGAGTTAAGACCATGGAGTCATTCCAAATAGTAATGCAATTACTTCTATTTCCTCTGCTATTTATTTCTCCAGCGTTGTTTCCTGTCGACCAGCTTCCCGCATGGTTAGGTTGGATGGTACGAGTTAATCCAGTTAGTTATGCTGTTGACTCCCTCAGACAAGTAGTCCTATCTCATACCGAGGGAGGCTACCCTGCGACACTTGAATTATTTGGACACAATATGTCCGTAGCCGAAGATGCACTTGTTATACTACTCTTCGGTGTTATTATGGTCACACTTGCAGTTCGGTCCTTCGGAAGACAAGAGTAGGTTTTTATCCACTAAATCAGTATCAGTCATCTCCACGCCAGTGACATCTCACCAATCATGCAACTTCTCCTGGTCCAATCCACAGTCGATTTACCTAAATCATCGCACCGGAAAGCCCAATATATAAGGACATCCCAAATGAATCATACAGACATCTCCAATAAGAAACAGTTAAAGCACCTCCTTTGATAAACCCACATAACCTTTAAGATCATAATTGTAAAAGATCGGTTACCTCTATTAGTGTGTGCGAATATAAGGAACTGTGTTCTAGAACTCTATTACTTCCTTGCACATGATAACGTTGCTACACTCAATATGATTCCAATTACTAATGATAGTACACGTGTAATACATTTATTATTCGTTCGTGTACGCAGCAGTGGACAGTTTCATTACTTACTAACATGAGTCAACCTTAACAACACTAGCTTGAATACAAAGTCCAATCACCGATTGGAGTCTTAATTCTATAAATTGGCTTGAGCCATTCGAATAAGACTTCCATTTTCTTATCACAGATAAATTGTTGTTGATCTCATATGACCGGTCAAGGAGTCCTATTAATTCACTCATTACTCGTGACAATCGTATCTAATTATCATGCCACTTGTCCCCTATTATGTGCGATAACTTAATTCTTCATAATTATTCAAAGAATACCAACCTATAGTGAATATGTCTTGATATACAGACAACAAAATGCGCATTGGATAAGAGATTGAGGATCAGTCCATTATGTATCAGGAACGAATAATTGGCGTCGTAGTACCAGCGTACAACGAAGAATACCTAGTCGAGGCTACAATACAAGACATACCTGATCTCGTTGATCGAATTTATATCGTGGATGACGCCAGCGTTGATAACACTGCACAAGTTATCGGCAGGTTCAATGGCTCACGCTGCTGCCCTATATTTCACCCGACCAATAGAGGTGTGGGTGCTGCTATTGTTACCGGTTATAAGAAGGCTATTGAAGAAAATATTGATATCGTCGTAGTTATGGCAGGAGACAATCAGATGGATCCAAGAGAACTACCTCGATTGTTGACACCTTTGACAGAGGGTAAGGCTGACTATACAAAGGGAAACCGCTTATCCAAACTAGAGCACCGCCACGGTATGAGCAATTGGCGATATTTTGGCAATCAAACCCTATCAATACTAACAAGAATAGCATCCGGGTATTGGAGAATCGGCGATCCACAGAACGGTTACACAGCCATTACCTACGAGGCACTACGCAGAATCGACCTCGATGCCTTATACCCCCGATACGGCTACTGTAATGACATGTTGATTAAACTAAAAGTCGCCGGATGCAGAGTTGTTGACATCCCTATGGCATCCAGGTATGGAGAAGAGAAATCCAAAATCAGATACGGGAACTATGTTAGTACCGTATCTCCGCTGCTTTTGCGAGGCTTTTTGTGGCGTGTAAGGGCAAACGTAACTACACAGGAGCACATCTAATGATACAGTACAGCATACAAATACATCATTACTATAGTGACTTTGTCAGCATACAACACTACAGGGAATATATTATTGGTGGTCGAGCATGATAAAACATGATAATTATCAAATATGTTTAAGATGTGTTTCCGACACTAGTATCCCAGGAATTCGTTTTGACGCCAATGGCGTTTGTAACTTCTGTGAAGCTCACGATAGGATGGAGCAGCAATTCCCTCTAAATGTACAGGGGCCTTCCAAGCTAGATCAATTGGTACAAGAAATCAAGGATCGTGGTAGAAACAAGGAATACGATTGCGTCGTTGGTGTGAGTGGAGGGAGAGATAGTACATATACGTTATATACTGCCGTACAAAATGGTCTTAGACCACTAGCAGTTCATTTCGATAATGGATGGAATTCCGAGATAGCAGTCAGCAACATCAAGGCCGCTACATCTAAGCTAAACATAGATTTGCATACAGTAGTCGCCGATTGGGACGAGTTTAGGGACCTTCAGAAATCTTTCCTATTGGCATCGGTACCAGATGCGGAGATTCCTACTGACTACGTAATAATATCAGTGCTTTACCAAGCGGCAGCCGAGGTTGGCACTCGTTACATATTAAGTGGACATTCCTTTCGCACAGAGGGTATAGCACCTAAGGGATGGACTTACATGGATGGACGATACCTAAAATCCGTGCACCATAGGTTTGGCAATAGACGTTTGACAAGCTTTCCCATCTTGTCACTATCAGGACTACTATATTACACGTTAGTCAAAAGAATCAGATACATATCCTTGCTTGCGTACACACACTATACTCATAAAGAAGCTCAAAAGGTCCTGGAGAAGGAACTCGGTTGGGTATACTACGGGGGCCATCATCATGAGAACGTATACACACACTTCTTTCAATCATATCTTTGTCCTCACAAGTTTCATGTCGACAAGAGAAAGATTGAGTATTCCGCACTTGTTAGATCAAGGCAAATGACCAGGGAATTCGCCCTGCAAGAACTGCATGAAAATCCTCACTATCCATATGATAAGGAAATCGTCAATTATGCCATCACCAAACTAGGTTTAACCAAAGAAGAATTCAATTCCATTATGTCGAGTTCTATCAAGACCTTTCACGACTATCCCTCTTACAACCCTGTCATTCAAGCATCCAGGATTCCCATCAAAGTTGCCTGCACACTCCACATGCTACCTCCACTAGTATATGAGAAATATCTTGGATGACACCAAAACGAGGAGTGAAGACAGACAAGAGACAGTCTAGCTGTTGACTACTGATATGATTGTTATAGTTGACTACGGCATGGGTAATCTAAGATCCATACTAAACAAGCTTCAAAGGATGAGCGAGGATGTCATAGTGTCATCAGATATCAATGCCATCGAGCAAGCAAATAAACTTGTCCTACCTGGAGTAGGTTCATTCGAAACGGGAATGGCAAATCTACAAGAACGATGTCTGCTATCAGTTCTTAAATGGAAGGTACTAGAAGAGAATACTCCTATTCTAGGAATATGCCTGGGCATGCAATTACTAACATTGAGTAGTGAAGAAGGTGATGTTGAAGGATTAGGCTGGATTGATGGAGAGACCAAACAGTTTAACCTGGGAGAACACCATTCATCATTAAGAGTGCCTCATATGGGATGGAACTCTATTGATATCCACAGAGAAAGTCCAATTCTCCATGGAGTACATAGTGATTCCGAGTTCTACTTCGTACATTCATATCATGTGTGTTGTCGCGCTGATAGCAGCGTGATAGCAACCACCAATTATGGATACGAATTTGCATCAGTAATACAAAAAGAAAGGATTTATGGAACTCAGTTCCATCCTGAGAAGAGTCATGGTAACGGCAGCTCAATATTAAAGAACTTCATCGAGCGTGCTTGAAATGTTGAAGGCTAGAGTGATCCCTTCTCTGCTTATAAAAAGTGGGAAATTGGTCAAGACAACACAATTTAAAGATGCAATATACATTGGCGATCCAGTAAACGCCGCACGTATCTTTAACCAGAAACAGGTGCCTGAATTGATACTTCTGGATATCAATGCCACAAAAGACAATCACCCCATTTTTATAGATATAGTATCCAGAGTATCCGACGAGTGTTTCATGCCACTAACTTCTGGAGGTGGCATCAAGACAATAGAAGACATTAGACAGCTGCTTAACTCAGGTGCTGAAAAAGTATCAATCAATACGCAAGCTGTTGAAAATCCCTCGCTAATTGCAGAAGCATCATCCACATTTGGAAGCCAAAGTATAGTAGTGTCAATAGATGTAAAAAAAACAAGGCAAGGCAGATACGAGGTTTATACTCATGATGGCACAAAAAAAACCGGCATAGACCCAGTAGCATTAGCTATAAAAATGGAAGAGATGGGTGCCGGAGAAATACTTTTAAACTCGATAGACAGAGACGGGACACGGCAAGGATACGACATTGAACTTGTCAAAAAGGTTTCTGACTCTGTAGGAATCCCACTAATCGCAAGCGGTGGTGCAGGAAGCATTGAAGACTTTTCCACGGTAATCCATAAAGGACATGCATCAGCGGCCACTGCAGGAAGCTTATTCGTATTTCATGGGAAGAGATTGGCTGTTCTTATCAGCTTTCCCACGAAAGAAGAACTCGAATCTTCACTAAGCAAGGTTTAGAGACATTATGCGAATATCAGTTGATATTGGACATCCCGGACATGTTCACTTCTTTAAGAATTTCATCTGGGAAATGCAAGAGAAAGGGCACCACATACTTATCACTACAAGCGATAAAGATGTGGCCATTGCCCTCTTATATAATTACGGTCTCAAGTACACATCATTGGGTAGCTATGGTGATACACCATATAAGAAGATGGCCAACCTTCCCATTATGGACTATAAAATGTACAAAGCCTTGAGAGACTTTGGGCCGGATATCCTAGTAGGCCTCGGGTCCATACGTGCTGCTCATGTTTCAGCTCTTATGCGAAAACCTTGTATCAACTTTGATGATACTGAACATGCCAAGGTAGACCACATTCTCTATGCGCCCATGACAGAAGCAATATTAACACCTTTGTCTTTTAAAAAGGGTTTTGGCACCAAACACATCAGATATGATGGTTACCATGAACTTGCATACCTTCATCCTAATCGATTCAGCCATGACACTCCTTTACCTAGAGAACTCAAAATCCAGACGGATGACCCTATCATTACCATGCGTTTTGCATCATTTAAAGCCTCACATGATAATGGGACGTATGGTTTTTCCGACGGAATGAAGGAACATGCCGTCAATCAACTGAAGAAGTATGGTAGAGTGATTATTACGTCGGAAGGTAGTTTGAATGCGTCTCTCGAAAGATACCGATTAAGGATATCGCCAGACAAACTTCATTCCATTTTGAATCACTCCATACTTTACCTCGGTGATGGTGGTACAACGGCAATCGAAGCTGCTTTGCTTGGGACCCCCACAGTCCACTGTGTGAGAGTTGCTAAGAAGAATCATACACTATCAGCCTCAGATATACATGGAAACTTCTATGAGCTTCAACATAACTATAAACTGTTGCATTCCTTCACCTGTCAAGAAGAAGCCCTCGAAACAGCAATCAATCTGCTCAATAAAAAAAACATCAAAGATATATGGAAAGAAAAACGAGACAGGGTTCTACGGGAAAAGATCGATGTTACAGGATTCATGATGTGGTTTATTGAAGAATACCCTGATAGTTTTAAGCAAATGCAAACACAGCCAGAAACACAGGAGAGATTCAAGTCCTGCAGTATCCCAATCAAAGACACCATATGATGATACGGACTATGACTAAGGATGTCTCGTCAAGGTATGCTGAGCAGTTACTAGAACTCTATTACATATCGATGGGAACATTCAGCTCCAACTGGGATGAATCCAACGTAACTGTAGACCTACCAGATAAATGGAGATACAGTCTCGTTATGTTTTCTGATGAGTTAGTGAGTGCCTTCCTATTAGCATCTGTATACTGTGCAAACATTGTTCATGTACACCAACTTTCTGTTCATCCCAAACTAAAAGGCCAGGGTTATGGAAAAAAACTCATAAGACAACTTGTGGATATCTCAAAGGAGACCGGCATAGAGGCTATTAGTCTTGAGTCTCTGGTGCAAAACACAGAAGCAAATAGGTTCTATGACAAGTTAGGTTTTGAAATAATATCCGATAGCGAGTCAATCAATGAGTATCTTTCAAATAAGAACAAGCAGCATAAAAGAGACGAGTATTACCCCATTAATAACCTGGGAATTAGGCAAGTGTATTGGATGTCACCACTAGGATAGAGCTAAATGGATGTAGCGTTGTTTCTCAGCCCTCATACAGATGATGCGGAACTTGGTGCCGGAGGAACCATTGCCAAGATGGCAGAGACTACTGAAGTACACGTGGTCGCTTTCAGTGACGCGAGTGACACTCAGCATAGGACTGTCCCATCTGACACGTTAAAGAAAGAGACTATGAAAGCTATGCGTATATTAGGAATCGACCAAGAAAATATCAGCATTCTAAGCTACAGAACTAGACATTTCTGGTCTTCCAGGCAAGAGATACTAGATTCCATAATTAACTTGAGAGACAGAATAAGACCAAATATCATTTTTGCACCTTCAACGCATGACAAGCATCAAGATCATCAGGTTATTGTCAATGAGGTTCTAAGGGCATTTAAGGGATCATCCACAACAATACTTGGCTATGAACAGCCTTGGAATAACTTCTCTTTTGAATCGACTTGCTTTATAAAGTTAGATGAATCCCACGTAGATAAGAAAGTCCGTGCTTTAGAAATGTACACATCACAAAGCCATCGTCCCTATCTAAATGAAGAATTCATAAGGGGATTAGCAAGCGTGAGAGGCACACAAATGGGTGGTGGTTATGCTGAAGCATTTGAGGCTATGCGAGTAGTAATACACTAATCCTGTTTCCCTAGACTTTCTTTTACCACTCTAATCCTTCAGAATTTATTATGGCAACTTTAATTACGATTACAGAAGGTTGATATAGGATTTATCAATAGACAAGCTAAACTTTTTTACTAACTATCAATAAAAGAGTATTACCCCACAGACAATCAAATATACGACCACTGACGCTACTGATCAACGTATCCAATGAGCGTCATATTCAGAAGTTTGTCAAGAGACACCTTGGCAAACTCGTCTTATAAAGGAATGGAAATTGCAGAGTATTAATGTATTGATACCTTCGGCAGGGCATCCCACCAGACCAAGTCTTGTTGAATGCCTGCGTAATAATGGAGAGAGGCAGATACGTATAATAGGGATGGATATGGAGACAACGGGAATAGCATCTCTTGTCACAGATAAGTGCTATCAAGTACCCCCAAGAACCGATCCCAACTACCTCAATCATGTGATGTATATTTGCCAAAAGGAGGCAATCCATGTCTACTATGCCCTTGGAGAGGAAGAAGCTATTGCAGCGTCTGAGCGAAGGGCAGAATTTGACGCGATAGGAACTTCGGTCATCACACCAGCAACACCTGATATGCTGGCAATCGCCACCAACAAATGCCATTGGCATGATTTTCTAGCTAAAACGAATATCTCTCATGCACATTATAGAAACATAACGAGCTTCGATTTAATAGAGCAATCAGTCTGTTCTCTTGGGTATCCTGAAGAAGACGTCTTCGTCAAACCAGCAGTTTCCAAAGGTGGAAGGGGAGCACGAATAATCACCGCAAAAGACCTCTCTGGAGAATACTATCATGATCGTGCAACCGAACCTAAAATATCGCTGTGCTCTTATATTGACATGCTGTCTCCGACACAATCATCAGGACAATTCCTTCCAATTCTGGCAATGGAATACTTGCCAGGTATTTACTACAGCGTTGATGTCCTCTCAAGCAACGGCAAGCCATATTACACGATTCCCAAGATCAGGATTCAAGGTACTGCAAGCAATACAACTGTTGGAGAAGTCTCATTAGATCCAGCAGCCATACAACTAGCTAATGATATTTGTAGGTCCTTCAGTTTTAGTTATTTACAGAACTATGAAATGAAAGTAGCAAAGGATGGCAGGATTGTCGCCTACGATATTAATCCGCGTGGCGGAGCATCTCTAGCATTATGTGCACAAGCAGGAGCGAACATCGCATACTATGCTGTAAAAATGGCCCTTGGAGAGGAAGTGCCTCAAACTCAGGTGAAGAATGGTGTCACGATGATACGGTACTACAGCGAACATTACCAAGACCATACATAATGCCCTCCTATAGGCGTATACGATTGCAGCATACTAACTAAACATATGGTGAGCACAATTTTGCTATCTGGAAATTGATAATGATTGGGCAAAACAAAGATCTATCTAGCATACCTTTGAGGACAGATATTCATATACACTCCAGCTTCTCAGATGGATTGAACACTCCCGAGGAGCTCGTGTTGGAAGCTATTCGGTTGGGATATCAAGAAATAGCTATAACTGACCATGTTAGACGATCAACGCATTGGTTAGATGGATTTCATAGAGAGATGGAGCGGTTGAAGAAGCTTTATGCCGATAGAATTGACCTATATTCTGGAATCGAAGCCAAGGTGATAAACCTACAAGGAGATATTGATGCTCACCCCAACTTTTGTAAGATGGTGGATATTGTCCTAGGTGCCTTTCATAGATTACCTATAGGAGGTGATAAATACTGGAGTAGTGAGGATATTATGAGAGACCAGCAAACCGCTTTACAATACTGGGTTACTAGTATAACTAACTTAATGAACAACCAAGCTATAACAGTGCTAGCCCATCCTACCGCAATCTTAAAAAGAAACAAGATATATTTACAACCACACCTTAAAGAAGCTATTGCCAACCATGCATCTACTAATGGGAAAGTCTTCGAGTTAAATGTGAAATACGGTGTACCAGATAATGAATTCATATCGATTCTGAAAAATCATAACGTTCAGCTTATCCCTGGTAGCGATAGTCATAGTATGAAAGAAATGGAAGAAACGAAAGAATTTCTAGAACATCAATCCCACTTACACCACTCTCATGTAATTACACTCGCGGATCTCACCTATGATGGAAAGTCGTAATCTACGACCAACTCATCGTGAGCGGTGGATCCTAATATCTGCCTTGCTCGCCGCCCTAATCCTATGGATTGTGACTATTGGGACAACCTATATACAAAGGTTTCCACCAGATCCATTCTATTACCTACGACAACTACCATCCTTCTATTGGATCGGGATTCTAATCGTATGTGTAACATTAGTCATTATGTTACTTCGCCCACGATTCAATACAAAAAGGAACAAGTTAATTGACTTGGCTTTGGTCACACTATTCATGCTATATCTCTTTGGAACACCGTGCTTTATATATCCCACAACCAGATACCTTGATGCATATGAAGTAAGCAAATTTACAACTACGGTAGCAGAGTCCGGTCAAATAGGTAAATCTGAAATCACCTGGTATGACTCAGGTATTTATGAATCTAGTTTCCCAGGGGCAATCATTTGCTTTTCTATGTTCACCCAAATCACAGGCACAGAGATGTTAGATTTGGCGAAGTTTTATCCATTACTTCTAATGGGCATCATCTGCTTGCTTATATATGCAATCGCATCAAGAATCGCTCCACAATACGCCATTATGGCGCCAGTAGCTCTACTTGGCATTTCATGGGTTCAAGGATATCACCTCAGTCCCCAAGCTCATGCATTCATTCTAAGCACAGTCTTCATATTGCTATTCAGCCTATCATTCAATAGAGGCTCCTCAACGTACTGCTTATTCCATAACCTTGGTACACCAACAAGGTTGCTGGTTGTGATCATATGGATAGCCATTGTAACAAGCCACCCATCAACCATAGTAATACTCCTACTATTTCTTGTCTTCATAGCTATAATCTACGAGATTCTAAGATTACTTGAGAAATACAACACTATCAGTTCATTACCCATCTCACTGCACTCAAGATCTCTCTACCAAATGGTTCTGTTATTCATCGTTATCTATGTATCCTATACAACATTTCAGGCAGATTTCATTCTCGCTGATACAGCAGAGCTCATCAAAGAAACTGGACTTTCACTGTTACAGGGAGGTGAACCTAAACTTACTAGCGATATCGTAGCCACACCAAGCCAATTATACGTCACTACAAATTACTTCAGGTGGTTCTGCATTATAGGAAGCGTTCTCTTAGGGATTGTGGCAACAGGTTATTCATTGTATAAGGGGAATGATAAGACGATTGTATTTCTTTTCAGCTCCTTCCTCGCTGCCAATCTTGGACTAGCTGCTTTCTTGATATTCACTGGATACAACGTATATGGCTATGATAGAGCATATATGTTCTTTACCATACCATTCGGAATAATATCATCCATTGCCATTGGACTCAGTACTCAAAGACAATGTCTGAGAATACTGATATTCCAAATATGCCTAGTAGGTTTCGGCATTATCTCGATATGTTTGATTCCCATTACATACTATGGGTCAGATCCATATGAGTTCATCTCAGAACCACAGCAAACGATGATGAACTTTCATTGTTCCATTTCACCTGAAAGTCCTAGTCGCCCCCCAAGATACGCCGAGCTACGAGAAACATCCTACAATCTATATAACCTAATTCGACAGGAATCGAACATTTATACACTAAGTTTTCAGGGACCTTCCAACATCGCACTCAAAGAGAATTCCAAGTTTTATGTCACATCTGGCAATGCTGTTTATATGTATGAGATACTTTACCGATAAGCCAAGAAACACAGACACTTCTACTCTATAGAAGCATCAACAGCACAATTAGTATCGATTTTCACATC
Source organism: Chloroflexota bacterium (assembly GCA_034189315.1). Classification (GTDB taxonomy): domain Bacteria; phylum Chloroflexota; class Dehalococcoidia; order UBA2247; family JAXHVC01; genus JAXHVC01. The sequence continues at coordinate 1,719 of JAXHVC010000271.1, read as the reverse complement.
CGATACCACCAGCAAGAGGTCTCTAATCACTAGCACCGCCACAATTGTTTGGGCCATTAACCATGCAATTGCAGCCCCAACAATCCCCACTTCTGAAAGCATCATATAGCTGCCTACTAATGTAATAGCAGCTATCAAAGCAGTCATAGTGATTACATTAAGCATTCTCCCCTGTGCTCTTCTCATACCAAAATACACATGGTTGATACTAAGTGGAAATGCAGACAGAGCTAGTACCCATACAATCACAGATGCATTATCTGCAAATCCCTCACCAAAGAAGTTTAGAATCAAATCTGCCAAAAGTGCTATAAGCAGTGCTCCTGGTACGAGAAGCATAAAGACAAGTTTCATACTCCGTCTTACATTCGTCCCGAGATTCTCCTCCGCATGAGACCCCTCTGCAAAAAGTGAAAGTGATACCGATCTGGGAATATTGAACAGGATTCCACCAACAGCCCAACCAATATAGAAATGTGCACTTGGATCCTCACCCAATACATTCAAGACAATGATTGGTAATACATACGGTGGAATAAACCACAGGGATGAAGTTACATAGTTCGCAAATGAGAATCTAACCATGTCCCGCAATATTGAAAACCTTACAGTAGGGTACGGATAATAGTCTTTTCTTAATCGTGGTAGTAAAAGACCGAAGGTAACCATAACTGATGCTATGGCTCCAATTCCCCACGATAAGACTATTCCTTCCCATTTACTCCAGGTTGCAGTAAACAGGATCAGGGGAATAAATCTAATCACATTTAGGATAGCGCTCTTCACCAAGGCAAATACTGATTTCCTCTCAGCAATAAACAGCTGGGTAGTAAGTATATCCAAAGTGCACATTACACATAATATTACAAATACCCCACCATACAATAAGTTCTCTCGCAAGACTAATGCATCGGGAAACCATATGGACATACCCATGATAAAGATCACGGCAAGAAATACCGTAGAGATACAGATAATTGTGAGACACGAGTTCACCAAATCCCTAGCATTCTTTCCCGAACCAGGTAGAAACTTTATAATAGAAAGATCCAGCCCGAGCGGAGCAATGAATGCCAGGAGGTTGACCACGGAGATCAGAGCTGCAGCAATACCTACATCCCCAGTATCGTAGTATCTGGCAGCGATTGCCCAGAATAAGAATCCAGCCCCAGCTCCAATTGCGGAATGTCCAATAACATATATCCCATTTCTATACAGGGACACTTTGGACACACTAACCAGTCGGTCTTTTAACACAAGTTCATCCCCCAAAAAAACAACGAGATACTTCAATCAGGGAAACATCATTTCTATGAGTGGCCTCATTTGGTAGGTGACTTCCCCGGAAATCCACGAGCAATTACACGTTTCACTATACAGCGATTACTATCAATCAGGAACTAGACTTATCTTGATGTTCTCAACAAATACTCAATAGCGGAACAATCCATACCAGCAAAGATTACCCGGTTGTAAAGATGGAATAGTCATAATGGATTGCTACTAGGATGGCCATTGACTTAGCGACCTTTCGTACTGAGAATGACAGCACTAAAGGACAAACTTAATTACCTCTGATCTTCCTCGAAAAGAAAACGCATTGTATCGGTCAACAAATATTGAACACCTGATAAGCACTAATTACACAGGAACGGGGACAAGGCTTGCCTGTTCCTGTCTAACCTGAGTGGGCGTTTTATGTCCATGGCGTCCAATAAG
>JAXHVC010000270.1:0-11142 GCA_034189315.1 Chloroflexota bacterium | reverse complement strand
TCTTCTCGGCCTCATTCTTGGCATACTTGGTGGATATGTACTCGGGATGCATATCACAGGCGACTAACTGGGGATCCAAGCGAAACAGGTGCTTGTATATATCAATGGTTTTCTCGAAGTAAACAAGCGTTTCCAAATTCTCTAGGTCCCCAATGTGCTGGCTTACAAAGGCGTAGTTATCCTTGGTAAAACAGATCGTATTCTTGAGATGGGGACCACAAGCTAGGACCTGATCCACTGCTGACGATAAATGGATCGGATAGGGAGCATACCCCCTAGCCCTTCTAAGCAATTGAGTCTTGCCCAATGCACAGAACACCACACTATCATCATATGGTGAGAAGATCCCTCTATTATGTATCAACAGATAGTCGGCGATCATTCCCAACCTCTCTAGGGCCTCATCATTGTCTTTGGCAATAGGTTCTTCACTAAGATTACCGCTGGTCATAACAAGAGGAATCCCGGTCTCTTCCAACAAAACGTGGTGCATAGGAGTATAAGGTAACATCACTCCCAAATAGTCCAAATTAGGCGCTACCGAGCTCGCGATGTCTGGATCATGCTTCCATTTCAATAGCACGATAGGTGCTCGCGAAGAGATTAGCAACGCCTCCTCCTCCAAAGACACATCACAATGCTGATGGACTTGCTCCAGGTTAACCATCATCACAGCAAGTGGCTTGGAAGGACGTTTCTTACGGTGACGTAGGCGATCAACGGTCTCTTCATTAGTAGCATCACATGCGAGAAGGAAACCACCCAAACCCTTCAACGCAACGATCTTGCCCTCGAGAATCAGATCCGCCGCCTTCTTGAGTGGATCATCAACCTCCACTGAATGCCCCTCACAGTCCACAAGCTGAAGGCTTGGACCACATCGGGGACACGCATTTGGCTGTGCATGAAAACGCCTATCCAGAGGATCATCATATTCCTCTTGGCATTTAGGACACATCCGAAAACGATTCATCGTAGTCTTAGGACGGTCATAGGGTATGTCCTCTATAATGGTGAAACGAGGGCCACAATTTGTACAATTAGTAAAGGGGTAGCGATGTCTCCTATCATGTGGATCGACAAGTTCCTTCTTGCAGGCTTCGCATGTGGCAATATCCGGAGAAATCAGTTGGTACTCACCATCTTCAGCAAGGCTATGGTGTATTTCGAAATTCTGATAGCCCTTAGGGGAATGAGGGGTGGTGGATATACTCTCTATTCGAGCTTGCGGTGGCGCCTGGTTCTCCAAATCCCACAAGAACCAGTTTATTTCTTGTGGGGCACCTTCAACATCTATCCGGACATCTCCAGATGTGTTGCACACCCAACCCTGAAGGTGATGGTTTATGGCTATACGATAGACAAAGGGACGGAAACCCACTCCCTGAACAACCCCACGAACACTTACATAGATCGCTTGTGGGGTTCCAGTCACACACGTCGCACCTTGAGCATCCATGATATCCATTCGTCTAGCCCCTCCCCCGTCTTGCATGAGATCTTGAATATGATAACGTTTGGGTTTAGACCTCTTACTCTCTTAACGAAGGAATCTATGCTAAAATCAAGTAGTGGCGCAAGATCCATCTTGTTCACCACCACCACATCTGTTGTCGCAAACATAAGGGGGTACTTTAATGGTTTATCGTCCCCCTCAGGCAAACTTAGAATCATCGCCTTCTTATGCTCCCCCAGAGCAAACTCTGCAGGACATACAAGATTGCCCACATTTTCAATTATCAAGAGTTCAACATCCATCAACGGGAAATCGGCCAGAGTGGTATTGAGCATGTTTGCATCGAGATGACAAGCACCGCCAGTATTTATCTGGACCACCGGCACACCTTCTTTGGCTATCCTATCGGCATCAACCCGAGAAGCAATATCTCCTTCTATTACCCCCACTCGCATCTTTCCTCTCAGGCCTTCTACGGTACGAAGTACAAGGCTAGTCTTCCCTGCACCGGGTGATGACATGAGGTTCAATGCCAGAACTGCGTTGGAATCCAAGTACTCCCTATTCCTAGCAGCTATCTTATCATTTGCACTCATGATGTCTCTGACAACCTTTATCTCCACTCAATCCACCTCAATACTTTCAACGTAAAATTCATGTCCAGATACAATCTGGGCATCCCATTCATGACATGAAGGACAATCCCAGCCCGATTGGTTAAGCGGGAATATGGTTCCACACATCCGGCAGCTTACCTCCATCGGCTCAAACCTAAAGGAAAGCTTAGCTCCATCCGCAATCGTGTCCTTACTCAGCAGATCAAAACAAAATTGAACAGAATCACATACTATTCCAGACATCTCTCCCATTACTAGGTTAATATGAGAAACACATCGGGCCTGCGCCGACTCGGCATGCTCTAGAACAACTCTCAGTAAGCCTTCAGTTAAACATAGTTCATGCATTTCTAATCTCTGTTATCATAGTCTACTCAACCCACTGCAGGTCCATTATATGTAGGCCGGATTGCCCTGTCCAGGTGACCAATCATGGCTAACTTGACATATTATTACCAGGAATATAGCTAATCGCCAGGTTGAACGCGTATTGATACTCATAGACTTGATCCAAAAAAGTTCGGTCTTTGAGAGAAAATTGAGTAGTTACTGCCATGTGACGACAAGCTCTAGTATCCCTCCTCATACTACCCAATTCGTATCAAGATCCCACGGAAATACTATGTCATACCGACGCCATAGACGTCACGTGCAAGCTGACAAAATACCGACAATAAATATAGTAGAGGATAAGCAATGTGGAGAGCGGGCTACTGGGGTGATCCCTATAAGTAAGGAGGATTTACACAATTAAGTAGACCATAGTGATGTACTCAGCTAAGCCCCATATTATTGTCGGCTAACCGACACATAGCAATATTTGGTATATTGATATAGAGAGGGTGTTTGAGAATGAAAAGAAAAACGTCTTCACGTATAAATAAACTCTGCTATTAATCGCAAATGGGCTGCGGGTTACGAGACCTAATCAAACCCCCCAGTATTTACAGAACCCCACCAATTGTTATACAATAAGAGTGCGTGGTCTGTCCCCGCAGCCCATGCCGTGGCCCCGGCAGCCCCCCACTGCGCGGGGTCATTACTTTATTGTTTGTATCATATTATATGGTAATTCTATAGGTATGCGTTATGGACTCCAGTCCCGTTTTCAAAGAACCTACATAAGATACAGATCCATCCTCCTCTAGTCAATGCCACAAATCCCCACAAGAGCTCCAAAACAAATTTCCGTACTTATAACTAAAATACACTTACTTATATGCGCCTTGTATATCACAACAACTATATCTGTACCCCCGTGGGTATAGGCTCATCCATTCTTGTTGATTTCAAGGTTAGATGATTTCATCATGGCAAAGCTGTCTTTATTCTAGATTTACATCCGGGTAAAGCATTTGCATACAGACCTGGATTGACTGATGGGAGCATACTTTATTATAGTAGAGAAGTGGAGGGGTGTCCGAGCGGTTTAAGGAGGCGGTCTTGAAAACCGTTACCCCTTTCAGGGGTCGTGGGTTCGAATCCCACTCCCTCCGCCAAAGAGAATCCCATCATTACTTATGAACAACTGGCTAGACGAATATCACCGAAAACTCATCCCCGTTGACACTGCCGTAGGATTTGTCAAATCTGGCGATCATGTAGTCTGCCCCGTGGGAAGAGAGGCGCATGCCCTCGGTTTAGCACTCGCTGCCAGAAAAGAGGAGCTCGTCAACGTCGAAATACTTGTCCCCATGCCTGGTTATGATTTTGGATGGTACGACGAAGGTTGGCAGGATTCTTTCAACGTAACAGTCCTTGGTCCCACGGCTACAGGACAGGAAGCAATAGACAAACACTTGTGCGATATTGTAATCCCCTTTCTAATACCAGATCCATCAGAGGGTGAGAGCCGCAAACCGGACGTGGTATTTGTGGAGATATCCCCACCTAATGAACATGGCTTCTGCAGCTTTGGCTCATCGCTTTGGGATAAGAAAAGGCGAGTTGAGAATGGCAAGTTGGTTATAGGAGAAGTCAACAAGAACCTGATCAGAACATATGGCGATAATTTTATTCATATCTCACAAATAGATTACTGCGTGGAGCACGCTGCTTCAGGAGGAGCTCCCGGACAAGGAAGCCTTGCAGGGAGAAGTCTCAGGGAACCGGAAATATATGTGAGAGAAATTGCCGCTAATGTATCGCAGCTAATCAATGACGGCGATACAATTCAGATTGGCGTCGGCAGAACCAATGAACCACTGGTAGGACTAGGTATGCTAGATAACAAACACAACCTAGGATTTCATTCCGAAGCCACACCGCCAGGAATTATTACCTTAGTAAAAGAAGGGATTATCACTGGAAAATACAAGACCATCAATCCCGGTAAGGTTGTAGTGACTTCCATTGGTGGTAGTACCAAAGAGGAGATGAGTTGGGTACACAACAATCCAATGTTCAATTTGGTAGATGTCCAATATCTCGAGGACATTCGGGTGATTGCAGCACACGACAATTTCGTGGCCATCAACCAAGCCCTGGCAATAGACCTTTCGGGGCAGATCACAGCGGAAAGTCTGGGGCCACGTCTCTTGGCTACTGCAGGAGGACAGATACCATTTGTGTTTGGAGCCCTTCTCTCTAAGGGAGGAAAAGCAATAACTGTATTGCCTTCTACGGCACAGGGAGGCACTGTATCACGTATCGTGCCCCGTTTCCAACCGGGAACGGTATTTACTATACAACGTAATTGTTCAGACTACGTGGTCACAGAGTTCGGCATAGCCCGACTAAGAGGAAAGACTATAAGACAAAGAGTCCAGGAACTCATCGCCATCGCACACCCCAACTTTCGCAGCGAATTACAGGAGGAAGCTAGGAGACTGTACTGGCCTTAGCCATCTTCTGTATTCAACTACCCAATATCTCAATAGACGGTATTTGAATTATCAAGGGATAGGTATCGCCGTTATGCTAGTAGGTGCTATGGATGACTACCTACCTCATCCCAGACATCAGCCAAGCACTGAACACTAATATCAATTTGATTTTTGCCCATAAGAACGGAGGCATAATGAAGATTCATGAGTATCAGGCAAAGAAGCTTCTTGCCGATTACGGCATCGCAATACCCAAAGGGGCTGTAGCCAACACTGCGGCAGAAGCGGAACAGATCGCCACTGATATAGGTGGAGAGGTAATAGTCAAAGCCCAAGTACATACTGGAGGTAGAGGTAAAGCCGGAGGTATCAAGAAGGCTAGCACGCCCCGTGAAGCGGGTGAGATCGCCAAACAGCTTATTGGGACAAAGCTTGTCACACACCAGACCGGAGCCCAAGGGCTACCAATACCATGTGTTTTGGTTGAACAAACGCTAAAAACATCTCGCGAGCTATATCTGGGAGTTGTCCTGGATACGAGTCAGGGAATGCCTGTAATCATGGCAAGCGAAGCAGGTGGTATGGAGATCGAGGAAGTCGCCCAATCCACCCCAGAGAAGATATTGAAAACATGGATTCATCCTACAAGAGGGTTCTGGGCCTATCAGGCACGTGAGCTAGCCTTTGGACTCAATCTAACTGGGAACACATTCAAAGCCGCTGTTTCGATGATACCAAACATCTACAGGTTGTTCCAGGACAAGGATTGTTCCCTGGTTGAGATTAATCCTCTAGTTGTAACCACAGATGATAGATTACTGGCCCTGGATGCCAAACTGAATGTTCATGATACAGCTACATTCCGACAGAAAGCCATCGCGGAGATGAGAGACACGTCACAGGAAGATCCTCTGGAAGTTGAGGCCAAGAGTAGAGGGATAGAGAATTATGTAAAATTAGATGGGAATATAGGGTGCATTGTTAACGGAGCAGGACTCGCCATGGGAGTGATGGATATTCTTAAGCTATCTGGTGGACAACCTGCCAATTTCCTGGATATCGGCACAGTGAATAACCCTGATCGAGTAGTGAAAGCTATTGAGATCATAGTGTCCGATCCAAATGTCAAAGCCATAATGGTCAATATATTCGGAGGTATGGCCAGGGTTGACGTAATAGCCACAGGGTTGGTCACAGCAGCTAAGCAACTAGGATCAAAGATGCCACCAACCATAGTACGATTGGCTGGCACCAATGTCGACGCAGGAGAGGAGGTTTTGGCCCAGTCTGGATTAGAATTCATCAGAGCCAAGACCTTTACAGAGGCCGCAGATAAGGCTGTTGCAGCAGCAAAGGGAGGATTGGCATGAGCGTACTCGTTGATGAAAACACCAGACTGTTGGTTCAGGGCATCACCGGAGGAGAGGGAACCTTTCACACCCGTGCTTGTATAGAATACGGAACCAAGATCGTTGCAGGAGTCACCCCTGGAAAGGGAGGGACATTGTGGGAAGATAAGGTACCCGTGTTCAATACAGTGTCAGACGCAGTCAAGAATACAGGTGCAAATGCCAGCATGATCTTTGTACCAGCCGCATTCGCAGCAGATGCCATCCTAGAAGCCGCCACTTCTGAGCTATCTCCCATCATATGCATTACTGAGGGGATACCACCAGCAGACATGGTGATTGTACGTAATTATATTAAGAGTAATAACATTCGACTGATTGGCCCCAACTGCCCAGGCGTAATAACTCCAGGGAAATGCAAAGCGGGGATAATGTCTGCTGAAGCCTACCGTCCAGGCGAGGTGGGAACCTGTTCTCGCAGTGGCACACTTACCTATGAAATCGCTGCATTGCTCACAGAAGCAGGCATAGGACAATCGACATGCATTGGATTAGGAGGAGATCCTGTCCCAGGCACAACATTTTTAGAGGCTCTTGAACTGTTTGAGCAAGATCCCGAGACTAAGGCAATCGTCATGGTAGGAGAAATTGGGGGTACCGCAGAGCAGGAAGCTGCAGAATACATCAAGCACAAACTATCAAAACCAATAGTAACCTTTGTTGCTGGAGCATCGGCCCCCCCAGGGAGGAGAATGGGGCATGCGGGCGCCATTATCACAGGCAGCGCTGGCACCGCTCAAGAGAAGATGAGGGCATTGGCAGAAGCTGGTGCTCTTACGGTAGAAAGCCCGGCAGAAATCCCTGACAAGGTTAAGACTATGCTAGCCTCACTAAAGTAGCCTTGGGCTCTTTAATAATAGACCATAGGAACACACGGAATTTGTGTTCCTATGGTTATACGCTATCATCTGCAACACACAAAACACTCCTATAAACTACAAAAACCCCTGGAATCACTTGAGGCGAATCTATCCACAATAAACGATGTGAAGCCATGACTGGTGAACAGAATTCCAATATACAATTAGTCCTTTAGCTTCCCCACTACTGAATTACCTACATGTGATAATTCCCTTGTATAATCATTTACACTTCATATTATCTTGGGTAGATGGGAGCTAGGGCTCCCATCTAGACTGAACAGACTTTGTCACAATGTCATCGCGAGTAGTCCTTCCGGTACCGGAAGGAGAACATGTTGATCACTTCTTTACGAATAGATTGCTTCACCTTCGGTTCGCAATGAGATGTTGAATCTGGTTGGTATTCATTATCGCGACACAGCCTCTGAGCGAGGGCTTCAGTCTACCCACGAATTATCGGTTACTTTCTTTTTAATTACATGAAACAAAAGGCTCTTTTGCGATGTATAGCTGATAGCTCACATTAATTCTTAATATTAACCCTTAGGGGAACAAAGTACTCAATCATTTCCAATATATAGGCCGCTTCGTGTTGCTAGGTAATAAGAAACGCTGTAGACCGCTTGAGCAGGACGAGTATGCATACCAGTCCTGCTCAAGTTAGATAGCATCTCAACTACATCTTCATTATCATAATGTTGCCGCCACCGGCACCAGCATTATCCAGAATACCCGCCTTTGGAGGAGTGGGGATCTGTCTCTGCCCTGCCATACCCCTCATTTGCCAGCTTATTTCAGCTATCATACGGCAACCCGTAGCACCAATAGGATGACCGCAGCTCACCAGACCTCCATCTGTATTCACCGGGATCTTGCCAGTTATCTCCGTATTGCCTTCCCATACAAAGGGACCACCCTCACCCTCCGGACACAGCCCGAGTTTCTCGACAACCAATATTTCTCCTGGGCTAAAAGCATCGTGAACTTGGCATACCTGCATATCCTTGGGTCCCATACCAGCCATGTCATATGCTTTTTTCGCCGCCCATCTTACGTCACAGTCTTCCATCTCCGGATCATCCGGATCGAATTTGGGCATTGCACCAGCCCATCCTACCAATTTCACAGGATTGGTAGTGTATTGCTTAGCCTTTTCCGTAGATGCCAGGACCACAGCTGTTGCTCCATTGGCATTAGCCGAACACATATACATAGTAATAGGGTCAGCAATCATTCGAGAATTCATTACCTCCTCAAGTGTGAATGCTTGCTGATATACAGCGTTGGGATTCATAGTACTATTCCTATGGGACTTCTCTGCACACTTGGCCCAATGCTCAGCTGTTGTACCATAGAGGCCCATATGCCTTCGCGCCATCAATGCATATGCGCCAGGCATTGGCATTAATCCTAACACGAACTCGACAGGCATATCTTTAGGATCCGGGAGTTCGCCAACCATGGGCACTAGTCCCCTAGGCATCCTCTCTACACCAACCACCAAAATGAGGTCAGCAGCCCCTGCGACTATCATGTTCGCGCCAAGAAGTGCACCTCTCGATGCACTAGCACAGGCACACTCCACATTGGTAACCGGAATTTGGTATATTCCCAGTTCATTAAAAACCATCATTCCCGTACCTAGCATCTGGTTACAGTGGGCACAAAAGCCCATTTCAATATCCATCGGTTTGACTCCGGCATCCTTTAGGGCCATAAGCCCCGCCTCACGAGCCATATTGACTACATTACCAGGATCTCTTGAGAACTTGGTAACTCCTACCCCTAAAACAACCACTTCTTTGTCAGGCATTGTAATTACCTCCTTTCAACCAGGACCTATACAGATTCAGGCCACTACTGGCCTGAAAGCAGGAGCCATAAACAGAGTATCGCCTTCTTGTAGGGCCGGCCAGAAACAGAGTTCTACTTCCATTCCCACCTTAACCTTATCAAGATCACAATCACGTATTTGTGCAAGCACCCACGCCTTCTCAGGTAGCATAACCTGGGCCGATATGAAAGGAACGTCATTGGACAACATCGTCATCGGATAGGTCTGGTGAACGATCGTATATGCATAAACCGTGCCTCGACTACTCAAGGTGATCTGCTTCATCTCTTCGCTATTACATTTAGGGCAGACCACCCTGGTAGGATAGAAATGAGTCCCACAACCACAGCACTCGCCCCCAATAAGGTATCCAGCGGTTGGCGGTACAAATTGGTTCTCTCTGAGTGACCTGATCTTTAATGGTTCGGTCATGGCCATTCCTCCTTTCCTCTCTCCTATCACTCTGTCATCACCTGTTACCTTGATCTTATGTACCTTTGTTTAACACTATAAACTTTTAGGACCTTTTTCCAGATCACCTTACGGCCAGTATAGCTTTTCAGCCTCCTTTCTAAGCTCCGCCCTAAAATCGGGATGTGCGATGGCAATGAGCTCGGTGGCCCTTTCCCTTAGCGTCTTTCCCGCGAGCCTGGCTATTCCATATTCTGTTACAACAAAATCGGCAAATGTTCGAGGTATGGTGACCACAGTCCCCGGATCAAACAAAGCACAGATATTAGACACTGCCCCTTCCAATGCAGTGGAAGGCAACACAGTGATAGCCTTACCCCCTTTAGAGAAATAAGCCCCAATATGGGATTCGGGCTGTCCACCAGGACCATTTATAATACGAGTCCCAAGAGCAGTTTCTGAGCATATTTGTCCGGTTAAGTCCACACTGATAGCATTGTTAATAGACACCATTCTGTCATTAGCAGAAACGGTCTTTATGTTAGTCACATAGGTGGTACCATAGAGCTCCACCCTAGGATTTTCACTGCACCACTCCATCTCATCGGGCCCCAAACCAGTCAGGGAGGAGAAGACAGACTTACCCGGATGAAGGTTCTTGAACCTCCCTGTTATCACCCCATTCTTTATGAGGTCCCCCACTCCCCTAGCTGTCATCTCTGCGTGATATCCCAAATCATGCTTGTTATCAAACGCCCCAAGCCTGGGGATATACTGGCTGGGTGATCCCATCCCTATCTGAAAAGTATCTCCATCTTCCACCAAACTAGATACATACTCAGCAATAGGTCTAGCTACAGCAGGGATCACTACGCCCATTGATTCCAGAGCGTGCTCAAACATTTGGTCATCTATAGCAGAGAAGAACGGTAATAGCGAGAGGAATGTGCCATGTTGACTCCATGGCAGTTCTTTGAGAAACTCTGCAACCTGCTCGCGTCGTGACTCTGGCTCAATATGACCAATTAGCGAAGGGATCTCATCAAGTGTGAAGGTGCGAGGAGTATGCTCAACGAAGTAGTCTATCTCTGAAACATGTACAGTAGTATCACCATAGTACCATAGCTGATTTTCATCGACTTCGGCTATGATTTTTCTCGCACCATACAGCATCTCTTTCTTCCCCCAAAGCTCACCACCCAGAGAACAGAATCCCTGCTTGTTTGGGGGAGAAAGGGTCACCATATATACATCGCAGTCTTTTTCCCCAGTGCGTTCCGTTGGCTTAGGAAGAGAAGCGAAGGAATTAGGAATGAACTCGGTTCTCCGTTCATTCACCACCGCTCTAAGCATGGGTCCAATGAAGGACGCTATCACTGTTTTAAAGGAGTCTTCTGATCCGGGCAGAAAGAAACCTGGATCGCCAAGGGGAAGACCCCACACAATCTCCACATCCCGAAGCTCACTTTTACGTGCAAACAGCGCCTGGGGTAATACCTTGGGTTGGTCTGTGGAACCAGTTATCACCACACGATCTCTAGACTTTACAATCTTGACGGCTTCCTCCGCCGAGACTATCTTTTTTTTATTTATATCTTGCCAATTCATGGTGTACTCGCTCCTCTGCTACAGGATTTAATCACCATTATGTAATTATCAAGTTCATACACAACAACATATCTGCCGCGAGCAGTCGACTTTTAAACTGAGAATACCTTCCAGGAATT
>JAXHVC010000027.1:0-5880 GCA_034189315.1 Chloroflexota bacterium | reverse complement strand
CCAGCAAATACCGCCCCAGGGGGATATTCAATTTGCAGATGACCCCCTTCTATAGCCCTGGATGATTCCGAGGCACTTGACCAGCTGGGCATTTCGGCAGTGTCGCTGGAAGCATCCGGAACCATAGAATCTACAGGTTTGCATAGGTTTACGTCTTATGATGAATTGAAGGAATTCATTGGGGCGGGCAACTCAGTCTGGTTACCGTACTATCGATGGTCTCCTTATTGGTACTACCCCCCAGGCATTGGCATTAACCCACCTTTCTGCTCATCATGGGATCTGGATGCTGACACTGGCTCAGTCCAGGTATTTGGTGAATCCCTTGAAACTGTTACCGACTTTTCTCAGACAAATGTCCAGGTTGAGGGCATCGATGAGGCCGATATTGTCAAGACGGATGGGAAATACATATACATAGCCAAGCAGAATAGGATAATCATTGTGGAGGCCCATCCTGCCGAAGAGGCCAGGGTGCTATGTGAACTGGAACTCGAAGGTGACCTCCAATCCCTGTATATCAGTGAAGATAGGCTCGTGGTCTTCGAAAATGTCTTTTGCGACAAGACTTGGGAAGCTACTATCGAAGAGGACAATCTTGAAGTGGAGATGGCAATTCCCTTGCACCCCTACAAGACCAGCGTCAAGGTTTATGATGTTACTGATAGGCAAGAGCCTATCCTGGACCACGATGTGATGGTAGATGGCATGTACTGGAACTCCAGGATGGTGGACAACTACGTATACGTTGTAGTGAAGGAACCACCTTGCTCATGGGAGGAGGAGATCCTTCTGCCTAAGATCCGTTTCGGCGATACTCTATTAGAGGTCCCGCTTACCGAGGTATTGCACGCGGAGAAGAGCGACTCCTCCTACCAGTTCGCCACCATCGTGGCTCTGGACGTGAACAAGGGGCTGGAGGATACTCAGGCCCTGGGTTATGGCATATTCCTGCTGGAGAGCAGCACCAATATGTACGTCTCCCCTGAGGACATATATCTCACGTGCGCCGGCTATGAATCTGATAGCAACTCCTGGAAAACCAACGTGCATCGGATACACATCGATGACGGCGAAATGAAGTACGAAGCCACAGGGTAGGTGCCTGGTACGTTGTTCAATCAGTTCTCCATGGACGAGCATGAGGGATACTTCAGAATGGTGACATCAACAGTTTGGGATGAGCACAACATTTACGTATTGGACCATAATCTGGAGATCACTGGCCAGTTGGAGGACTTCGCTCCTCAATGGGAACGTTTCCATAGTGCACGATTCATGGGCAATAGATGCTACTTGGTAACCTTCAGAGTGAATATTAGACCGTGTGATCCTCTCTTCGTTATAGACTTAGGCAATCCTACTGCTCCAGAGATCCTTGGTGAGCTAGAAATATCAGGTTTCTCGGACTACCTGCACCCTTATGATGAGAATCACATCATCGGAATAGGTAAGGAAACAAACTCCGCAGGTGTTGAGCAGGGTGTGAAAATATCCCTCTTCGACGTCTCTAACGTAAGCAATCCCAAGGAGATAGCTAAATTTGAGATCGGCGATGGGGGAACCGACTCTCCTGTCCTACGGGATCACAAGGCACTGTTGTTTGACAGAGAGAGAAATCTCCTTGTCCTTCCGGTCCTGGTTGCAGAGATAGATCAACAATCATACTGGGCCTGGACCTGGGGCACCCCAGTTTGGCAAGGTGCCTATGTCTTTCACATTTCTCCTGAGGTGGGAATCCAACTCGAAGGCAAGATCACTCACTTTGACGATGGCTATGATCCCGGGGAGTACAACCAGGGGTATTACTCCTCGTCTAACTCGATAGAACGGTCGCTCTACATTGGCGATGTCATCTATACCATCTCAGACGCCAAGATTCAGATGAATGATCTGGTAAGTCTGGAGATTGTTAAAAAGCTAGAGCTGCCTGGTGTTGAGTCCTAGTATCATGTTGCGGTGGGGGCGAATTTATTCGCCCCTCGGGGAGGTTTCAACCTCCCCTACCAAGCATTGTGATCGAGGCTGAAGAGCCTCCCACGCGAGGCCCAAGGGTATTGGGCTTTGGAAAGTCATTAAATAATATGGCACACTGGGGCTCAGATACTGCAGAAGCAGTAAACACGAAGTGCTTAATTACCTAGTTTCAAAATAGCGTATGCCCGATCGGGCATACGCTATTTTACTGTTTATGGATTGGCCAGCATATAGCCTTGAATTCAATCCTGTTCCTCTGAGGAGAACCTCATCTCTTGAAGGCATTAGGGACACGGCAGACCATAATCGGTGAAATACTACTTATATGATACCTATGTCAAGGACGCCGTTGGTGGACGCGTACTCCAGGTGAGATGTCAGGAATAGCCCCGTATGAAATCGATGGGGGAGCTATTGTCTCATTTCAAGTAAGTGTGACTTGTTTGTTTCACTTGTTACTCAGTCATCAGGGAAGTAAACTGAAGTGATAGTGGGCACTCAAAGGGGGTGTGTATGGTACAAGGTTTTGAGATCCAGTCTTTGGGCGTGTGCAGATTAGATTCTCCTGTAGAGCGTGAATACTTTCAGGACGAAGACAATGGAATTCTGGTGGATCCAACCCTGCGCGGATGTCGAGGAAGTGATGAGGAGCTTATTGTAATGGAGGCAGCAGGACCTCGTAGTAAGATCTTTTGCAAACCAAAAACTAGTCGGGCTGCCATTGTGACTTGTGGTGGGCTTTGCCCAGGACTCAACGATGTTATTCGAGGTATCACCATGGTGCTGTGGTATCGTTATGGCGCAAGAAACATCATCGGACTTCGCTATGGCTATGAAGGACTAATACCTTCTTGCAGGCATCAACCTATGCAACTGACGCCTGAAGTAGTGGAGGATATACACAAGGATGGAGGTACCATTCTTGGTACATCAAGGGGTCCGCAGGACGTAGCTCAAATGGTTGACTTCCTCGTAAACAAGGAAATCGACATGCTGTTCACTATTGGTGGCGATGGTACACAACGTGGCGCCCTAGCAATAGCAAATGAGATATCGAAGAGAGGTTTAAAGGTCTCGGTTGTTGGAATACCTAAGACTATCGATAATGACATAATGTATACGGAGCGCTCGTTTGGTTTTGAGACCGCTGTTGCCATGAGCCAGGTTCCCATAACCTGTGCTCATATGGAAGCCAAGGGTGTATTAAACGGTGTTGGGCTAGTCAAACTAATGGGGCGGGAATCTGGTTTCATTGCTGCTCATGCGACCTTAGCCTCTAGTGATGTCAATCTGGTTCTCGTTCCCGAAGTGCCATTTCGTCTTGAAAGAATACTATCATTCTTGGAGAAGCGTCTGAGTCAGAAATCCCATGCTGTAATTGTGGTGGCAGAAGGTGCGGGACAGGAGCTGGTTCCTACTGAAGGTAGAGATGCATCTGGAAACAGGGTATTAGGTGATATTGGCCTATTTCTTAAGGGGTCCATTACCGAGCACTTCAAGGGTTCAGATATTGAGGTCACTGTGCGATATATCGATCCGTCATATACTATTCGTAGTGCTCCAGCCAATGCCAACGATTCTGGTTTCTGTTTTCAGCTGGCCGAGAAGGCTGTTCATGCCGCCATGGCCGGAAGAACAGCGATGATCGTAGGTTTCTGGAATGCACACTTCGTACATATACCAATTGAGAAGGCTGTAGAAGGTCGCAAGAAGATAGACATATTGGGGCCTCTCTGGCAAAGCGTCCTTGAGAACACAGGACAGGACCGGTTGTTGTCGCTGTAATGGACGAACTTAGTGATCTTTTGTGGGTTTGGAATGCGATACAACAGTGATTTACAGATTACGGCATTACGTATGTGGGACTCCTTGTATGAATGGTTGTGATAGGATACAGGAGCATTGCCAAAAGGTGGACCATGCCAATAAGAGACTATCAATGGGGTACTGTGTTGTTCTATGATCCTGATAGGGTATGGGCTTCAGTTTTGGACCGGAAAAGCATTTATATAAAAATAAGATGTTGCCGAGTACGTCACTGTTCAAATAATCTGAATCCAGATGTGGCTATCAAAGCTAAACCAACAATCCCTATTGTGATTCTGGCAGGTATGGGCAATATGCCAAAAAAACATCAGAATCGCTCCTGCAAAAGCTAATAGAAATCCTATCGTAAAAGCTGTTTTGTTTCCATCTTTTCTGTTCAATCCCAAATTTGCTTCCTATTAACTACAACCAGCTTGATGAATTTCAGACAGGGATTACTATACGATAGATATTTCAACCTGGATTTTGCACTTTTCGAGTTTTATATATATCAAGATGACTCTACCGATCCTGTCCTTGACTACATCTATTAAGATACCCTGGCTTGCATTTGAGGTGCATTACAGCGACTACCCGAATCTCAGTCTCATTATGCCAATATACAATTGCAAATGGAAAGCTATGAAATAGGAAACGGTGGGTATGTGTACCGTATGATAACCAGGCATCTGGAGATTCCCGGATCATTTCAACCGCACGGTCTACCTCTGCAAGAAAATGGTTTCCTAAACCCTGTGCTTGTTCTTCATACCAAGCCCGGGCTTGCTCAAATTCCTTGTATGCTTCAGAATGAAATATAACCCTCTGCATCTAGAATCTACCAAGTAGTTTCTTGACTTCTTCCCAAGAAATCAAATCGACTATGGAATTATCGATTTCCGATAACCTTCTTTGTATTTCTTCTTGCCATTGTATCTCGGCAGCATGTTCAGTTGGTGTATCCAGGCTAGCAATAAGACGCTCTGCGATGATTGCCCGATCGGATACTGGCATGCGCAGTGTCTGGGATATCATCTTCTTGGTGTTGGCATTCATTTCGGATTCTCCTTAAAACATATTTGGACATATCGTGCTATAGGTATCTAGGGCATGATTCATGAATCCATGATATGTCATGAGTATGTTGTGGAATGGTGATTAATAAATTGCTTTTCATGTACGATGATTCAAACAATTCTGTGTGGCGCGCAGTGTCAAAGGAAGTAATATGGTAACCGTTCACCTGGCCCTATGTTGTTATTACTATAGTAGGGAAAGAAAGCCTTAGGGTTTTCCTTGATCACCCTCACCTAACCTCTCCCTCCACGGGTGAGAGTCAGTGTAAGGGGGATTCTTGATTTCTTGCCCTTTCGCTGTGCGGATTGGTCATAACATCTAACCTGGCTACCAGTGCTCGGAATGGTTGGGTAATATGCGCAGCTATGTAACTCAACTATTGCATTATGCTATAAAGAATACGCTAGGCACCCAAATCATGCAACCAATGCGATCCTCACAGCGTTGATCTGATAGAGCTGGAATAAGGTTAAAAATGTATTTCCTCGGGAGCATGACAGCATGTCTATATCTGAGGGGAAATGAAGAGGGGCAGAAGCAACATAACAGACTGGTTAGAAAACATGGGAAGGGGAAAGCACTAGGGATCCTGTCTCATAAGCTTGGTCGAAGTGTGTACTACATGCTGAAACGAAGGGAAGCGTTCAACATGGAGACATTCTTGGGTCGAGCCTAAGCGAGTAGGGCCGGGTGAGCAAGCCTGACGCCTAACTGGAACATCATGGGGACAATCTGATAGAGGGAGCTCAAAAACGAAGGAGATGGTGCATCAGAGAATGCGTAGAGCTCCATAGAGTGAATAAACCCGAGTCCTTGTGAATTGATTGGATGCCCACCCTAGCCCGAAGTATACAAGAGATAACCGAAGGAGAACAAGTAACGTGTTCTGCCCCGGTACCGAGCCACAAAATAACTGTGACGGGATGAAAAGCTGATCACGCTGATTTGATAGGGCCGGCAAACGGGCACGGAAAAGTTTCTAGGGCGAGACCTTGGAATGAATAGGTCTCAAGCCGCTTG
>JAXHVC010000269.1:0-20205 GCA_034189315.1 Chloroflexota bacterium | reverse complement strand
GAGAATATTACATATGGTTATTCATCAGAGCAAAAAGACGAAACTAAATCAAACATAGATCAGTATTATGAATATTAAGACTATTATAGTGGCCAATAAGAAATCGCAAACCTAAGGTGGTAATATGTAAAATATACGGGTAATGCAATAATGAATAAACACAAATAATATCGAACAATAAATAAACAAGCTCAGAAGTCACAGAGTGTGGCGATGTACTTGAAAGCTAGCCTCACTAGTCCAACAAATCGCTAAAAGAACTAGTATGCTTTCCTAGAAAGGATGAGTGTTTGTTGATTGATAGAGGGTGGATATGAGCTTGACAGCAAACGCTGAAACGATGGATTGATATCTGAAAGGGGGAAACAGAGAATTGAGAAGTCACAGGTTATTGCTTTCGCTCATACTCATAATGGCATTTTCTATGATGTTTGTGTTACAAGTGAATGCTGATGATACAGACACTGATGTTGACTGCGAAAGTTGCATTATTTCGGATGACTCATTAGAAACTGTTGACGATCCTGCTGATGTACAGATAGAAAGTGATGAGGATAGAGGGTCTGATCAGGTATTTGAGGTAGAGGAAGGCAAAGATATTGCGGCTAATCAACAAGATGTAGTAGATGAATTAGATACTGGGTTAGAGGTATTAGAAGACATAGCCGTTGAAAATATAGAGGAGATAGATGCGGTAGATAATACGGTGGATGATGATACTAATACCCGCGACAATGGGGTTGTGTTAGACGATAATATAACTGATGAGATTACTACTATTAACTGTGTGGATGAAGGCCAAGCCGAAGACGAATGCCTAGAGTGTGTGCAGGGTAGTGAAATAGATGTAGAGGTTTCTGTCGCTAATGGTGACGATGAAGGCCAGGCCGATGAGGAATGCCTAGAGTGTGTACAAGACAGTGAAACAGATGTAGAGGTTCCTATCACTAATGGTCATGATGAAGGCCAAGCCGATGAACAATGTTTGGAATGTATGCAGTGTCCAGAATACGATTCAGTTTGTCCGCAAGAGGTTGAAGAGGAGTGTTGGGAATTCGAAGATACCTATGTTTCTTATAGTGGGCAGAAAAATGATAGCATAGAAAGTGTTATAGACCGTATATGGTCCCGAAGTAATATACTACGGGGAATGTTCAGTGGTTGGATGAATTGTATGTCCATTAACATGAAGCAGAGACCGGTTGGTAATATGCTGGGTAGCTTGATGTGTAGTAGCTCTCTAAGTAATGATAAATACGAATCATCTGACATAGTAGAACCATATGATTGTAATGTTCCAGTAGATACAAATACGAATTGTGTGGAAGTGGACGAAGAAACCGAAATGAATTGCTCTACGTGTGTTGATGTCATAGCAGAGCAAAGACAATCAAATGAGTGCGTTGAAGAAAGTCCTTGTGAGACTACGATTGCCTCCGCATCGGTATCTGTTAGTATTGACATGTCTTATAACCTGGATATAGGAATTGGAAAACTACTTGTTCCAGTTTGGGGAGTTCCTTGCTATGTTGCAATTGAGACATGTGATGCTGAGGCTGATGGAATGTCATGTGCTGCAGTAGATATGGCCAGTGATATTTGCGCGTAACCTGCCAAAAGCGAAAAAGTATAATGAAGATAGAGGGATCACGTTTAAATACGTGGTCTCTCTACTACACCATTGTATGGAGATATTGAGAGATTATTATTGATTACTGGCCTCGTACACAGAATCAATATCTAGGTCTGTTCCAGATGCAGCCTGTGTCGCTAATCTATCGCAGACCTCATTCTCTTTATTACCATGATGTCCTTTGATCCACTTGAACTCGACGTCATGCTCTTCACATAAGGATAGTAGCTCTTGCCATAAATCAGAATTGAGGGCCCTTTCCTTAGAATTACGCTTCCACCCATTAGCTTGCCACTTCTTTGCCCATCCCATAGTTATAGAATTTACGATATATTGGGAGTCAGTATAAACTGTCACATGACATCTTTTCTTTAGACAAGACAATCCTTGAATCACAGCCATCAATTCCATACGATTATTAGTTGTCTTGCGAAATCCTTTGGATAATTCAAGTCTCTTGCGGTTGTGCAGTAATACTACACCGAAACCGCCTACGCCAGGATTCCCCGAACATGCCCCGTCTGAATAGATTGCTACATAATTGTCAGCTTGTTGATTCATAATAACTTCCTCACAAACGTGATGCTTGACAATAGGATTAGTATTCTAAAAACCTTACTTAATAGAAAGATAAAATAAAAGGGTAAGCATATGAGGGCAATAATTTGAATAACCAAAGGAAGTAATAGAAGTATGTTAATTGTAGTACTAGCCCCAATCGAGCATCTGTACTTGAATTCTGTCACCTTGCCAAACTTCCTTAGTATCCTCAGGTATAATAGCTAGTCCGTTGGCCATTGCCATTGATGTGAGAATACCAGATCCCTGAGGACCAGTAAGGCTTGCATGGTATTGATTAGCATGTTTAGTAACAAAGACTCTAGCGTAAATACGCCGACCGTCTGAGTTCTTGATATTGTTTTGAATAGTAGCTTCAACACATGGTTTTGCGAGGTCTTGTTTTCCTAACATCTTAAGTATAGAGGGACGAACGAATTGCTCAAAAGTAATCATAGAACTGACTGGATTACCAGGTAAACCAATATGGGGGATTAATCGGTTACCAGGTGTCTGTTTCAGTACACCGAAGGCTAGTGGTTTGCCTGGCTTCATCTTCACTGTCCAAAAAAGAACTGTGCCACGCTCAGCTAATACGTCCTTGACAACATCATAGTCTCCGACCGATACTCCACCAGAAGTTATTAGAAGGTCTGAAGACTCGATGCCTTTATCGATACTCTTATTAAGGGAATCAAATGTATCACGACTTATGTTCAAGATAGACGGAATACCACCATATTGAATTACTTGTGCTGCAATACTGTACGCATTGCTGTTATAGATCTTACCATTTGGCAATGGTTGTCCAATGTCGATAAGCTCATCACCTGTGGTTAATACCGAAACAACAGGACGACGGACAACAGATGCAAATGATTGTCCCAAGGATGCTAATAGCCCTATATGTGATGGACTTAACACAGTTCCTTTCTCGAGAACCAATGCCCCTTTTGCGATGTCCTCACCTGTGTGCCTGACATTGGCATCTCTCTTGACGGCGTGTAATATGCCTATACGGGATAGGTCCTCATTTGATGCTTTTCGAGATGATTCATCGGTATATTCAAAAGGAACAACCGCGTTGGCATTTGGTGGCATCGGCGCACCTGTCATAATACGGATGGCAGTACCGGTTCTGATTTCCTGTACAGGTACATAACCTGCTGCAATCTCGCCAATCACGGTGAGACTGACAGGCCTGGTGACACTGGCAGTAGAAATGTCTTCTGATAATACAGCATATCCATCCATTGCTGAGTTGTCGTGCGGTGGTACATCCAGCCCTGCAGATACATCGGATGATAGGACCTGGCCAAGACATTCGAGGATAGGGCGCTTCTCTGATGGAAGAGTATGGAAATTAGATAGGATCTTATCCAAGGCCTGTTCGACACTGATCATATCCTGAAGCATGATTCTGGAATTTTAACACCATAGCATGAGGTGGGCAATCGCTTCATTAAATATGTGATTGGTGCTAGAATGAGTTTAGCTATATGAGAGTTATCCAGTATAAGGGGAGACATTGAAGATCAGCACCATAATTCTCGCTGGTGGGAAAGGACGTCGCTTCGGGGGTGAGAAAATCGCTGAAGTAATTGGAGGGGAGACGCTTCTGGAAAGAGTATTGCGAGTGGTGTCTTCAATATCTGAACAGTTGATCCTATCACTTGCTCCTGGACAGACTGCACCTAAGTTAAAACCGGGTGTGAATGTGCTAGAAGCGGTAGACGTGTATCATAACAAAGGTGCTTTGGGTGGAATATACACAGGAATAAAATGCTCGGAAACTAACCACAATCTGGTGGTAGGAGCAGATATGCCGTTGTTGAATGCCTATTTGCTGGAGTATATGATGGGTATCTGCCACGATTATGATGTTACGGTTCCCCAAATAGGGGGGCATGCTGAGCCTCTTCATGCAATTTATTCGAAAAACTGTCTGGATCCAATAGAAGCCGCCTTCAGTAGAGGGAAGTCCAGAATAGTCTCCTTTTTCGGCTCGGTTGATGTGAGATGGATAAAAGAAGACGAAATAGACTACTTTGATCCCGATCACCTTAGTTTCTTGAATGTGAATACACAGAACGACTTGAGGTTGGCGAAGGCGGCCATAGCTAGTTACTCAGAGATAGCCCAGGAACTGGGTGATTTGCAGTGAGAAGACTATCTTTGGGCTGTGGTTGTAGGGGGGATTAGACTTAGTGATACCTATCATATCTATTGTTGGCAGATCCAAGGTTGGCAAAACCAGTTTCTTGGAAGGTTTGATTCCGGTGTTGAAGTCTCGAGGATATCGACTGGCTGTGATTAAACATGCTAAGCATGGATTTGAGATGGATTCCGAGGGCACTGATAGTTGGCGTTTAACTAACGTTGGAGCCGATATTTGTTGTGTGACATCTCCTCAGAAGATGGTAATGATAAAGCCTTTTAAGTCGGATTCTTCACTGCATGATGTATTAAATACAATAGGTCAAGATATAGATATTGTTATAACGGAGGGTTACAAAGAGGAGAATGCTCCTAAAATCGAGGTGCACCGTCGCGATATGGGGGAGCTAATATGCTCCTCTGATGAACTTATAGCCATTATTACTGATGAGCCATTATTAACGACTACACCTCAACTGACATTAACTGACTTTTCCATGGCTGCTGACATCATTGAGAGAGAGTTCCTAGATAGATCGAGCAATAATGGGACATAGACTAAGATACTAGCTCTCTAGGATGAATTTTTACTAGTTTGAGATACTCTAGTCGGCTTTCCCCCTGCCAGTTTTCTCTAGTGCTTCAGCAGCTTTCTCACGGACATCACCATATTCATCCCTAAGAGCTTCGATTAGCGGTTCGACAGCACGCTTGTCTCCAATTTTCCCTAGAGCTTCGGCAGCCTTGCTTCGTGCAACCCATGACTCATCTTGTAATGCTATGACTAGGAGATCTACCGCTGGCTTCCCTATTTTCGCAAGCGCTTGCACCGCATCCATCTGGACCCAACTGTCCTCATCCTTCAAAGATTCGACCAATGGCTCCACGGCTCTCACATCTTTTATTTCGCCTAAGGCCCATGCTGCCCCCCATCGTACAGGTTGGCTTTTGTCTCTGAGCGCATCGATAAGAGGTGCAACGGCTTTGTTACCTAACTTGGCCAACTTTTTCCATTGCTTCTTGACTATGAAATAGCGAGCTTGTGCCATATCATCTTCTGGCTTCCATCCTAGTTTGTCCAGGGCCTCGACTGCTCTTTCTCTGATATCACTATTTCCATCCCTTAGGGAAAGGGTGAGAAGCTCTACTACACTAGGATCTTTGATTCTGCTAAGAGCGTCAATAACATTCCAGCGAATATCACGGTCTTCGGACTTGAGCATATTTACTAGAGGTTCCACCGCAGGTTGCCCAACCTTAGCTAGAGATTCCACTGAGTACCTTTGCACCCAATTGTCCTCATCCTTGAGTGATTTAACTAGTGGTTCTGCAACTCGAGCAGCTCCTATATCGCCAAGAGCTATTACTGCGTTCCTTCGAACCCAGTTGTCTTGATCCTCTGTGGCTTCCGCAAGAGCTTGTATTGCCTCTACATCTCCAAGACGTCCCAGAGTCCAAGCCGCGCCTGAGCGTACCAACCAAGATTCATCCTTCATGGCTGCTATCAAGGGTTGTACACTGCTTTTTCCTAGGGATAGCATGCTTTCCCATTGTCTCTTGACTATGAGATATAGGGCTTTCTCAGTATCACTGCTTGGCTCCCAACCTAAAAGATCGAGGATTTGGGCTGCTTTGTTTTGAGCTTCCTTGTTCTGCCCGTTAAGTACCGTACATAGACAATCCACTGCTCCTCGGTCCTGCAGTTTTCGAATAGCTTCAAGTTCGTACCAACGTACACCGTGTTCAGCTTTCATTAAATTCTCAATAAGGGGTTCCACCGCAGGTCGTCCTACATTTGCCAAAGCGTTTACGGCATCCCTACGAACCCAAACGTCATCATCCTCTAAGGCATTAATAAGAGGTGGAGCCGCTTCTGCCCCGCCAATCCTTCCCAATGATTCGATGACATGTCTTCGTACATAATTATCCTTGTTGTCTAAGGCTGCTATCAGAAATGGTATTGCTCTTGAATCCCCGATCTCTCCCAATGTCCATGCTGCTCCCCAACGTATGGAGGGATCTCTATCCGCTAGAGATTGTATGGTAGGATCTAATGCCTCCTCTCCCATATTGGCCAAATCTTCCCACTGGCCCCTTACGATCAAGAATGGCGCCTTATCAGCTTGCTCAATAGGTTCCCATCCTAATCGCTCGAGGGCTTCGGCGGCCCTTTCACGTGCAACGAGATTCTCGTCTCTTAGAGCCTGTATCAGTACGTCGATCACACCTACATCAGAGATGTTCCTTAGTGCCTCCAGTGCATGCCATCGGACTTTCTGATCACTGGCAGTGTTAAGGGTATGGACAAGTGGCTGTACAGCAGACTGTCCTATCTCACCTAGTGCATCGGCGGCATCTTTTCTTACGCGACTATCTTCGTCACCTAAGCTTTTGACAAGTGGCTCTACGGCAGCATCATCTCCAATACTGCCCAGTGCTTTAGCTGTATTCCTTCGAACCCTTGCATTTCTATCAGCCAGTGCCTGGATCAATGCGGGCACTGCTCTTGATTCGCCGATCTTCCCCAGAGCCCATGCAGCGCCCCAGCGCAAGGGATGATCTGATAATAATGTCTCAATTAGTGGATCGATGGCTACCGTTCCAACGGCGACTATTTCGTCCCATTGTCCTCTTACCATGAGATAGTAAGCTAGTTCGCTACCATCTGCTGGCTCCCATCCCAGATAGTCAAGTGCTTCCGCAGCTTTCTCACGAATCTCCATATCGGGATTTTTCAGAGCCTCATTGAGAAGAACAATAGTACGTGGGTGATCCAATTTTCTCAAGGCCTCAATTGCATCCCAACGTACAGAGAGCTCTTGATTATTAAGTATTTCAAGTAGTGGCTCAATAGCTGTATCTCCCGATTCACCTAATGCTACTATGGCATTTCTACGGACCATGGGATCGGCATCTTTCAACATCTCTATGATGTAGGGAATTGCTCCAGGGTCTCCCACTTTACCAATGGCTTGAACTGCATGTCTGCGAACCCACCTGTCTGGGTCATGCAACGCATGGACCAGAGGTTGTACAGCCTTGATATCCCTGGTCTTGCCCAAGGCTGCCGCAGCTCCCCAGCGACCTGGTTCATTTGGATCCACAGCGGCTCGGATAAGGAGGGTTAATCCGAGCTCACCGTACATTATTAGTTCGTCCCACTGTCCTCTTGCCATAAGGTAGTAAGCGCTATTTGTTTCGTCTTGTGGCTGCCAACCCAACTTCTCAAGAGAATCTGCCGCCTTTTGACGAACATCAGAGCTTACGTCCTTCAACGCTTCACTCAGCAATTCTAGAGTCTTAGCCTGACTATTTTTTCTGTGAGATTCTAGTTCATCCCAATTTACTTCATGCTTTTGTTCTTCGTAGGATCGTAGGAGATCACTAACAGCGGTCTCTCCTATCCTGCCCAGGGCTTCAGCAGCATCACGTCGAACCCAGGCATTATCATCTCTCATTGCTGTCACTAGTGGTTCAACTGCTCTAGCATCTCTTAGCTCCCCCAATGCTTGTGCTGCATCTCGACGGATCCATGCATCTTTGTCCTGCAATGCAGCGATGAGTACATCCGTGACTCTGCCATCTCCTGTGCGTTGAAGTGCCCATATTGGCCCCCAGGGAATAGCCCCATCCTCATGTTTCAGTGACTCTACGAGATGGTGAACCCCTTCGTCGCCCATCTTGGCCAATTCTTCCCATTGGCCTTTGGCAATAAAGTAGTGAATTCGCTCAGACTCGCTGCTAGGGATCCAAGCTAACTGATCAAGTGCCTCTGCTGCTCTGTGACAAACATCGGTCTCTTGGTCCGTCAGATTTCGTACTAGTAATTCCACCGTTCTTGGATACCCTAACTTAACAATTGCTTCTAGAGCATCGTAATGGATGCCATGACTCTCTTCCTTAAGTGCTTGAGTGAGTGCAAGAACAACTGTTGTATCACCAGATTTGCGTAAGGCATCAGCGGCCTGCTCTCTCACGCACGCATCTTCGTCCTTCAGAGCTTCAACTAAGGATTCCGATGCAGCTTTCCCAAATTTGCCTAGAGCCTGGGCGGCATCTCGACGAATCAACCATACCTTGTCTTTCAGTGCCTTGGTTAGTGGTGCTACAGCCCTGGTATCTCCGATCCTTCCAAGAGCCTGTACGGCATTGCTCCGAACAACGTTAGACTCATCAGTCAAGGCTTGAATCAGAACTGGCACCTGTGCTGCATCGCCAATTCTCATCACGGCACCTGATGCGGCCTCTCGAATTGCCACACTACCTTCGTTTCTGATTGCTCGCGTTAAGCCTTGGAGGTCGCCCTTGGCTTCCATTGATTCAATATCAGATTCATCTATTCGTTGCTTGAACACACCCACGTTTGTGCTCCCTTCCCGGTTGAATGTAGTTTTACTACAACCACATTCTCAAATAAGATCCATATTAGATAGCTCTTCAGCTTTTTAATCGGATTAGCATCATCCGACGTCTTGGTATAATATTCTACCTTAATTCTCTAAACTTTACCTTAATTATAACAAGTACTCAACACCCCTATAAATGAGATATGCGAGTCTAAGGGGAATCAAGGAAATGTTGATAATAGCGTCAATCGTGAATCTGGGGAACTATATTTCTCCTTGATTAAATTGACACCTAAATCCGTGGGCGTTATTATCAGAGAATGGCCAACTTGTCGGATATGAGGATGGAATAATAGATAATGATGTCGATACAACTTTCACTTATTGTCCCAACATATAATGAAAGAAATAATATCTTGCCTTTGGCACAGAGGGTAGAAAAGGCGTTGCATGGGCTATCCTATGAGATAATAGTTGTCGATGATGATAGCCCAGATGGCACAGCAGAGATGGCAGAAAGCTTGTCATCTAAATATCCCATAAGAACGATCTGTCGCAAGGGGGAGAAGGGACTGGCGACTGCTGTTGTAGCGGGATTTGCACAGGCGAGGGGGGATATACTTGGAGTGATAGATGCGGATTTGCAGCATCCTCCTGAGAAATTGGCGGATCTCTTGAGGGCTATAATAGAGGATGGTGCCGACGTTGCCATAGGTAGCCGATATATTCCAGGTGGTGGGGTAGGAGAGTGGGGTATAATTCGCCGGGCTATATCCAAAGGGGCTACACTTGTAGGCCAGTTATTCTTACCTTCAATCAGGAGAGTGAAGGATCCCATGTCTGGCTTTTTCCTATTGAGGAAGGAAGTTATTGAGGGTGCTGAATTAAACCCACTGGGATACAAGATCTTACTCGAGGTGCTTGTTAAGGGAAACGCCAGACATGTGGCTGAAGTTGCCTACACCTTTAGTGAAAGACAATTTGGAGAAAGCAAGCTCAACCTTGGTGAGCAACTCAATTATTTGAAACACATAGTTATATTAAGCACACATGAAAAGGAGAACAGGAGATTTCCTAAATTTGCGCTTGTAGGTGCAAGTGGTACGATTGTCAACCTTTTAACCTTGGGAATACTGGTGGATGTCTTGTTGGTATCGAAGGAGATTTCTGGCATTGTTAGTATAGAGGTTTCTATGCTTTCGAATTTCATGCTTAATGATCTATGGACCTTCCGTGATAGAAGGCGTGGCCATATTATTGCACGCTTAGGAAAATTTCATCTGGTAAGTCTGGCTGGTGCTGGTATCACTTACCTAGTCTTCTGGTTGTTGACAGATGGCCTTGCGGTACATTACCTTGTCTCAATGGGAGTTGGTATTCTTGGCGGATTTGTCTGGAACTTTGGAATAAATAATCTCTGGACTTGGAGGAAATCCAGAACTAATCCTACCCATAATGATCGTGGAGATGCTTGCTCAAATTCTCCACGTCAATCGCAACATCCCTGTATTGCTAACGAACAATCCCTTGATTAGAAGACCTCCTCTGGACTAAAGATCCTCGTATGGAGCTGAAAAACATAGCGTTTAGACATCGACACCTGCACTATGTACTCTCTTTTATGATTCAAGTAGTTCTGGCAGGTTTCTTCATCCATCCCTGGGATGGATTTGTCTTTCTTGAATCAACGCAACAGTTCCTCCAAGGTACGACTCCCTATCAGGTGGCCATGGAGGAGTTGCCTTCGACCTCGGTATTCGGCATGGAAGCATGGTATGCCTATCCACCACTTCCGGTGCTTATATTTGCTACGACATTTGCCCCCTATTTCTTTCTTTTTGGAAACAATCTGATACTAGAGAGAGTGTTTCTTAAACTCTCATTCATAATAGGTAATCTACTATGTGCCTTCTTGGTGTATAGACTGGTGGAATCTTCGGATCGAGCGGAGTTGGCTTCCAAAGCAGAGAAGGTGATTCTGTACAATCCGTTCCTCATCTTCATTGCTGCTGTGTGGGGGATGTTTGATGTTTGGATGGTGAACTTTCTACTACTCAGCATCATTCGACTTCGTCAACATAGATTGCTAAGAGCTGGTGGCTACTTGGGGCTTAGTGTACTTGTCAAACCTATTGCTCTTATCTTCCTACCAGTATTCCTGATTTATATCTGGAACAAGACGGGCAGAATAGTGAAGGCGCTTTCTTTTGCCACTATCAGTGCGTTGGTTTTCTGTATCATATCAATTCCCTTCTTTGCTTCTTCTCCTGATGGATTCATCCAGCAAGTTACGGGAATACATGCTGCTAGACCACCAGGTGGAACAGCTCCACTTGCTCTTCTTTATCTAGGTGGTTTGGTAGGAGGACTTCGTGATTTCGGATTCTTTCACTTGCCTCTAACAGTGATATCGACGATCTCTGTCGTATTGCTAGGTTCTAGCATATTGTTATTACTAGGCTATCTCTACCTTCGACGAGAGAAACAGGAGCGTGAATTTCTAGCATCGTTGCTTGTAGTGATGATCTTTTTCACCTTGTTTAATAAGGTAGTCAATCCTCAGTACTTCGTTACACCGATTGTACTCGGTACACTCCTCATGTTTTCTTATGACAAATATGACGTGCTAAGAACCAGTGATATTTCTCGCTATTGTGGGTTTCTTGTAATCCCCCTGACACTATCTCAGGTCTTTGAAGGTCGGCACTTCCTGCTATTCATTCCTCCTGACATCGCCATGAGGTTATGGGGCAAGACTGGTGAACAACTAGACTTACAGGCTGCGGCTAGTGCCCCATTCTCTCCAGACATTTACTATACCGCTTGCCAGGTAATCTTTGGAATACTTATTGCACCGGTCTGCATTATGGCCGGGGTAATTTGTTATAGAGTACTTAGCCATATAATACCAGAGTTGGCCCATCATCTTGTTGCATGCTGTAGAGGGTTACGCATCAAAGTGAGAAACGAGGACGTATTAGTACGAGTACTGTCCATCTTGTTGGTTGGATCATTCATAATCCTACCAATATGTGGAGCCCTGATAACGTATAAATGCACGCCAGAGAAATCATCGATTTCGCCTGTTCCTCTTGGCGAGAAAGCCGTAGGGTGCTTCTATTATTCCTGGTGGCATAATTCCTCCAGAAATCCAGATAGGCAGTATGACAACTGGGACTATACAGGATTAGTTCCTGAGGAGGGGTATTATAATATCAATCAGGCGTATATGAAAGATGATATTCAAGCAATGAAGGGGATTGGCATCGATTTCACCATCGCACCTGTGCACAATATCTATAGCGAAAGGTATTTTCTCCTTTCTCGCATCTGTGAGGATGAGGAGATGTTCTTTGCACCTTTGATAGAGCTCTATGACTTGTATATCGATCGACCTGCATTGGAACCTATAAGTGACTACGATGAGCAAATAAAGCAAAGAATGATAACTAGGATACAGGTGGCACTAAGTCGAAGTGATTCCCCTGCCTATCTAAGATTTGAAGAAAAGCCAGTGGTTTTCATACACAACAGCCCATATTTTCCTATTGATGAAGAGATTGGTATAGATTCTGAGTTCTGGAGGGATATTCAATCTGAAGTGGAAGAAGAGCATGGTGATGTTTGTTGGATCATAGATGCAGTAGATAGCGAGGATACCAATGTGCCTAATGGTTTCGATGCGGGGTTTTTGTTACCATCTACAGCTTGGCCTTCTGCAATGGAACCATTGCTGGCAATTGAAGATTGGAATCGAAGGACAAGGCAGCTTTCTGGAGATAACCATATCATCTCTGTGGTTACGGTCGTCCCATATTATGATGATCGTATAATAAATCCGATAGGAAAGGAAATCCCTGCCGAGATTAATGGGGTATATACATACGATAGACTTTGGAGAGATGCAATTGACCAGGATGCTGATATTATCCTGGTATTTAGTTGGAATGAGTATTTTGAAGGTTCGTGTATTGAGACATCCCGGGAATTTGGGGATGTCTTCATAAGGTCAACAGATGAATGGATTCAAGCGTATAAATGTCCTAGATAGCTTTTTGATACTCAGGTGTATCGTTTTACTTCGAACCTATACAATGCAATAGGCTCGTCTGGCAGTATCCCTGCTTTACGTCGACAGATATCAATTTGTAGTTGTGCCGTATCCACACCTTCTAGGTCTGGGAGGAGCAGTCCTCTACGCCATCCGCTCTCTACGATTACTCCGTATTTCTTAGGATCGAGGTCATCAGAGTTCTCTATAAACTCAGGTTGGGACAACACATCTACACTATATTCGAGGTCTGGAAGCTCGGCTAGCTGGACTGGGGGGAATCTCGGATCCCTAGTAGCGGAATTCACGGCATTGGCAACAATCTCTTCTGCGATGGAATCTTTTGTAGGATTGAAGGTCCCGATACAACCACGCAGTTCACCTTGTTTCTTCAGTGAGACGAAAACCCCGGCCTTCTCAGCCATCTCTGGGTGGGTCACGCTTGGTTGAAATACCTTGCCCTCTTGAACATAGTATTCCACCGTTTCCTTAGCCAATTCGACCAAGGGATGGTGTTTCTTTTCTTTTTCTTGCATGTGCAGATTCCCCTTCCCAAATGCAATCATGTTCTAGAATTAATAGCTCCAAAAACCATGTTCTGTAATACACGTGTTCTCACGTTTATCTCCGTAGCAAGGATATTATATATATAATTGATATGTAATTCCTGATGGGAGGATGTGATCTGAAACCTTTTCTGGAACACTAATAGCCAACTACAATTAGACCCTGACTATTGGTTGCAATAAGGGATTAATACGATGTCTCGATAGCAGGAAACATTGCTATACAAGTACCACCTTGTATGTATTGACAAATGCCCCATTTGCCAATGATCGTAGAAGAGAATCTTAAACCCTCATATTGATATCCACTCCACAAAATCGGCATCTTGAACCATCGAGTCCGAGTACATTGGTTTCATAGGTGTGTCTTTGTATTAACATTTTCCCACAAGAATAGCAGAATGTATTTTCATTGATATGACCGGGAACGTTGCCCAGATATATGAATTTTAGGTTGCACTTCTTACCTATGACATGGGCTCTTTCCAACGTTTCTATAGGTGTTGTTGGCACATGGGTCATCTTATACTGTGGGTGCGAAAGTGTTATATGCCATGGTGTTAGTTCCCCTAGGTTCTGGTAGATCCAGTCTGCCATATGCTCTAGTTGTTCGTCATCGTCATTCAAATTAGGAATGATGTTGGTGACTACCTCGATGTGCATGTCCCACTTCTCCTTAGCTCGTTTGGTCACATCCAGTATCCCATGCCATCGGGGTATCTTAGCCAACTGACGATAGAAAGAGTCTGAAAATCCCTTTAAATCCACCCTCCATGCATCGAGGAATGGGCCAATAGCATCCAGTGCTTCTGAGCTAAGGTAGCCATTGGTTACATACGCAGTATAAAGCCCTTGTTCCTTGGCCAATTTCGCGCAATCGAGAGTATATTCAAACCACATGCTTGGTTCGTTATAAGTCCATGCAATGCCATGACAGTGACGTTCTAATGCTAGTTTGATTGCGGCCTCTGGTAGTATTGTATTGCTATCTTGCTCTAAGATATTGGAAGACACACAAGAGATCCTCCAATTCTGGCAGTGCTGACAGTGGAAATTACATCCCCAACCCCCAAGAGAGAAAACCTTACTTCCAGGGTAGAAGTGGAATAACGGCTTCTTTTCTATTGGATCGGCTGCAACAGCAGATGTCTGGCCATAGTTGAGTGTGTAGAGAACACCGTCCTTATTCTGCCTCATTGAACATATACCTAACTTGTCTGGTAAGATGGTACAATGCCATTGGCAAACATGGCATTTAACACGAGAAGCTGAGAGATTCTCATAGAGTAAAGCCTGACGTACATTATCTTTCTCCATATAAATCTCCTGTAGAATGAAGTGACGTCCCATATAGGATCTGTCATGCTTGAAGTTAAGCAGGTAAGTCGCACCTTTGAAATAACCAAGTTGGTGTTAAAACGATAATGAAAAAACAATCTACCACAGTCATGGTGAGATGTGAAATGCTCGGATAGCCTTCAGATAATGGTCTTTGTAATGTGGGTTCAACAGCTATAGGTATGCGAATACTATTTGATGGTAGGTGTATGTTGACATTCTATATCTCATATCAGCGTAACAACCAACTGCTTTATACAGAAGAATTCTATCCCATACTACATACAGTATCGCAAAATGTCCAAGTATGCTAAAAACAAGCAAATCATAACATGTGCGACTATTTATGTGTATTGTCTGCAAGTCTAATTCATATAATCCTTCAAAAAGGATACGTAGATGAAAGCCTGTTTAAGTGCGTAGTTTATTCCACTGTAAAGATCAAACGCTAGAAAGTAGCAGGAGTAGGTGTCTACTCTAATATGTCGACATAGTGCAATAATAATATACAATACAATAGGTTGTCTTTTAAAAAATCACTCAGTATTATAGTTGAGTCATGTCGTAAGGAGGTTGATGTGCCTATATACGAGTTTGGATGTTCGAAATGTGGAGCTGAGTTTGAGGTCATGCGCCCAGTCAGCCAAGCAGATGAGCCATATCTGTGTCCCAGCTGTAATATAGAGGCAGAGAGATTGGTATCTGTTTTTGCCTCAAAGGTGAGTTTTTACCTTAAGGCTCCAGAGAAGGGTGCATTCAGGAAGCATGGGACAAGTGAAAGCTAGATGGAACGAACTGTCCGTTTCCTTAGTCAAGGGCAACTCATAGTGGCTAACCTATACCACCTGGTTGCCAAAGAAAAACTTATTCTCATGTCACATGGGTTGGAGGGGAGCAAGGATGGTAGTAAGTGGCAAGCGATAGCGGAAAAGGCTCCTAAAGCTGGATTTGGTACCCTACGGTTTAACTATCGAGGATGTGGTGAGGGAATTGAGGCAAGCGAGGGGGAATTCCTTGATTCGACTTTAACTAATAGGATAAGTGACTATAGATCTGCCATTGATTACGTTTATTCAATTGACACTAACATTGGTAATATTGGAGTCATCGGTTCTAGCTTCGGTGGTATGGTAGCTTTGGCAGCTGAAGATGTTAGAGTTAAGGCCATGGTACTTTTGGCGACGCCGATTCACATATCAATGAATATAGGACATGGCGAAATCCATGGTACTGAAACTGAAGTGTCTCCGCTACTACCAGAACAGATTTATGATGATGTTAATCGTTATGATATTAGCAAGAGCATAGGCAGAATTAATTGCCCACTCCTGATTCTACACGGTAGCGAAGATGACATTGTACCGGTTGAGCATGCATATGACCTCTATCGTTATGCTAATGAACCGAAACACCTACTTATTGTGGATGGGGCGGATCATTCGTTTAGTAATACTGCGCATATTGAGTACATCGTTGAACTTAGCCTTGCACATTTTACTAAATACCTCTGAGCGCAGCTCGGAAACGGAGAATTTGACGTGGCACAGAAGAAAGTAATCCAGGAATTCCTCCAATTGATTAATAAGACTGAAAGTATGCAACAACTAATGAAGACTGTTGAGGAAGAACCAGCCCGCATACTCTTAGCGATATGTCGGGAGTATGAATCTACAGGGGAACCTGTCTCTGATCATCGTGTCCACATCTCTGGATTTATTGGGGAGATGGCGTTGAAATCGCTTTCTTTGGCTGGATTGATAACAATTCAGGAAGGGGGGCACTTTGCTCTCTACCAATACCTGCCGACTGAAGAAGGAATAACACAATATAAGAATCTAAGTGGCAACTGATTACTATAATATCCTTCCCAAATACCGGAAATGTCGAACTGTTCTAGTATGTGGGATAAAAAGCTGCCGAAGAAATGGTTCTGTGTAATGAACCCTAAAAGAAGATATTCTACGAGAAGTATCTGTGCTATGGGATTTCTCTAGAGGCGATATCTGTACGGTAGTGACAGTTTTCGAAATGTACTTGTGTAATCGAGGAGTATACATTGGCTCTGGCTTTAGCTATATTTGACCCAGTTCCAACTATAGTGAGTACTCGCCCCCCGTCGGTCTGAATAACTCCTGGAGAAACGTGCTTTGTTCCAGCGTGAAATACTAATATGTCCTCGGGCAATTTCTCTAACCCTACTATAGGATAGCCGGTTTGGTATTGCCCAGGATATCCTCCAGAGGCCATGATCACTCCCACACATGCGTCATTTATCCACTCCACTCTTACATCTGTGAGGGTATTATGAGTAACTCCAAGTAGAAGCTCCATTAGGTCGCTCTTAAGACGAGGGAGGATCACTTGGGTTTCCGGATCTCCGAACCTAGCATTGAATTCCAATACTTTCATTCCTTCATCAGTAAGCATCAATCCTGCATATAGGACCCCTCTGTAAATAATCCCCTCCTTTGCCAGAGCAGCAACGGTGGGTTCGAGGATAGTCTCCACTGCTGTATTAATCTCCTCCTCACCAAAAAACGAAGGAGGACTATAGCTACCCATACCCCCTGTATTGGTCCCTTGATCCTCATCAAACACACGTTTGTAGTCACATGCTGGCACCATGGGAATGACGTTCTTACCATCGGTGACGGCAATTAGACTGACCTCATTGCCCTCAAGGCATTCATCGATTATGATTGTGTCGCCAGCGGCACCAAATATTCTACGCTTCATGATGTTGCAGACAGCATGCCGTGCTTCTTCTCTACATTGTGCAATTACAACACCTTTACCAGCCGCTAGACCATCAGCCTTTATAACGAGGGGTAGTGGATGACTCTCAACATATGTAATAGCTTCCGTGTATGAATTGAATATGCGACCTTTAGCGCAAGGTATATGGTATTTCTCCATTAGCTGCTTGGCAAACACCTTGCTGGACTCAATAAGGGTAGCTGACTTGGTGGGGCCAAAGATTGGAAGCCCAAGACTTTCAAAATGGTCCACAATACCCAAGGATAATGGAGCCTCTGGGCCTACGATAGTTAGTTGTATGTCTTGGTCTTGAGCAAAGGTCCCTATCGCGTTGCTATCAGTGATGGCAATTGGAACATTCTCTGCAATTGACTTGGTTCCTGCATTTCCTGGAACTACGAATATCTTATCCACCAAGGGGCTATGTAAGAGCTTAAAAGCAATAGCATGTTCTCGAGCTCCGTTTCCAATAACCAAGATTCGCAACGTATCTCAACCTCATTTACAGTTTTCTTTGTTGGTAATATTGTTCAAGCGGTTGAACAACCTTACATAGGCATTTCTGTGTATGTGTGTTATGTTGTTGGGAAAAGATATTTATGACTGCTCTGGTTTATTATACAGTGAATGATGTGGCATTATCACGAATGAGGAATATCAAAGTGCTTGGAACATGTTGAGCATACATGACAGCGTCTCTTCTTTAATAGTGGCTGAAGTAAAGCAATACAAATGATGTGCATAAACGTGTTCTGTAGCCATAGAAATGATTGAAAATCCATACATTTGTAGTTCTACTGCTGTAGAGACAAGGAATGAATTCTGTGAATCATCCGGTGTGCAGGCTAGGCTTAATAACTGCTAAATGATTAATGAATGGTTATTGATCTGATAGCAATCTATCTGTAAATATAGGTGATCTCATAGCATATAAAATAACATAAAAGCCTTTGAATGATCGAAGGGACAAGCTGTGAGCTATGAAACCAGCAAACCTACTGGGATAGTCTATGCATTTATACCTACACCGCAATGATTGACGTTCTTAGAAGTACTCATACACGTAGACATTTTAATTACTTCTTTTTCTTAACGTGTTTGCCTCGATTCTTTTTAACACCCTTCAATTGTACTCTATGTGCCATAGCGAAAACCTCCACATACATTGAATAAACAAATCGAAGTCAATATAAACAGTATAGCCCATTTGTTTCACTCTCACCAGAAGATATCAACTAGGTAACTTATGATAGAAAAACGGGGACAAATACTATATTGTCCCCGTTATAAAGTAAACCGATAAGATATTTACACTTTTATGGCATCAGAACTAGATGATTATAGCTGATGTTTGCCGTCTACGTCCATAAGCATAGACTAGTCCAATTGTGCATAGCCCAATAGCAAACAACGCAAGTGTAGGTAATTCGGGTACTGGAGCGAGGGGCATAGACTCTGAGTTTTGAGGATTGGGTGCGTATTGCTTCATAAAATCCCAGCTATTATCATCCGTATCAAGAGCATTACCATATGCATGATCGAGGCCATCACCAGATTTTCTCTCTATGCTCCCATATTCAGGGGGAGTTGGAGCGGGCTCTCTCTCTACCAGACTATTCTCAGCTTCTCCCCAACCAACAGAATCGATCAAAGGTTCGTCCTGATTATCGGTTTTTATGAATCTCAAACCGACGGCGTTATTGTTCGCCAGAGTTGTTGATGTGGAAGTATCGGCACCTACTAAAAGTTCCCATCCATCGCCAGCGTTTTTGCTCGCCCAAAGGTAATAACCATGAGCAGGTACTATACTGTTTTCTCCCTCTTCAGGATTCTTCCAAGACTTGACCGATGAGTCGGATGTCCCACTCTTTGTACGCTTGATCAGTTTTATGTAGCCACCTTCATAGTCGCTGAGGTCGATGGGACTATCGGTGGGATTATAGATTTCCACAAAATCATGTGCGGCACTATCGGCATCGCCAATTTGTATTTCGCTTATCACCAAGTGATCTGCCAGGGTAGCCGCTGTCAAACTACGGGATCCTTCTGCTGATACAAGATCTGCTCCTGACGAACCTTCTTCCGAGTTAGGCCCAAAACTCCATACTAGACCTGCAATCATAGCTGCCACTAGAAAGGGTGTGCTGATCAGAAAGATTCTCCGAAATGTCATGTGTATGCCTCCTTAAGGTTTCTTATAACCCCCCAACTTCCACCTCTTGGAGAATGCTCACGGATAATGTCTTTAGGTCAAATAATCACCATGAGCCAGGTAATAACTCGAGTCGAAAAAACCAGGATATAGGAGCGAATAACAATGTAATTATGCTCACTGCCGTAATAGTGTGTCAATTCCAGTTAGCTATATTATGTTATAAAAATTACAGTATCGTAAAGAAAGTAGGGAGGTCTCATAAGAAGCTTGGGAAATCACCAAAACTGTATGATGTTGGTTGCAAGTGTAGTCATAGAACAAGAGTGATATGTAGAGAATAACAAAGCGTGGCATTTATAGTCATGAGTATGGGATCAGCGTGACTATAAGCAAGAGGAAGTTTGCTTTGATTGAGGATGAATAATACAAGTTACATATAAAAGTGCTGTTATTAATCGTGAGACAGTCAACTTGCTATACAGGTTGGCATGCCGTAACGAACCTAAATCAATCTCACAATAGTATAAACGATTAGGCCCTTAGCTCCGAGAAACAATAGAATGTAGGGAATGCACTACAAAGGGAGTGAAGGGGATGAAGCAGGAATCGATAAATCTCATCGAGTTTCAGAATAAGTTTGCTAC
>JAXHVC010000268.1:0-12260 GCA_034189315.1 Chloroflexota bacterium | reverse complement strand
GTCTGCAACGGGCATCTCTACATCATACTTCTTTCCCAATCCCAAGGCGGCAAGAGACGTTGTTATACCCTCCGCAGTATGAGGCATAGAAGTAGTAATATCCTTGAGGGAACGCCCCCGTCCAAGCTCTGTTCCTACATAACGGTTTCGGCTCAGAGGGCTGGAACATGTCACTATTATGTCACCCATCCCTGCCAATCCAAAGAAAGTCTGAGGATCCGCTTTCATAGCAATACCAAGCGCACTAATCTCACCAAGCCCCCTGGTAATGAACGCCGCTTTAGCATTATCCCCATAGCCTAGCCCATCAGCCACGCCTGTTCCCAGGGCTACAATATTCTTTAGACTACCTGCAATCTCCACACCAACAACGTCAGTAGTCGTGTTTATACAAAATGACTTGGCCAAAAGGAGACGCCGAGCCTTTTCTGCTACGTTAATATCATCAGATGCAATTACCGTTACTGAGTGCATACCCTGGGCGGCTTCCATAGCAATATTGGGGCCAGAGAGTACCGCCAAACCACCTTCTAGCAAACCATCTAGCTCCTCTTTGATAACTTGAGACATGCGTTTGCCTGTCTGAAGTTCCAACCCCTTTGTAGCACTAACAACAACGGTAGATCTACCCAAATACTCCTTGATCTGATGGACATTCTGTCGCATACTCTGAGAAGGAACAGCAATAACTAAAACATCAGCCTTTTCTAGCGTTTCTTCCATGGAAGCCGTAACTGCCAACCTACGAGGGAATTGCACATCGTGGAGGAATGTTGTATTCTCTCTCGCTTTACCCAGTTTCTTCGCCTCGTTGCTGGTGCGTGTCCACAGTTTCACATGGGCTCCCTTTCGGGCACATACCACAGCTAGTGCTGTTCCCCAGCTACCACTGCCAACAACTGCCACATTTGGCATAATCAAGCTCCTTCATCTTTACGGACTAAAAAACCTATATCTTCAGCTTCTTTGCCCTACAATGATGCACCCCCACTTTAAGCCGAGTATGCTACCACGGTCTTGAGGCAAAATCAAGTGTGCTATCTATCCACCACCGCTCCGCACCTTGATGAACAATAGTTTATGATATGTGCTGCCTATGTCATTATGTCATGTACATCCCCATTCATTACCTTATATATACTTATTTACACTTTTGTCTTTTTTCTATTTTTTATGTTTTTAGTATTCATATTCATACAATGAGATGAAGCCTCATAGAAGAATAGCATTCATGAAATGGTGATCTATTGATCTGAACGGACTTCAGGAGCTATTTCTCCTAGAAAGCATTGGGCTAGAACATTCTTTCAAGACGTGTTGGAGGATTGGATATAGGTGGATAAGCTATGGCTTGAAAAGAACAGGACGTTTATTAAGTTTTCCTAATATATTGCCCCTCACCTTCCTCTCAACAAGACCTTCAGGATACCCTTACCTTTAATTATTCGTGACACAACCTATCACCAAGAGATTGACAGATCAGTCCAATATAGCTAAAATACTGCCTTGTCTTCTGGTGATTAGAGCGAGGTTGAACCACCCGTTTCCATCCCGAACACGGAAGTGAAACGCCTCAGCGCAGACGATACTGAGGGGGGAACTCCTTGGGAAAATACGCCATCGCCAGGAGGCTTTTTTTTTGCCTAACTGACATTCTTCACTCTATCCCACATCGTCCCTGCTAACACACAGACACTCCAATAAGGAACTAAGTATATCGAAAATGAGAGGCTCATAGATGCTATTCTTTGGACCGGCAGGCATTCCCCTTAGCTGTAAGGCATCTTCTACTCTGGCCGGCCTCGAAGCGGTGGCAAGCCTAGGGCTTGGTTGTATGGAGATCCAGTTTGGACGTGGAGTTAGAATGTCGGATATCATGGCAGAATCTGTACGACAAACAGCAAGCCGCACAGGTATTAAACTTAGTGTACACGCCCCATATTTTATTAACTTAAATGCGATTGAGTATGAAAAGATAGTAGCTAGTCAGAAACGATTATTACATTCATCACGTATAGCAGCCATTTGCGGTGCGGAAAGCGTTGTATTTCATGCTGGTAGCTATATGGGGAATCATCCCGACAAGGCATACAACAAAATCAGAGATGGGTTATCAATCATACGTGGTCAATTGTGTGACGAAGCTGAAACAATATCATTACGCCCTGAGGTTACAGGAAAGAGTAGCCTATTTGGTACGCTTGATGAGATTCTGCAGCTGAGTATTGAACTTGACGGGATTGCCCCATGTATCGATTTTGCTCATTTGCATGCACGCACCGGAAAACACAATTCCTTTGAGGAATTTGTCGCTATTATAGACAAGATGGAGAGCAAGCTTGGAAGACAATCATTAGAGAACATCCATATACACGTTGCAGGGATTTGCTATGGAAAACGTGGGGAGATCAAGCATGTTACTTTGGATGAATCAGACTTTCAGTACCGTGAACTACTCCAAGCCCTAAAGTCACGCCAAGTGAGTGGACGAGTGATTTGTGAAAGCCCCAATCTCGAAAATGACGCACTGCTCCTGCAAAGAACCTATAATTCATGCTAGTGGAGCATCCCCGATAAAGAGCCTGTATCACCATTATAAAATACCAACCTGATTTGCCATTTCATTGTGAACCGAAGGTGTAAGCAATCTCCTCCTAAGAAACTGGAGGTTTCTTTCACTAATAACCAGTGTCCCTCGCGGGCCCCGTGCTCGTGATGACATTGTGGCACGGTCTGAAAATCCATCAGTAACAAATGCTCATCTGGGAATATGAGCATCTAGCGAGGCAGTGAAAAAGTCTGCCCTGGACCGTGTTTAGCTTGTTGACTCGTAGTATTCACGTATAAATCATGATCAGTGGCACATCACGAAATCTGTTAGGGCTTCCTTTGCAGCTACAACACTATTGGCCATTTGCCATGTTCCGATTATGTAAAAATCCCTATATCATGTTGCGCTTGCACAAGATTACATATCTAGCATAAGAATTCATGACAAATAGCACTAGCCCGAACTTGAGCATCCCCTAAAGTATGTTAATTGGATCGACATCAACCGTCCATCCCCGAGGCAACGCAACGTCGGCCAAAGCACTGGTAGGATTTTTACCCCGAAGAATTATATGCCATCGATATCTCCCCCTGGCTTTGGCAAAGAATGCTGGCGTGGGACCGATCAGAGTAAGCTCCGGCAATCCCCATGAGTTGATCTGGTCCCTGATTTGCTTAGCCATCCTAGTAGCCTCAATTCGACATGAATCAGCATTTGAATGCTCATAGATAAGCCTTACGAGCTGACTAAATGGGGGTTGTAAGAGATGACAACGGTGAGATACCTCCTTATCATAAAAACCCCTGTAATCATGATGTGCAGCCGCATCAATCGCATAGTGATCTGGTGAATAGGTCTGAATGACAACCCTACCTGAAAGCAGTCCTCGACCGGCCCTCCCGGCCACCTGAGTAAGTAATTGATACGTGCGCTCACTAGCCCTAAAATCCGGGAAGTGTAACACAGTATCTGCTAGAATCACTCCCACTAGAGTAATCGACGGAATATCAAGACCTTTGGCAATCATCTGTGTGCCGATGAGAATATCGGCTTCACGATTGGTGAATCTTTTAACTATACTCTCATGCGAGCGTTTGTTCCTGATAACATCCCTATCCCAGCGTAGAATCCTCGCAGAGGGAAAGAGCTTCGCGGTTTCTTCTACTACTTTCTGTGTACCAATACCCAAGAACCGTATTCGAGAACCTTGACAATTAGGACAGATTGAAGCAATCCTCTGCCTACGATTGCATTGATGACATACCAATGTATCATCCGAGGAGTGGTAAGTATAGGGAAGATCACACCTATTACATCTTAGTACGAAGCCACATTCACGACACTGAACAAAGGTAGAAGAGCCCCTCCTATTGAGGAAGAGTATCGCCTGTTCACCAGCATCCAAGGTCTGCCCTATCACATTCCTCAATGTTCGGCTGAAGATACTCCTGTTGCCACTCCTCAGCTCTTCACGTAAATCAATAACTTCAACTTGAGGTAGGGCTGGTTGGCCTTGCATTGATATTCTCTCGGGGATCTGTAATAGACGATAATCACCATTGCAAGCGCTATAAAAGCTTTCAACACTCGGAGTGGCGCTTCCCAATACCACCACCGCCCCTGTTAGCTCTGCCAACTTGATCGCTACCTCCTTTACATGGTATCGAGGGGGCTGCTCTTGCTGCTTATAGGTCCATTCCTGCTCTTCATCCAGCACAATA
Source organism: Chloroflexota bacterium (assembly GCA_034189315.1). Taxonomy (GTDB): domain Bacteria; phylum Chloroflexota; class Dehalococcoidia; order UBA2247; family JAXHVC01; genus JAXHVC01. Next base: position 7,988 of record JAXHVC010000268.1, on the reverse strand, counting down.
AGGCCTAGCCCTGGTTGTGGCGCAAAAATAGCGCTCCTCGAGCCCACAACCACGTCAAAAGCCCCCTCAGCAATTTGTCTCCACTGATCAAAGCGTTCCCCCATAGCAAGCTTGCTATGCCATACTGCCACCCGTCCAGGAAAGCGGGAGGCAAACCTCTCTACCGTTTGTGGCGTCAAAGCTATCTCCGGAACAAGTACAATTCCTCGTTTTCCCCTTGCAATAGTCTGCGCAAGAATATGCAGGTACACCTCAGTTTTACCACTTCCAGTAATACCATGCAGGAGGAATATACGATCTTGGGTCATTTTTAAAGCAGAGCAGTCCGCGGTATTGAGCTGTCCAATTGCAAAGGAGATTTCCTCAACTGCTTTCCGCTGTGCACACGTTAGAGTTGGAGGACTTGAGGGATTAAGTGTTACGTGTTCAAGGGGATTTCGGAACACAGTTACCGGATTTATAGAAATCAGCCCCTTATTCTGCAATCCTCTAGCAGCTGTTTCTACCCCAGGCATTCGGTCCTTGATTTTATCAATGGTCCTTGCATCAGGCTGTTCTGCCAGTAATCGCAGTAGCTCTGCTTGCTTCGGAGCTCGTCGAACAAGGGCATCGGATTCTCTCATGGCCTGATCGCGTGGGACGGATAGAACCAGCTCACGAACTACTTTTATTCCGATACGGTCTCGCTCTAGTTGTTGGGACCTTTTGATTAAACCTCTCTGGATTAATCCCGTGACGGCCCCCTTCATCCTTTTCTTACCCAAGACATTTTCAGCATCTTGCAATAGCAATCCCTGCTTCTGTTGAATCAATAGAAAGAGGTCTTTTTCATCAGCGGAAAGCACATCGCCTAGATCTTGAGGTAGTTCAGAGACACATCTCAGTAAGGTGGCCGACTTCCTTTCAAAACCCGGGGGCAACATGAGGATAGCAGAATCAAATAACGAAGCAATATAGTACTCGCTTATCCACCTTGCGAGAGCAAGTTGGTACGGACTTAGCAAGGGTGCATCACCAAGGACCTCGATTATCTCCCTAGTACTTTGCACCTTAGAAGATGGGTCTAATTGAAAGACAATGCCCTGAAGCGTACGAAAACCAAAGGGAACCAATACTGCATGTCCAGGACAAACAGTGATCCCCTGTGGGATTTCGTAGGTGAAAGTATGCTGTTCTTTTACAGGAGAATTGACTGCAACTTCGGCATAGGCCATTCCCCAACCGTTGCCTAGGTTTTGGTTGACTCTCTCAGAACCGGCTTGAGTTTGGCTCTCAGCTGTTTGCTACTAAGACCACGCAGGTAATACAGCTTGGCACGACGTACCCTTGCCTGCTGAATCACCTCGACCTTTTCCAACAGGGGAGAATGAACGAGGAAGGTCCGTTCCACACCTATACCATAGATAGAACGTCTTGCGGTGAAACTCGCCCCAGAGCCACCCTTTCTAACTCGTATCACTACACCTTGAAAGGTCTGAGAACGTTCACCACTAGCATCCTTAATCCTAGTGACCACCTTCACCGTATCACCAGGTGACACCTCCGAAACATTGGGATTTGATCCCACTTCAATTAGAGAACTCACATCCATTGGATTAACCCCATTTCCATCACATATGTACCCAAAAGGTTAAGACGCTCTTTCACTCCACTATCCTCCCCTTGGCTACACAATATCAAGTGTATTAGTATAAACCGAATCTTCTATTCTGACCAGTGTTTCCTTTATGGTTCTTCTGAATCAGGGAGATTCAACTGACTCTCCTGAAGCTTAGCTGCTATGTCAGGCCGCCTCTGCTGCGTGCGCTTGAGTGCCTGCTCACGCCTCCATTTGGCAATCTCGGCATGGTTACCTGATATTAATACAGACGGGACCTCCCAACCCTGGTAAACTCTGGGTCTTGTATACTGAGGATATTCTAGCATTCCCCAAATATGAGAGTCCTCTTTATTTGCGTCTTCTGATCCGAGCGCATCGGGGAGCAGCCTAACTATAGCATCCACTAAAACCATAGCAGCAAACTCTCCCCCACTAAGTACATAGTCTCCAATACTAATCTCGTCATCTACCATGTGCTCACGAACCCTTTCATCAACACCCTCATAGTGTCCACACACCATAAGCAATCTAGATCTGGCAGCAAGCTCTTGTGCTACGTCTTGAGAAAACACCCTACCCTGTGGAGTGAGTAGAATCTTCCAGCAAGACTCATGCTCACGGTTTAAACTAGGACTAGCCGTTATTGCTTCTATTGCCTCAAAGAGGGGCTCTGGCTTTAAAAGCATTCCAGCCCCACCACCATAAGGATAATCATCTACAGTATGATGGGTATCATGGGTATAGTCCCGTAAATCATGTATAGCAATCCCTACCAGATGCCGATCCCGGGCCCTCCTTATGATGCTTTCATCAAACGGACCTTCAAAGACTCGGGGAAACAGAGTGAGTATATCAATATGCATAGGCTATCTCTATGTGTATTGGTATGCACTGTATTTACAGTCTGCGCCAGACTCACCACACAGGATCAATTCAATATCATTCTTCCGAGTGAATATCCCTCGTAGCACATTCACTAGCAGTTCCTCTGAGGGTTTCCACCGCATGCGGCAACACAGGAATAATCACGCTGAGACATTCTTTCACCGCTTTAGGGCTCCCTGGAAGGTTTACGATAAGGGTGTTCAGGCTAACTCCCGCCACTCCACGACTCAACATTGCATACGGAGTGTTTTTCATACTCTCCGCTCTAATCGCCTCAGCTATCCCAGGAGCAAGCTTATCAATGACACTCATAGTCGCTTCGGGAGTAACATCCCTAGGGCTTAAACCGGTCCCTCCTGTGGTTAGAACCAGGTCAAGCCCAGTATTTATCCAATCCATTAACTTCATCTTTATTACATCTATCTCATCAGGAACAATCTCATAGCACTTAACATTCGCCCCAATGCCTTTGATCAACTCAGATATCACCTGGCCACTCTGATCGTGACGTTCACCACGGGATCCTTTATCGCTAACGGTTAATATTCCTACGTTAATCATCAGCACAACCAACGTTAAAGATTATAAGCATAATATCATAGGTCGATTGGTTACAGTTAGGACAAATACCACGGACTAGACTTCCAACTAGCAACAAGTTCTTCGACAGATAGATCTATTAGCTCCGCTATAATTAGTCGATCCTTCGATACATTTCCCAGTTTACGCATTGGAATGTCTTTTTCCTGGGTAATCATTTCCATCTGTCTGGCCATCTTCTCAGAGACAGACACTACTATTCTAGATTGTGCCTCCCCAAACAGAATGGCATCTATCCTACCAGCAACATCCAGTGTATCTGCAACGAATCCTAGACCACTCACCATGCAACACTCCGCCAGCGTTACAGCCACCCCCCCCTCGGAACAATCATGAGCAGATCGAATAATGCCCTGTCTTATTAACTCAACACAGCACTCATGCAAGCGCTTTTCCATGGCAATATCTATCTTGGGACAACCCAACACTTTGTCATGTACAACTTCGAGGTACTCAGTACCGGCAAGCTCCGCATTTGGCTCTCCCAGTATATATACTAGGTCCCCTTCCTCCTTAAAACCAACGGTGCAGTATTGCCGCATATCACTAATTAGTCCAACCATACCTATGATAGGAGTGGGATAGATTGATCCTCCCCTAGTCTCATTGTACAGGCTTACGTTACCACTTATCACAGGAATGCCAAATTCCCTACACGCATCTGCAATTCCCTCGATACACTCCTTAAGCTGGTAATACCTATCAGGCTTTTCAGGATCACCAAAGTTAAGGCAGTCTGTAATAGCAAGTGGCTCTGCCCCAACACAAGTAAGATTTCGAGCTGCCTCGGCTACAGCAATCATCGCTCCGATACGAGGATTAAGGTAACAATAACGCCCATTGCCATCCGTCGTAAGGGCAATGCCTTTACAAGTCGATTTAATACGCACCACAGCAGCATCACCTCCAGGTGCAACCACGGTATTTGTTTGCACCTGATGGTCATACTGTCGATATATACTCTCTTTACTTGCTATATTGGGTGATGCAAGCAGCCTTAGCAACACATTATTACATTCGGCAGGAGCAATGTCTGGTATAGTAGAAATATCTAATTGCTGAATAGTCTTTGTCCAACCCGGTTCTCGACACTTTGTTTCATATAAGGGAGGATCAGTAAGTATCTGCACAGGAACATTGGCAACCTCAAGAGCCCCATCATTAATAATCGCCATACCATCATCGGTGGTTTCTCCGATGACATCAGAATGCAAGTCCCACCGATCGAACAGTTCCTTAACTTGACTTTGGTATTGCTTTTTGACTATCACCAGCATACGTTCTTGCGATTCAGATAGCATTACTTCGTATGGCGTCATCCCTTGCTCACGACGCGGCACCTTAGATATATCTATATTAATACCCCCATAAGGACTCTTAGCGGCACACTCGATACAGGCACTAGTTAAACCCGCGGCTCCTAAGTCTTGTAAACCCACAATCCAATCTGTTTGTACAAGCTCAAAACAAGCTTCTATGAGCAACTTCTCCATAAAGGGATTCCCTACTTGCACTGTGGGACGCAGCTCACGATCTGATTCAAATGTTTGTGACGCTAATCCCGAAGCCCCATGTAAACCATCTCTCCCTGTATCTGCCCCCACGAGCATGACCAGATTACCAGGACCTCCAGTTGTAGCACCCATGAGTTTACCCTTTTGTGCTATCCCAATACACATAGCATTGACTAAAGGATTCTCTGAGTATGATTGCGAGAACACCACCTCACCCCCCACATCGGGTATCCCAAGGCAATTGCCATAAGATGCAATTCCCTCTACAACACCATTCAACAGGTGGCGGTTATTAGATTCACTTGGTGGACCGAAGCGTAATGAGTTCAACAATGCTATGGGATATGCACCCATGGCAAAGATATCTCTTACTATACCCCCAACCCCTGTAGCAGCGCCCTGGAATGGCTCTATGGCAGACGGGTGATTATGAGATTCCATCTTCATAATCAAGCACAAGTCGTTACCAATATCGATTGCTCCAGCATTCTCCTCCCCCACCTCTGTTAGCACAGCTCTCCCCTTTGAAGGCAAACGCTTGAGTAATATCTTTGAGTGTTTGTACCCACAATGCTCACTCCACAGGGAACCGAACAGACCCAACTCAACCTCACTAGGTTCCCTCCCCAACCTTTCTACAATGAGGTCATACTCACTCTCGCTAAGCGCAATCTGATGTAGTGTTTCCTTTGATACCATACTGCTTCCTTGAAAAAATCATGGCATACATTTGCCGTTTGAAGATGTCCTAGCTAATGATGCCCTCACAAATATTCTCTTCGATCTCTGTCATGCTCATACCCAGAATATCATGGTACACATATATGTTATCCTGCCCAAAACCAGGTGCGGCTCTATCGTATTCTGCTTCTATTTGTGAAAGCTTTATAGGTGTACTATCAAGCATTATAGGGCCTAGTATAGGATGATCAATCTCCCTATAGAACCCCCTATCCTTGAGTTGGATATCAAGAGAAAGGTCTCTAGCATCTTGCACCACACCTGCAGGCACTCCCTTTGCCTGCAACCGCTCCATCACTTCTTCTGGAGTATATTGTTTAGTCCATTCCTCTATAAGACAGTCTAGCTCAGACGCGTTTTTCCTCCGCCCCACACTAGTAGCAAATCTATTCTCTTTAATCCAACCTGGATTGCCTATTACCTGACAAAAAGCATGCCATTGTTCAGAGGAAAATACACCAATAGCACACCATCTGTCTTCACCCTTGCATCGATAGACATTATGAGGTGCAGCATTGAGATGACCGGGTCCATTTCCATCTGATCGAGTGACATGTTGGTTGGAAATACATTCCATAAGTATCACCCCCATTAGAGATGTCATGGATTCGTACTCAGATAAATCTATGTACTGCCCAATCCCTGTTTTCCTCCTATACTCTAGGGCCTCGAGGATTGATAGTGCGGCCATTAGACCAGCAACATGATCCGCATGAGAATAGCCTAAGCCGGAAGGATGCTGATCGGAATGTGAGGTCAAACCAGTCAGCCCTGACAGAGCTTGTATAGTAGCACCAAATGCCACTCTGTCTCGAAAAATCCCCGTATGCCCCACCCCACTCAAACTCAACATTATTATGTCTGGTTTGACTAAGCGCAAGGCCTGATAGTCAAGTCCCCAGTTATCCATCACACGGGGGCTATAATTCTCGACTACTACATCACTCAATGATACTAGGCGCTTTGCAATATCAACACCTTCATCCTTACTAAGGTTCAATGAAATGCCAAGCTTGCTACGATTCCACACGTTGAAATATGCAGTCAGGTTTGAGGAGTCATTCACCGTCGTTGTGTCCGACTGTACCTTGATCACCTCTGCCCCAAAATCAGCCATGACTCGGGTTGCATAGGGACCAGCCAATACCCAGCTAAAATCTAGTATTCGTATATTATCTAGGGGCTGTGTCATTTTTGGTCGGGGCGAGAGGATTCGAACCTCCGACCTCAGCGTCCCGAACGCTGCGCGCTAACCGGACTGCGCTACGCCCCGTGACTTTGATTATATCCTTATGATAGCAAATCGGCAAATAGCTAGTGAAATGTCTATTTTTATATATTAAAAATATGTTTTAAGAGGTGCCGTAATGGCCAGATAGCGCTATCGATAAACACTATTTTTGTAATTTAAATATAGTTTTGTATATTGACTGAAGAAAAAATGGCATAGATAATGAATGAGTGAGAATTCACTAGTTCTGCAAACATAATCAAGTAGCTTTTCTCTCTTGGTAACTGTTTTAATTCTTTTTAATATACGGAAATAGCTGTTCAATATTTCTAGTTTTTTATGTAGTAATATCCTATACTAGTGAAGGTGGCCTATGGCAAGAAAGTTGATATTAGTTGTAGCCCTTTTGCTCGTTGCAGCTCTTGCAATTGGATTGTTATTGGGTAATGACTCGGAAGACGGGGAAATTCCCGATATTAATAATGTGGTCATGCCCGAAGTCGAGTACCCCTCTCGCACTTGGTATTTTGGAGGTCCTTCCGGAGAAAATCCCCGCATTATGTATCAGGGGCAAGTAGCTACAGGAGACGTTTCCGACATTACCATTCAGGATGGTGGTCAGGCATTATGGATTGCCGATGATCCGGCTGCTGTAGACTTTGTCTTGCTAGCAGACACCTGGGAAGGTGTTATCACCCTAGACGAAAGTGCTACTGGTGATGGGGAGTTAAAGGTAGAGCTCGGATATTATGACGATGGTTCACGAGCTGATGGTGGAGGTACTAGTATCTTCCATCGCCATCCCTCACAGATATTCAGCAAATCATGGGAAGACAACATATGTAGTTTTTCCATTCAGCTTGACGATTCTTTTATCGTTCCTAAAGAAACGTATTTAGCATTCTTAATAACCAATCTTCCCGACTCCGATGATGATGATGGGTATCTCACTATTGAGGCAGGAAGTAGCAAAACTTACATTACTGCACCAGAGAGTGCTGGCATTTATCCGTTCCCCGAATTACCCACCATTATCTTGTTTGTTTTAGGCATGATCGCCATTGTGTCATGGATTATTCTATCCCGAAAAGAGGCAGAATCTACAGCAATAGCATCTTCGATTTCATAGCTTGTTTATCCAATAATCAGGCCGACATGCTGCGCGCGTCGGCCTGATTATATATTGAATTAGACCTCCATTTCAGGGGCAACGATAATCCAAGTATTATACTAAACGATTAGGCCCTCAGCTCCGAAAGAGTGATAGAAACAGTGCAGAGACAGGCCTTTAGTAAACGATCGAACAATTGAGATCCCCAAAACCGACGATTGAACCGGTAACAAAACTCAGGCAGATAAAGCTTGAGATGCTTTGAACTAACACCATGGTAAACTCCACGTATATTACCTTTGATGT
>JAXHVC010000267.1:0-25351 GCA_034189315.1 Chloroflexota bacterium | reverse complement strand
CTGGTCAGTTCCATGTAATTGATACACCTTTTTATATTTCTTATTATCATGACTAATGAGTATTTCAGCATAATTACCTTTTCTCCAGACATAAAACTGAGACTCCAATATAAGATATTGGCATTGAACCATCTTGACAATTCTATTCATAGCGGAGCTTACAACCTAGGCAATAGTCGAGGTTATTCGGTCACAGAAGTGATCGACGTAGCTAGGAAGATAACCGGTAAACATATACCGACAAAGACCAATCCCAGGAGAAGCGGAGATCCTGCCACCCTCATAGCAGAGTCATCTTTAGCAAGACATGAACTCGACTGGAGACCCGAACACTCAGAATTAGATCAAATAGTAGAAAGTGCTTGGATGTGGTACCTACAACATCCAAATGGATATCGTGATTGATCATCTTCTACTCAGAACACAACGAGCAACCAATACACCTTTTTGTATAGGCAACTGCGGCAATAACAAGGCGCTTCAGGTTAAATCCTCTACCTCCACATTCACGATAGTAATTCTATCAGAAGCTATCATCAGAATTGTGACCATATCCGAGTGTATCTTTTGTGCCTGACTAGTGGATAGGAGGTTGCTCTCATATTATGAAGGCAATGATTCTCGCTGCAGGAGAAGGAACACGACTCCGGCCCATGACAATATACAAACCAAAGGTTCTATTACCTATAGGTGATGTACCACTAATACACCGGACCCTCCTCTGGCTCAAGAGATTTGGCATCACAGACGTGGCTATGAATCTACATCATCTAGGAGATGCTATACAGAATGACCTCCATGATGGCTCTGATATCGGAATGAGAATTACATATTCACAGGAGGAAGTCTTATTAGGAACTTCGGGTGGTGTTAGACGAATGAAGGATTATTTCGGCGCAACATTTGCAGTCATATACGGTGATGTATATACCAACCTGAACCTGCAAGACATGGTGGCTTTTCACAAGTCAAAAGGCGCAATCGCAACATTGGCAGTATCGGAGCGTCCGAATCCATGGGAATTAGCGATAGTACAGCTTGACAAAGAAGGAAGGATAATACACCTCATAGAAAAGCCTCCTGCCTCACTCAATGTAGGAAACCTCGCTAACGGTGGGGTCTATATTCTTGAACCAGCCATATTGAATTATATTCCAAGTGAAGGTAGCTCGGATTTCGGTTACGACATCTTCCCCAATTTACTGAACCTAAAAGAATCTGTCTATGCATATGTTCTAGGACCACAAGAATATCTGGTTGACATCGGGACACCCAAGGGATACCATCAAGCTAATCAACTCTGTTAACATCAACCATCAAGTACATCTTGCTATATAGGGGAATCTATCAAGTGGAATCAGTTACTTCTGCAGTCTTCCTCGATCGTGACGGTACCATCAATAGAGACGTAAACTACTTAAGGAGAGTTCATGATTTGGAGATTCTCCCAAAAGTGCCACAAGCGATCAATCTTCTAAACCGCTGTGGATTTAAGGTAATCATCGTAACAAATCAATCGGGAGTGGCCAGGGGTTACTTTACGCATAGCACGCTAAACGATATCCACACGGCAATAAAACACCAACTTGCCCAATATGATGCGTTTATTGATGATATCTACTATTGTCCACACCATCCCAACGATGGTTGTAGTTGTCGAAAACCTAATACAGGATTGTTCCTCCAAGCAGCTAGGGACCATGCTATAAATTTGTCCACCTCATGTGTAGTAGGAGATAAACACACAGACATAGCTGCCGGCAACGCGCTTAAAAGTAGGGCTGTCCTTGTAACCACAGGGCCAACAGCATCACAGGAAAAGGGTACTAGTGCAGACTTCGTTGCCGCAACACTCCTCGATGCAGCCGAATGGATTGTTCATAAGAACAGGTGACCTCCCAGTCTCCACAAAACCAACTGTTACATTAATATTCATTACATCCTATTAAATCCATTTCTACTATTATATTACCTATTCTTACCTGGTTAATACTCCATTGCTGTGTTAAACTGCCAGAATACGAGGCTTCATCATGGATCTTCTTGTCATATTATGTCTTAGCATAGTCCTTGATATCATTCTAGGACTTGACACCTCAGGTCCCGTGAGAATAGGAATTGGGCTTCCATTTCTGCTTCTCTTCCCGGGTTACACACTAATTGCAGCACTATTTCCTAAACGAGACGATCTTGAAGGTGTCGAACGAGTAGTACTTAGCTTTGGACTCAGCATCGCTATAGTGCCACTAATTGGACTTATACTCAATTACACACCTTGGGGAATAAACCTTGCACCCATTTTAGTATCAATAACCATCTTCATCATAGTAATGGCCGCCATCGCTTGGTATCGTCGGTTCAACATCGACGAACAACACAGGTTTTCCATTTCTATTAGCCTCTCATCCCTAGGTTGGAAAGATATGGGAGGATTGGACAAAGTGCTCTCAGTAGTACTTATGATCTCCATTATCGGAGCCATCGGTACCCTTGCCTATGTGATTGCCACTCCCAGGGTAGGAGAGAAGTTCAGTGAATTCTACGTTCTGGGCTTAGAGGGTAGAGCAGAAGGCTACCCCAAATCACTCCGACCCGGACAAGAAGGTAGAGTGATTCTGGGGATAACCAATCGTGAACATGAGGACACTGACTACGAAGTTAGCCTAAGGATTGGAAATCAAGGTACAAGTATATGGATGAATCAACAGGAGTTCGAATACCTGGAAATACCATCTCTCAAACATGGAGAGGAATGGCAACAAGAGATTAGCTTCATACCGCAGGAGACAAGTAACCAACCACAAAAGGTCGAGTTTATACTCCGAAACATGACTAAACAAGCAAAGGATGACAATCATGTCTTGTCGGAGATTATGGATACAACTATCGACCTATGGTTTGAAGAGAAAGGCAAGATACGCATCATAAATCGTGGAGAAGAAGAGGCGTCCTACCAGATTAACTTGGTAGCCGCAGAAGGTCCAATACAGATACTTCCAGCGGAAGATGATGATAGAATCCTAGCACCGGGTGATGCATGGGTAGAGGATTTCAGCTTTAGCTCGTTGGAAACCACCTATATCACTGTATACAGAGACGATCAATTAATCTTCAACCACAACGGCGCCTATGGCTCCCTCCACATATGGATTAATGTAACATAGGCCTAATATACGAATGGCAACAGATGACCTTCACATACAGAGTAATCACCCTACCACAGTAAACGCTAGAGGCAAAGCTGTTGTAATTACATTTGCATACCTTCTCTCCATCAGTTTTGCCGAGTTGGTCACTACATTAGTAGACCCCCTCGCTGGAATTATGTTCCATGCCGTGACATTAGTGTTACTACTAATACATGCCTCGCTCGCTGAACCTCAACCAGAACACAAGTTTCTAGTATCTTTATCATTAGTTCCTCTTATACGAATTATCAGTCTAGCCACACCGCTAGAAGCCTTCTCTCAAACATACTGGTATGTGCTCACATCAATACCACTACTCATAGGTTCTCTAGTGGTAATTAGAACCCTAAACTACAATCAGCACCACGTATTTCTTACCACTAAAGCTCTGCCCATTCAACTACTAGTTGGTACAACAGGTATAGGACTTGGTGCTCTCGAATATTATATATTCCATCCCGAACCCTTAGTCACTTCGTTCTCTATAGAACGCATAATCCTACCAGCACTGGTCCTGCTCGTGATCACTGCATTTACGGAAGAGCTAATCTTCCGAGGCATCATACAACAGTCTGCTATAGCAGCGTTTGGAGACAGGGGCATATTCCTAGTGGCTGCGGCATTTGCAGCTCTACACATCAGCAATCTATCGGCCCCAGAGGTAGCCCTCATGTTTGTCGTAGGCATCTTCTTTAGCTGGGTAGTAAAAAGAACAGGGTCACTCTTGGGAGTGACCCTGTGTCATGGTATAGCTAGTATTTCTCTCTATCTTATAATCCCATCCTTTGCTTAGGGATAGGATTGCTGTTATTGGTAATCTGGATCATAAGAGATCCCGTTAATCTCCTTCTCAAGAAATGCTTGAATATCCTCTAATTTGAATTTTCGGTTATGGTGCGGACCCACTCGGTAATTTGGCAAGATCCCCCGTTCACACCAACCCCTTACAGTATTAGGATGAACGTGAAGATACTCAGAAGCCTCCCTCGTTGTAAGAAGTCTCCTCGGCCTTTTTCCAGAAACATCATACGTCGTTGCCATTCCTTTTACCTCCCTCATCTACTTGATCTTACTCTAACCGACAACGATATGAATACTAGTAAACAGAAAATGAAAAACAGGTGAAACTTTGTGACGTTTAGATGTCTTTCTATCAAGTGTAAACGTAAGCCCATCGTGAACCCTTCAACTGACTGAGTCTTTTCTTTTTATCACTAGTATGTTAGAATCATTCTCGATATGGCAAGCAGATTCGAGAAGTTTTCTGAAAGAGCACGTCGTGTTCTCACATTTGCTCAAGAAGAAGCAAATCGCTTCCACCATAACTACATTGGTACAGAACATATACTCCTAGGACTGGTTCGGGAAAGCGATGGAGTAGCAGCCAAGGTTCTGATAAACCTAGGAGTAGATCTTGGGAAGCTTCGATCTGCTGTCGAGTTCGTCATGGAAAGAGGAGAGAAAACCTCATCGAGAGATACAGGGCTCACTCCTCGTTCCAAAAAGGTTATCGAACTAGCCGTCGATGAAGCTCGTCGACTACAACATAATTATATCGGAACAGAGCATCTTCTACTAGGACTCCTACGCGAAGGCGAAGGAGTAGCTGTCGGCATCCTGGAAAGCCTCGGAGTCAATCTAGAAAAAGCACGGGCTGAAACAAACCGCATGCTAACACAAAGCTCCACTCAATCTCATACAGGATCTAGGGGACCTTCACGCACCCCGGTGCTAGATCAGCTCAGCCTAGACCTTACGGCCATTGCACGCGCAGGTAAGCTTGATCCCGTGATAGGCCGGCATAAGGAAATCGAACGTGTTACTCAGATTCTGTCACGTCGTACAAAGAATAACCCAGTACTAATGGGAGAACCAGGTGTAGGAAAGACCGCTATAGTCGAAGGACTTGCGCATCGTATTGCATCTGGGGATGTACCTGAGACTTTGCAAGGTAAGCGAGTAGTCACCTTAGATATCGGGGCGCTCGTAGCTGGCACCAAGTATCGTGGTGAGTTCGAAGAGCGGCTCAAGAAAGTCATCGAAGAAATAAAGACTGTCGGTAACTGCGTTCTTTTCATTGATGAGATGCACACTATTGTTGGTGCCGGAGCGGCAGAGGGCGCGGTGGATGCCGCTAATATACTTAAGCCTTCTCTAGCTCGAGGTGAATTGCAGTGCATCGGAGCAACAACGCTCGGTGATTACCGCAAATATGTAGAACGAGATCCTGCGTTGGAACGGCGTTTCCAACCTGTCCTTGTGGAAGAACCTAATACTGAGCAGACTATTGAGATTCTCGCTGGTGTTAGAGAACGGTATGAAGACCATCATCGCGTCACAATAAGTGATGAGGCCATGAAAGCTGCTGCACATCTCGCAGCTCGCTACATTTCAGACCGATTCTTGCCGGACAAGGCAATCGACCTTATCGACGAAGGGGCATCTCGTGTCCGCATTAAGAGAGGCAATGTACCAGTCGGGCTACAAGAAGTTCGACAGGCCTTAGCCAGCGTTCGCAAGGAAAAGGAAGATGCAATTGCCAACCAGCAATATGAGTACGCTGCAGAGTTGCGCGATCGCGAGCTTCATCTCGCAGACAAGATGGAATCACAAGAAAAGAACTGGGATGAGGGTCTAGTCGACAGGCCTGTAGTTGAGGAAGAAGATATTACCGAAGTCGTAAGTATGTGGACTGGTATTCCAGTTTCTAGACTTGCAGCCGATGAATCAGCCCGTCTCCTGCAAATGGAAGAAGCTATGCATCAGCGCATTGTCGGGCAAGATGAAGCTATAACGAGCGTAGCTAAGGCAGTCAGACGTGCCAGAACAGGTCTAAAAGACCCGAGACATCCTATTGGCAGTTTTATATTCCTTGGACCTACAGGGGTAGGAAAGACTGAGCTCGTTCGAGCATTGGCAGAATTCATGTTTGGTAGTGAGGACACGCTACTTAGACTAGATATGTCTGAATTCATGGAGAAGCACACAGTATCTCGATTAATCGGGGCACCACCTGGCTATGTAGGATATGATGAAGGTGGGCAGTTGACAGAGAAGGTGCGCCGTAAATCCTACTGTGTCATTCTTTTGGATGAAATTGAGAAGGCACATCCGGATGTATATAATGTGCTGCTTCAGATTTTCGATGATGGCCATCTGACCGATGGACATGGTCGGAAAGTCGACTTTAGAAATAGCATAATCGTTATGACAAGCAATATTGGAGCAGAGCTCATCAAAAAGCAGGGTGTTGTGGGTTTTGCAGGGCGAACCGATGAAGCTAAGGTTCAACAAATGGCCTATGATTCCATGAAAGATAAGCTTGTTGATGAGATGAAGAAGACGTTTCGGCCAGAGTTTCTCAATCGTCTAGATGGAGTCGTTGTATTCCATCATCTAACGAGAGAAAACATACGGCAGATTGCAGATCTACTTCTACGTCCAATCAAGGCCAATCTAGAAGATAAGGGCATCAAGCTAGAAGTCTCGGAGGAAGTAAAAGACCTATTGGGAGAGAAAGGGTATGATGAAGCCCTTGGTGCTCGCCCATTAAGACGTGTCATTCAGAATATGATCGAAGATCAACTTTCCGATGCGTTACTGAGGGGCGAATTCCAGGCAGGAGATACCGTCCATGTCGAGCGTGATGGTGACAATGTCATAGTGCGTACAGCAACGCTCGCTACTGCGCCATGGTAAGAATATAATCACCCGCGTATATGCATTTTCCTTGAGGGGGCACTAAATAGTTGGCCCCCTCAATTTTTTCCTAGTGGACAGTTTGCCCCTCTGAAATCAATAAGATCTTCTTAGGGCTGATCGTACGTTAGATACCCTATTAAAGCTCGCAGTATCTAGTCTTAAAAACATACAGCTTCCATTCTCACAAGCATGGTAATTCAATTACTAATACTAGCAATATCCACACGTCAATCCCTTGAGGAAACCAATCCTTTATGGGATACTATCCAAACTGAAGTATAGGGCATTGACATAGCTGGATGGAAGGTTACAGGAATACTGTTCTCTACCAGGGCATACTATCTCTAGTAAGAACACATGAAACTATCTATACACATCGAGAAACAATTCAGTGAACTAGTCAGACCACAATGGCTGTCCCAAGTGGTTGAGAAGACTCTAACCGTTTGCGAAATCCCAGAAGAAGCAGAGCTGAGCTTATGTATTACCAATGACACAAGCATCTGTGAGTTAAACAAGTTATATAGGAAAATCGACAAACCCACAGATGTACTCGCCTTTGCTTTAACAGAGCAAGTAGATGGGCATAATAAGTTTGTCTCTCCACCTGATGGAATTACACACCTAGGAGAGATAGTCATCTCTTATCAACAAGCCACGAGACAAGCCAAGGAATATGGGTGTCCACCCCAACAAGAACTGGCTCGTCTAGTAATACATGGAGTACTACATCTTCTTGGATTTGATCACGACACTATATCATCAGAAAAGAACATGTTTTCCTTGCAAGAGTCGATTCTATCGAAAGTACCTCAGAGTTAGATATGTGTGGAATGATAAGACCACACTTCCATACCATCACTTCGATTGCCAGTCCTTTTATAGAAGAAGAACCCTGTATCACCTACCCTCATATAACCCCACTCTACGAAAACACACCGATAATGCTTACGCCATACACCATTCAGGAGACCATCAGTGCTGCAAGTATGGGTTGAATTCATCGTATGCCTCGTACTCATAGGAGTTTCTAGCAGAACAGTGGCTAGGTATGGCGATCTCATAGCAGATAGGACAGGATTAGGCGGCGTGTGGGTTGGAGTGGCACTGCTAGCCGTAATAACATCGCTACCCGAATTGTTTACAGGACTTGGCGCGATTACCTTTGTAAAATCCCCTGATCTCGCAATTGGAGAACTCTTCGGTTCATGCGTCTTCAATCTGATGATTATAGCCTTGCTGGACTTATCATATCGGAACGGACCACTACTAGGTCAACTCAGGGTTGAAAGTCACTTAAGGTCTGCAACAATGAGCATGGTTCTCATAGCCGTCGCTGTGCTAGGTGCTATAGTTAGCACAATGTTTAATATCAAGATAGGTTGGATTGGAATTGAAACCCTCGTCATTATAATACTGTACGCATTTATGTTCAGATCTATTCTCAGAAAAGAAAGTAATCTTTCAAATGAAACAGATAAGCCAGTACCAGAAGATACTGGAGTCTCACTAACAAAAGCCTATCTAATTTTCGGGCTTGGGGCACTTGTCGTAGCAGGGGCAGGAATATGGCTGGCCTTTGTGGGTGAAGACATTGCAGACGCTACTGGTTTAGAAGAGAGCTTCGTAGGGACACTCATTATTGCCTTTACCACCTCATTCCCAGAGGTAACAGTATCTTATTCTGCATTGCGTATTGGGGCTTTAGACATGAGTGTAGCCAATATGGCAGGAAGTAATATGTTCAACATCCTTATAGTTGGAATACTGGATATCCTCTATGGCGAGGCTCCGATTCTTTCACAGGCATCGAGCATACACATAGTTACAGGTCTGATGGTACTCTTGATGACTAGCGTATTCATCGCAGGAATCATGAAACCATCTCGTCGATGGACCAGATATAGACTGAGTTGGTACGCCCCACTCCTCCTATTTATCTACTTGGTCACTATGTTTGTCAATTTCAGCATAGGTAGTAGTTGATTTTGCCCTATTAACTAAACCTTCCTAAGAACACACCTGCAGCAGTAGCAGTTCCAATAACCCCCGCAATGTTTGGTCCCATAGCATGCATAAGTAAAAAACTACGTTTATTAGCTTCTTGTCCCATCCTTTGGACAACTCGGGCAGACATGGGAACAGCCGAGACACCAGCAGCTCCAATCATCGGATTTATTGGTTCCCTCGAAAACCGATTCATGACTTTTGCCACTAGAACACCAAATGCCGTAGCAAGTGCAAAAGCCAGCACTCCTAATACGAACACAGCCAACGTTCTATCTGTTAGAAATCTATCAGCAACCATCACGCCACCGATGGAAAGCCCAAGAAAGACTGTTAGAACATCCATGAACGAACCTGATACTGTCTGTGCCAGCCTATCGGTAACACCAGACACCTGCAAAAGATTTCCAAACATGAAGCAGCCAATAAGAGGAGCTGATTTGGGAACCAGCAATATGATGGCTATGCTTACGACAACAGGAAATATGATTTTCTCCCTTCGAGACACCTCCCTCAACTGAGGATGCATTCTTATTGCTCTCTCCTCCTTGCTTGTCATGAGCTTTATCACAGGAGGCTGAATAAGAGGGACCATCGCCATATAGGTGTATGCAGCAACCGCCGTAGCTCCAAGTAAATCGGGAGCTAGATGATTCGTTAGATATACTGCAGTAGGACCATCGGCACCACCAATAATTCCAATACACATTGCATCGGCAATAGAGAAATCAAACCAAGGCAGTAGCAATGCCATGAAGAAGGTGGCATAGACGCCAAACTGTGCAGCTGCACCAAGAAGAAGTGTCTTAGGATTAGCAATGACAGGGCCAAAATCTGTCATTGCACCCAACCCCACAAATATAAGCGGCGGGATTACCTCCCATTGGATTCCGTAGCGAAATACCAGAGCAATCAAACCTATTGGTGATGAATCTTCGTCCAACAGGTCCCCAGTAGTCTCCATTAGACCACCGAGAGGAAGGTTAACCAATATAATGCTAAATCCTATAGGAACCAATAAAAGTGGTTCCCAACGTCTCGCGATTCCGCAATAGAGTAAGGCCACGCCCACTAATATCATAACCACTTGGCCTAACTCTAGACTGCTAAATCCACTCTCAAATAGACCGAACAGTGTGCACCTCCACCGGATTTAGACCAACCACTAACTCAACTTTATAAAGTATAAGTTCCTCTATTGTAATGTCCGTTTATTATTAATACGAGTGTGTATTTTAAAAATTATAAACATGGCATTCAAGACATCGGAATAAGCTATCCTCAAAGGGCAAACATCTATCAATTGCCTTTGACTTCCTTTGATTCCTCCCCACTTGAATCTTTAGCTTGTCGCGCTTCGATCCGCTGAGATATGATTCCCAAGAGCCACACCATCAGAGCGACCATTACCAATGTTAGGATCACTACACCGAAGCCACCCGCTGCTATTCTGGTTGCTTCACCCCAATCTACCAAATAAGCCCTCCCATAGGCATACGGAACCCAATCATTATACTAGAAGGAAACGGAATACACATTCTGATCAGTCGGAGCATGTGGGTGAGCCCCCCCTCACCCTACTGCTCTGGAGAACACTATCATCACCGATCATCATCACAGGACCGATGAACAAGAACCCTTATTATCCCCGTATATGCCCCCAGAACTAAGGTATCTACTTTCACAATTGAAACTACTGCCCGATCCTCTCTCTGGCTCTCGACTCACGCAGGAGGAATTTATCCGCCACTTCATGCAGGCCACACTCATCATACCATTGTTTTATTATGGAGTAGGAATGGGCAGCCTCTTCCGTATATCCCGCTTCCTCCTCCTGCAAGATACAATCTGGCCCCCAGTCCACCCTTACCAGATTGGTCTCCCGTGATATCTCGGGATAGCAAAGCCAGACTCTGCATAACCTGGCACCTCCAAGGTCGGAACCTCGAAGGTTAGTGTTCATAAGATGAGCCCCATCCAAGACAGCGTCCCCCAAGCGTGCTTCTCTAAGATCAGTGTCCTCGAGAACGGCATCTCGGAGATCTGCTCCTTTAAGAAAGCCATTTCGCACATCAGCACCCCAAAGGTCAGCCTCCCTTAAATCAGCCGTATCGAGCACTGCATCTTGCAGATTAGCTCCCACAAGTCTCGACCGTCTCAGATTAGCAGACTCCATTTGAGCCCCATGTAAATCCGTGCCGCAGAGGTTTGCATCCTGCAAGCTAGCCTCATTGAGAACAACGCCATGGAGATCAAGGCCAGAAAGGTCCACGCCATCAAAATTGCTCCCTGAAAGGTCCAGGCCATCAGATCCATTGTGATCTCTAACCAGCTTCAAGACGTATTCTCGGGAAAAGCCTGGTAACTCTATCTCCTGTCCTTTCATTTTTGACAATGTCTCCACTTCTGTCAGCAGTGCCGCAAGAAATTCCTTTTCCTCAACTGTACGTATTACCTCCCCTCTCCTAAATATTGCCCCTCGGCCCTTGCCACAAGCTATACCCACATCAGCATCTCTCGCCTCTCCCGGCCCATTCACCACACAACCCATAACAGCCACCTTCATAACTTCATGCACCTTCTTCAGTTCCACTTCCACTGCCTGCGCCAGTGCAAACAAATCCACTTCACATCTTCCACAAGTAGGACAGCTGACAAGAGTTGCACCCATATCACGCATGTTTAAGGACTTGAGAATCTCATAGGCAGCAGCAACCTCTTGTTCAGGATCAGCAGTTAGAGAAACCCTGATCGTGTCCCCAATCCCCTCTGCAAGCAACATCCCAATCCCAATAGCGCTCCGTATTGCCCCAGCCGGAGGCATGCCTGCTTCGGTTATCCCTAAATGCAATGCATATGGCACCCTATCTGCTATCATCTTATATGCTTCAACTGTAGTCGGGATATCGAAGGCCTTAAGAGAGATCTTGATCAGGTTAAAATCAAGGTTCTCCAAGATCTTTATCTCCCATAATGCGGCCTCTACCATACGCTCAACAACAGACATATCGGAATTACCGGCTGTAGGCAGACTACCGCTATTCACCCCTATTCGGATGGGTATAGACCTTTCCCTGGCACTTCGAACCACAGCAGTGATATGTGCTGTATCACGAATGTTACCGGGATTTAGCCGAAGCCCATCCACCCCAGCATCCAATGCTATTAAAGCCAAGCGATAGTCAAAATGAATGTCGGCAATCAAAGGAACACGAATACCCTTCTTTATGCGGGCAATTGCCATTGCAGCCTCTTTATCTGGAACAGCCACCCTGACCACTTCACAACCACAAGATTGCAACCTACAGATTTGGTCCACCGTGGCATCTATATTTCGTGTATCCGTCTTCGCCATAGACTGCACGACTACTGGCGCATCACCTCCAATAACAACATCACCAACATGAATAGGCAGTGAATGTCTACGGGCTATCATAGGAAGCTTTCTCCTCGGATCAGACGTGCAATATCTCCATACATTATGGCTATGAACACACTGATCATAAACACAGTTCCTATGGTATAAGCTAGCTGCATAGCACGAGGTGACAACCGCTTTCCGCGTCGAACACCCTCAATAAGAGCAACAAGCATTCCCCCACCATCCAAAGGTGGAATAGGGAGAAGATTAAAGAGCCCAATTCCAAGGCTAAGAAGTGCCGCAATAGAAATAACCTCATCATAGCCAAAGGAATTGATCACTTCCACAGTTAACTGGCCAGCACCTAGTGGTCCCACCAACGCCCTATCCGGCTGATCTCTGATGAATACAAAGGAATCGGCAATCATAACAGGGAGGTTCACCATGTACTTACCACCCAAGTAGAATGCATCCCATATATGATATCGTTGGCTCTCAATTGAAGTAGTAACCCATTCAGTTTCAACACCTATGCCATCAGGCTGCGGCACAAGTTCAACTTCTTCTGCCTCCCCTTCTGAAAGAAGGAGGATTACAACTTTCTCCCCTTGGTCAACATCGCCAAGCGCATTGGAGAGGCTATCTGAGCTATATACACCCCGACCACCGACGGTCAGTATAGTATCACCTACTTCTATACCAGCTTCATTAGCAGGTGATCCATCTTGAATGTCCGTGACAATTCCCCAACACAGAAAAACGCCTAATAGGTAACGATCTTCATCTTGGTCATGTTCCGGCTGTATATTGACCTCAAATTGCTCATCCCCCCTCTGTACAAGTACATCTACAGGCTCACCGTCTTTCAGCGATTCACCTATATCCTCTCTATTATGTATTTCAGTCTCTTCGATTTTCAGTAATACATCACCAGGAAGTATTCCAGCTTCTTCTGCCGGCGAACCATCGTTCACAGAACTCACCATGATCCCTTCACCCGATATGGTATCCACAGGCATCATGAAGTACCCAGTGAAGAGAAGAAAGGCGAGCAAGCCATTGGCCATAGGACCTGCTGCAAAAACACCCATCCTTGTCCACGCAGATTTGCTGGCTAATCCATCTAATACGGAAGGATCGTTTTCACCAACAGTCTTGACGAAGGCCCCTAACGGTATGAGATTGAGGGAATACTCTGTGTCACCCCTCTTGATCGCAAAGATCCGCGGAGGGAAACAGATTCCAAACTCCAGAACAGTAATCCCGGCTCTTTTCGCTGCCAGGAAATGGCCCAGTTCATGAAAAGCTACTATACAGAAGAAGGCTAAAACGAATACAGCTATAGCCATGACACTGCTAGAAGCTCCCATAGTTTATTTTAATCTCCAATTCCAAGCGTATTCTCTTGCCCACGAGTCTGCTTCGAGAATATCATCTAAGGAAGTAGATGACATGGTCTGATGATTCTCTAGCGTGTCCTCTAATAACCTGGGGATGTCCATGAATCCAATATCTCCAGCAAGAAAGCGGTCTACGGCAACTTCGTCGGCAGCAGATACCACTGTAGTATACGTACCACCTAATTTGGCAGCATGCAGGGCAAGACCAAGACATGGAAACCTATCCATACAAGGGGATTGAAAGTTTAAACAATTTAAAGTACTCCACTCTAACCGATTAACATGTGGATTGGCGAGTCTTTTCGGATAGGAGAGGGCATACTGAATGGGAAGATGCATATCGGGCAGACTCAATTGGGCCTTAACGGAGCAGTCTACGAACTCCACCAAAGAGTGTATGATACTCTCACGGTGTATGATCACTTGGATATCATTGAATGGAACATCGAATAGCCAATGGGCTTCGATAGCCTCCATTCCCTTATTCATTAATGTGGCAGAATCAACTGTCACCTTGCGACCCATTTGCCAGGTGGGATGACGCAATGCTTCGTCGGCACTCACCCTCTCAAGCTCTGCACTTGAATAGTCTCTAAATGGGCCACCTGAAGCTGTTAAAATCAGACGAGAAACAGCATTATCCTCTTCGCCTCGAATGCACTGCCAGATTGCACTATGTTCACTATCGACAGGCAGTATATTAGTCCCATACTTATCAGCCTCAGACATGATAATCTCGCCTGCCATTACAAGGACTTCCTTGTTTGAAAGAGCCACAGGCTTTCTCGACTTAATACTGCTCAGCGTAGGAATTAGCCCCATTTTACCTGATGTGGCTATCAGTACTAAATCTACATCTGGATGTCTACATATCTCCTCAGGGGATAAGAACTCTGGGCCATCAATCCCAAGTCTCTCCCATTTCCTCCTGCAACTAACACTATCATCGAAGGAGAACATCGCAGGCCTAAACTCTTGTATCTGTTTTACAAGAAGTTCGATGTTGCTTCCTGCGGTAAGGGCAATAATATCAAACTCATGAGGAAGCGATCGCACAACATCCAGGGTTTGCCGACCTATTGATCCAGTTGCGCCCAAAAGAGCGATCCGTTTCATCACACTACCCAGACTGCACAGTAGTATACTACAACACCACTGAAAATAAGACTATCCAACCGATCAAGAATTCCACCATGCCCTGGCAACAAATTACCAGAGTCTTTTACACCTGCACCTCTTTTGAGATACGATTCCCAAAGATCACCAGCTTGAGCTAATATCCCAATCAGCACTCCAAGTCCAAGCATTTCCCAGTATTCGAGAGGTAGCTCTCTGTTGATAGCCGAGAATACTCCACATAGCACAACAACCGCAACGATAGCAGCAACCAATCCAGCCACTGCTCCCTCCCAAGTTTTCCCAGGGCTTAGTGACGGTGCCATATGATGTCTACCCCACGCTCGCCCACAGAGAAATGCCATTGTATCACATGCAAAAGTCGAGAGTATTGCCAGAAACACCCATTGAACACCATTGTCCAAACCCCTCAAAGATACGTAACAGCTCAATGCCCACCCAATATATATGATGCCCATCGATGTCCAAGACCATCGAATTAGAACATCGTTTCTGGGACCAGTGAACAGCAGCCAAACAAGGGGTAATCCGATAGATCCGAGTAACAATAGCCATGTTAGAGATGTTCCGAATTGGGCATATACGACAAACCCAAGTATCCAAGACAAACCCCATATAGTGAGAGGCGAACCCTTAGACAAGGTAGCTAGGCGATAGAATTCTATACCTGCGAGGATCGCTACAGCAGCGATGAGAATTACTATAACAGGTAACCAAGGAAACCATACAAAGAAAAAAAGAAGGGGCAACCCCCAAAGAGCAGTTGCAATTCTTTGCTTCATCTAATCCAACATTTATAGCATCCGACTACCTAACTGTCACACCTCGAGGCTCATGCTGCTGAGAACTCAGCTTGCCGAACCGTCTCTCCCTTTTGCTATAAGCAGCTAATGCCTTTACAACTTCATGCTCGTCGAAATCGGGCCAAAATGTATCTGTAAAATATAGCTCGCTGTAGGCCGATTGCCAAGTTAAGAAGTTACTGAGGCGCACTTCCCCACCTGTTCGGATCAGCAGGTCTGGATCCGGGATCTCTAATGTGTATAAGTACTTAGCAAATAGGTCCTCTTCCACTTCATCCGGCTGCACGCCATCAGCGATAAGATTACGTATGGCATTTACAATCTCGTCACGTCCACCATAGTCAAAGGCAACATTAAGCGTTATGCGCTTATTCCTCTTAGTGTGATCTACTAAACGAGTAATATCTCTTTGGACATTCTCGGGAAGTCTATCTAACTTACCCAAATGACGAACTCTAACACCATCATCGTCATATTCACTCACATCATGCATAAGCGCTTCTGACAGAAAATGAAGCAATGCATTAACCTCATCCCTGGGTCTATTCCAATTCTCTGTAGAAAATGCATACAGAGTTAGGTACTTTACTCCACGCACTTTTAGGGCTGTTGTTACTGGTCTTACGTTGT
The DNA here is from genome assembly GCA_034189315.1 of Chloroflexota bacterium. Lineage (GTDB taxonomy): Bacteria > Chloroflexota > Dehalococcoidia > UBA2247 > JAXHVC01 > JAXHVC01. Next base: position 9,123 of record JAXHVC010000267.1, on the reverse strand, counting down.
TTATTCCGGCTCTATGCCCTTCAATACGAGGTAATCCACGTTTTTCAGCCCATCTACCATTTCCGTCCATTATGATTGCCACATGGGACGGAATCCTAAATGTCCTACCTACGGACTTACGTTCTTGGGTCATAGCTACCGATACCTTTTCACCCAGCTCGAACTGGTTATATGGTACAACACAAAAACAGGTTGAGGTCTTGTTGCAGCATTTCTAGACTGTAAGTTTAGAACTCCATAATCTCGTTCTTTTTGCGATCTCCGATTTTGTCTGTTTCCTCTACAAAACAATCGGTAACTTTTTGTAACCGATCTAATGCACGCCGCAGATCATCTTGAGATATCTTCTTTTCTTTTTCCAAACCTTTTAATTGATCCATAGCTTCTCGGCGCAAATTACGTAAAGAAACCTTACTGTCTTCAACCCTTTTACGAAGCAACTTAACTAAATCCATTCGACGCTCCTCCGTAAGAGGTGGTATAACCAAACGAATGATATTCCCGTCGTTGTTTGGACTCAGTCCCAAATCAGACTTAAGTATCGCCTTTTCTACACTTGACAGTGCAGATCTGTCCCAGGGCTGTATTACTAATAACCTCACTTCGGGAGCTGAGATGCTAGCAATTTGATTCAATGGAGTGGGAACCCCATGGTAATCGACACGGATATTTTCCACCAAAGATGGAGCGGCCCTACCAGTCCGGATGCCAGCCATATCCTTTTCTAATGATTTAACACTCTTATCCATCTTAGTGTCAATCGATTTCAATACATCTTCAATCATCGGGCACCACCAAAGTTCCCAGCTCCTCGCCCGCCACCACTCTTTCGATGCTAGCAGGAGCCTGTAGATTAAACACCACTATTGGCATTCTATTCTCCATGCATAACGCGAATGCCGTGGCATCCATTACCTCTAATCGCATATTCAGAGCTTGCCGATGGCTAATTCGAATAAACTTCTTAGCCTCAGGATTAATCATAGGATCATCATCATACACACCATCAGTGCGGTTCTTAGCCACAAGAAGTACATCTGCCCCAATCTCCACCGCTCTTAAAGATGCCGCCGTATCTGTCGTAACATAGGGATTACCTGTCCCAGCAGCAAAGATAACGACTCGACCTTTCTCAAGATGGCGCATCGCACGGCGACGAATATATGGTTCTGCAACGGAGAGTATACTCACAGCAGATTGTGTACGTGTATCCACACTTTCTTTCTCAAGCGCATCTTGAAGTGCAAGGGCATTTATAACAGTCGCTAGCATTCCAGCATAATCTGCTGCGGCCCTATCCATTCCTTCTGCAGCAGCCTCAGTACCACGCCAAATGTTTCCTCCACCCACCACTATCGCAATGTCAACATCCATTCGACGCACCTGCTTGATCTGTATAGCCATACTTTTCAAAGCAACTAGATCGATCCCAAACGAACGATCACCAGCTAAAGCCTCGCCACTCATTTTAATTAAAGCACGTTTATACTTAGGCACACATATCCTTCTAGGTTATATTACATACCGGAGGTTTTGGATGGCACTTTCTCCTTGACCCAGACAAAAACCTGGCTTCCGCACGGCAACCTCAAATTATATCACCAGTAGGGCAAGAAAATGCTGGTGGAATTTGTTCAGGGCAACACAGGCTTTTCGCCAGATCCCTTATCCACCCAATTCAAAACGAACAAATCTCTTAACCGTTACCTTCTCTCGCATTTTGACTGCAACATCATCCACCATTTCTTGGACGGTTTTGGAATCGTCCTTGATAGACTTTTGGAGAAGAAGGCAAGCTTCATTAGGGTTCTGAAGCGAACCTTTTGGCATTTCTTCCGCAGTCAAGCAAAGAGGGGAGCTGGCAGCAACCTGTAAGGCTAGGTCATGAGCTAGTTGTTTAAACTCTTCAGTACGAGCAACAAAATCGGTTTCGCAATTGACTTCTATTAGAGCCCCTATGCGACCTCCATAGTGCACATATGACTCAACAACACCCTCAACAGCTGTGCGTTCAGAACGCTTTTGAACTCGAGCCAACCCCTGTTTCTTGAGTATCTCAGTAGCCTTGCGTTGATTCCCATTTGCTTCTAATAATGCATTCCTACAATCCATAATGCCTGCTTGAGTTTCCTCACGCAACGCTTTAACCATTTCTGTTGAGATCTGCATTTTGCTTATGTATCCTCCTCAGGAGTAAAGGTTAGTGACTGAGGGTACTCCCCTTCTTCGTCGGCCGAATACTCTTCCTGTTCGGCTGCCTGCCTTATCGCAACACCGGACAATACACAATCCGCTATTCCTGAACAGAGAAGTTGTATTGCCCTCACTGCATCATCATTGGCAGGAATTGGGTAATCAACCTCCTCTGGATTGCAGTTGGTATCAACCACCGCTACAATCGGAATCCTCATTCGCTTAGCCTCGGCTATTGCAATTCTTTCCTTTGAGGAGTCCACCACAAAAAGAGCCCCTGGCAAACTGGTCATCTCTTTGATGCCTCCCATCTGCCGGTTGAGCTTCTGAATATCCCTTTCCAACTTCAAGGTTTCTTTCTTGGGTAGGCGTTCAAATTCCCCACGTGTTTTTTGATCTTCCAGATGAACCAAATAGTCAATACGTGCTTGAATTGTGGTGAAATTTGTTAGACTACCACCAATCCACCTTTGATTGACATACGGCATATTGCAGCGCTTCGCCTCTTCCGCAATTGCCTCCTGGGCTTGCCGTTTAGTACCTATAAACAGTACATCCTCTCCCTGAGAAGCAACATCGACGACGAAGCGACCGGCCCGTTCAAACAAAGCTGCCGTCTTCTCTAAATCGATTATATGAATACTATTACGTTGCGTGAAAATATAATCCTTCATACGAGGATGCCAACGCCCTGTTTGATGACCGAAGTGAGCTCCGGCCTCAAGAAGCTGCTTTATTGAAATTGTTCCTGCAGCAGAAGACTGCCCCATCTTTATATCCCTCACAATATGTATCGACCCGTATTATCTAAATCCACCAAGTCTCTCGCTCGCTGAGAAACATACTCAGCATCGACTACCACTTCATCCCCTCGTCTCTCTGGAGCAGTAAAGTTTATCTCCTCCAACACCTTTTCCACAACAGCATGTAAGCGACGAGCACCGATGTCTTGCATTTTCTCATTCATAAGAGCGGCCAAATGTGCCACTTCATGAACTCCCTCTTCAGCCAAGGTTAGCCTAACTCCCTCTGTTTCCAATAAAGCTTGATATTGCTTTATGAGAGAATCCTCAGGCTCAACCAAGACACGCTCCAAATCTTCCTCACGCAGCGAATCCATTTCCACTCGTAACGGGAACCTTGATTGTAACTCTGGTAATAGATCTGCTGGTTTGCCATGAGAGAAAGTGCCGGCTGCGACAAATAGAATATGATCGGTATTTACAGCACCATAGCGAGTTATCACCGTGGTACCTTCTACCAAAGGAAGCAGGTCTCTCTGTACTCCTTCCCCTGATACATCTCTACCCATTTCCATTCTCGGCGAAATCAACTTATCGATCTCGTCGATGAACACCACCGCACTCTCCTCTGATAGAACTGCACCTTCCTCAACAAGCTGATCAAAGTCTATTAGCTTGTTAGCCTCTTCTCTGGCCAATATTCGCCTAGCTTCTTTGACCGATACAGTGCGGCGGCGTTGCTCTATCGAATACTGTCTCAAGTTCTTATCAAATTCTCCGAGGATACCTTCTATATCGTCTAAACCCCTAATAGGTGAAAACAGCGGACCGCCACCTTCAAAGTCAGTTTCGACTTCGATTTCAATTAGTTGTTCCTCCAACTCATTCTTCTGTAGAAGTTCAGCCACTCGACGGCGAGTCTGAGCTCTAGGACGTGCCCCCTCTGCAGGACATTCAGTGGGAGATACACCAGCTGCCGCCTTCTGTGTCTTAATGCTTTGTTTCTTTCCTTTTGGATTCATTTGGTGACATAGGTAATTAATAATCCGCTCCACGGCCTTCCTCTCGGCCTTACCTCTCATCTCATGAAGGCTTGATTGATAGAGCTTATTAACACTAACATCCACCAAATCATGGACTATCGACTCTACATCGCGTCCAACATAGCCAACTTCCGTGAACTTGGTTGCATCCACCTTGAGGAATGGAGCATCAATTATATCTGCCATACGGCGAGCAATTTCTGTTTTCCCCACTCCTGTCGGCCCGCTTAACAGGATATTCTTCGGTACAATCCTCTTCCCCACATCCACCGAGACCCTTCTCCGACGCTCGCGATTGCAAAGAGCCACCGCTATTGTCTTTTTAGCCTCCTGTTGCCCAATAATAAATCTATCTAACTCACCAACTACGGCTCTCGGCGTAAGGTCGATCATACCCAACCTCCTTGTAGAGCCCTCCCGTGGCGTAAGTCTAGCACAGGCACAAGGCAAAGGCAAGAAGTGTATACTTTGAAAAAGCTAGCCATAGAAACTACCTTATACAACCCAAAATGGATAATGATTTATGTCACCTTGGGTATACATGAAAGACCAATTAAGAAACCCAGGCACGGTAAAGTGGTCACATATGATTAAAGGATATCATCCAACTAAGAACACTAGAATTGCTTCAAAAAGCGTAGATCATTCCCATAGAAAAGACGAATGTCATCGATACCGTACCTTAGCATCGGAATACGCTCTACGCCCATCCCAAAGGCAAATCCCGTATATACATCGGGATCATAGCCTACCTTCCTAAAGACATCGGGATGCACCATACCAGCCCCAAGGATTTCAAGCCAACCTGTATTCCCACAAATACGGCAGCCAACACCTTCGCAAGAGATGCAATCAATGGCAATTTCCACCCCAGGCTCAACAAACGGGAAATAATCGCATCTAAAACGTACCTTCCTGTTCACACCAAATAGCCTGTGAGCAAACTCATACAAGGTACCTTTGAGGTTTGCAAACGTAATTCCCTCTGCTACAGCCAAGCCTTCAACCTGATAGAACATCGACTCATGTGTAGCATCAGTAGCTTCATATCGATACGTTTTACCAGGCATTATTGCTCTAATAGGAGGCTGTGTTCTTTCCATCAAACGTATCTGCATAGGAGAAGTGTGTGTACGCAGTAACATGGGCATCTCACCATTCTCATCTCGATAATCTACCCACAATGTATCCCACATGTCCCTTGCAGGGTGGTTCTTAGGAATATTGAGCGCTTCAAAGTTGTAATAATCCCACTCTACCTCAGGTCCCTCCATTACTTCAAAACCCATCGACACAAACACGCTACATATCTCTCGTATTGATTGAGTCGTTGGATGCAATCGTCCCATAGACAAAGGATGTCCTGGCAGAGTTACATCTATTCTATCCTTATTTAGAGAATCAATAACAGCTTTCTCTTGAAGAGACTCTCTCTTCTGAGCTACGCTAGCCTCGATCAGGTTTTTAACCTCATTAGCTTTAGCACCTATGCTGCGTCTTTCTTCAGTAGGCAGGCTCGATAAGCCCCGCAGCAGTTGGGTTAACAATCCCTTCTTTCCTAGATATCGAATACGGTAGGCTTCGAGGCCATCTAGACTGGAAATATTTTCCAGTTCGGCATTAGCATCGGCCTTGATCTTTTCAACTTCCTCGATCATGTTCCATCACCAAACACTACCTAATTAGTATTCCAAAAACTAAATTCTAAACATATCAACATGCTACTGAAGAACAACGATCGTCATTATAAGCTGGAGGTGATATGGGGTCAAGGATACTGAAAACACTTGTATCAGCCTCTTGACTGAGAAAGCTCACACCCTTATATTATCAGCCACGTGTATCATATACTCCACTTTATGACTATCTAGGTTGTGAAATCAAGCCAGTCTTTCCAAGAATACTGGTTCGCTAATCAATTCGCTGGGCAGGGACAAGTACATTTGATCTATCTTCATATGACTAGCCAGGAAATATAGATAGTACTAATTGTCTCATAAACTAGGATGGTCTCGCTGCATAGTAGCATAAGAAGTTTCAAGCTCTAGACCATATATGAGACGATTAGTAAGTCAACATGTGATTCTAAAACCTGTAGGTTACTTATCAGGTGTTTACCTGGAACATTTTAACCTTGTCTTAATACGCCTTGATGACGGATTTCTAGTGCTAGACGAGCACTGTTTTATTTCTATCAAATGATTTACTGCAAACTTCTGTTAATTCTATCTTAGGTAAGCCATAACTAGGAGTATTGGTTGTTTTTAGCGTCGCTATGTGGGCAGTGGCGTATAAAGGTTTAGAAGGGAGATCCCCATGGAAGAAAAGGTAAAGGTAGCTCTGGATAGACTTAGGCCAACACTCTCTGGAGTAGATGTTGCATTGGCAGATGTCAGAGATGGCATAGTCAAGGTGAAACTAATGATGTCTACATGCCATGCTACCATGTCAGAAGAAATGGCTTTGGAGATAGTGGAGGAGCAGTTAAAAGAAGCAGTACCTGAGATAAGGGAAGTGATCGCCGCATAAACAGACACCCCCATTGATGACCACTATGGCATAGAGTTTATCGTCATCCTTAATCGCATAGTCGAAGGATTGGGGGCTTGTTTTTGTTTAATTATCGGTATATTATTATGACTACTTTGATCATATTACTTTACTTAGTGAGGTTCAAGTGAAGGTCTCAACAAAAGCACGGTACGCGATAAGAGCCATGTTGGAACTTGCCATATATGAACGTGAGGGCCCCATGCTCATTCGAGATATTTCTCAAAGGACCGGAGTATCGGAGCAATACCTCGAGCAGCTATTCACTCGCCTACGTACTGCAGGATTAGTCAGGTCTATCCGTGGAGCAAGAGGAGGGTTTTGCTTAGTTAAATCACCGGACCAGGTGAAAATCAGTGATATTGTTCAAGCCATGGAGGGTTCCATTGCTCCGGTGGAATGTGTAGATGATACCGATGTATGTTCCCGTGTCTCTTCTTGTGCAACACGCGAAGTGTGGGTAGCTATGAAGGAAGCTATAGATAAAACCTTGAATTCTCTAACATTGCAAGACCTAGCCCGACGCCAGGAGCTAAAACGCAGAGAATCAGTCGAGATGTACAATATCTAGATCAGGCCAAACTCAAATCATTGGAGGTTTAACTGATCTACGATCGCTTTTCAACATTTAGTAGGCTACCTTGGTAATACAAGAACTTGACTACTAAGTCGGAAGGAGGGCATTCTGATTGAAGGAAACATCACAAAGGGCAACAAAAGTCGGTAGTGATAACGTATCACCCCAAAATCCGTTTAGAGGGATCGCACGAGACAGTTCGGAGCTCATCGGAAATACCCCTCTCGTACGACTAAACCGAGTAAGCACTGATGTTAATGCTGAGGTAGTAGCAAAGCTGGAATCATTCAATCCTCTGGGCAGTGTCAAGGATAGGATTGGTGTAGCAATGATTATGCAGGCCGAGGATACTGGAGACATCAATCAAGATACTACTATAATCGAGCCAACTAGCGGTAACACCGGTATTGCTCTAGCTTTTGTCTGCGCCGCTAAGGGATACCGCCTGATGTTAACCATGCCCGATACAATGTCAATTGAACGCCGACAATTGCTAGCAGTTCTTGGGGCAGAGGTCGTACTGACACCTGGAATAGAAGGGATGCCAGGTGCTATTAGGAAAGCAGAAGAGTTACATCGTAATATTTCAAATTCCTTTATGCCTCAGCAGTTCAAGAATCCTGCAAATCCAGAGATACATCGCAAGACAACTGCCGAAGAGATATGGAGGGATACCGATGGAAGAATCGATATTCTTGTATCCGGCGTAGGAACCGGCGGTACGCTCACTGGCATAGCAGATGTAATCAAAGATCGCAAGCCAACATTTAGGGCGATTGCAGTGGAACCAGTGGGATCGCCTGTTTTGTCTGGAGGCAAAGCTGGTCCACACAAATTACAGGGTATTGGTGCTGGATTCGTTCCAGATATACTGCGTACTGATCTTATTGACCAAATAGTAACGGTAACCGACGAAGATGCAGGTCACATGGCTAGGAGGCTAGCTAAGGAAGAAGGAATACTAGCAGGTATATCTTCCGGTGCAGCAACATGGGCAGCTATCAAAGTTGCCAAAGAACCAAGAAACAAAGGAAAACTCATAGTAGTGATACTTCCCGACACAGGTGAGAGGTATCTCACAACATGGCTATTCCAAGAGTAACCGATTATGCCTAATCATCTAATGTCAGCTCTCAGGGAAGAGATAGAAACGGTTAAGAGTAGAGATCCGGCGGCAAGAAACGTCTTGGAGATTATCCTATGCTATCCTGGATTTCATGCTCTATCTCTGCATAGATTAGCTAACTTCTGCTGGAAGCACCAACTTATGCTCCTTGCACGGTGTGTATCACAAACAGCCAGGTTTCTTACGGGAATCGATATCCATCCCGGCGCACAGATAGGAAAACGTGTATTCATTGACCATGGGGGTGGAGTAGTAATTGGCGAGACAACCCAAATCGGAGACGATGTATTGATGTACCAGGGAGTGACATTGGGTGGAACAAGCCAAGACAAAGGAAAACGTCACCCCACCATTGGCAACAATGTTGTAATCGGTTCAGCAGCAGTCGTCCTTGGCCCTATCACTGTCGGGGATGATTCTCGGATCGGTGCAAACTCTGTCGTGATAACTTCCGTGCCCGAGGGGGCTACAGTGGTCGGAGTACCAGGTCGAATAGTACGCAACCGGCAAACACCAATAACTGATCTTCGACATGGAGAACTGCCAGATCCTTTCACCGAGGCTATCAAGGTAATTCTAGAAGAGCAGGACAGTTTAAGAAGTCGTCTTTCCGACATAGAGGGCGTCAAAGCATATAGTACTAAATCGAAAGAGCTATCTCAGAAGATAAAAACAGTAGAAGATTTCTTTTTTAATGGAGGAGGAATCTAAATATGAGCATAATCGTACTGATAATCATGACTTTATGAAACCAGAGCATAACAGTCTTTTGCACTACAAATTATTGAAATCATTGAAATAATTACTGAGATCCTATCGTATCAATAATTGCCTAGTAAGTGATTGAGGTTATTTAAAGCAAATAGGATATCAGCTGGATTCCGAATTTCC
>JAXHVC010000266.1:0-23844 GCA_034189315.1 Chloroflexota bacterium | reverse complement strand
ATTCCACTTCCCCTAATATGCGTACTATCTGTGTTTCCGAATATCTCTTGGTTCTCAAGATCATCCTCCTGTAGCCATATTCTACAGGATTCACTCACTCATTATGGCCCTGATATCGGGGGGGGGATGTCACCTTTTTTTACATGGAATTAAAGAGACCGTAAACATCAATCCGTCTGTGGGTAGCCTGGAGCCCTCGCTTCAGTAGAGATTGGAGCGAGGGCTCCCATCTACCCAAGATAAATGGTGTGTGAATTACTGTGCAAGGGAATTCTCACAGGTTGAGAATATGATATTCGGGGATTCAAAGGCCTAATCGTTCTCTTCCATTGACTATTCGGACAAGTGAATATAATCGACATCCCTTCAGTACCCTTCACCTAGGGTGATGAAGAGTGCAACTGGTTAGTCCAATATCTCTATGCTCCAAGTGCATTCATTGGCAGCGAATACTTCGAGTGCGAACACCGCTCTTGGAGATATAGATATAGGGTGATTAAAAGACACTGTCTCCGTACCTTCTAGCCCTTTATTAGTAGCTACTAGAGTCTCTCCTACAAAGGGATAGTAGAGTGACCAACTTACGAATCCCTCATCAGCACTATGTCTAACCTCGAATGAAGTTTTTCCTTCATGGCACTCTAGTTCAACCGAATCATAAACCATTGAACCAGTACCCTGATACATATCAATCAAATTGGATGATTCATTGCAGCCACTCCCAGGAAGAATACCGGCCAAGAGTAGGATGGTGATAAGTAGACCAGCTACTAATCCCTTTGTCATATTCCACTCCCTTTATATAACGATGTTCAAGACGTTAGACAATTACTGCGAATTATGCAAGTTTTGATAATGATATGGGGGATTAATTTGGGGTGCTGGTGCGCAGGCGGGGTGTTTTAGCCTGGAGGCTAGGCTTTAACTTTGCCCCGCCTGCAAAAGAAAGGAGGCAGAACCGTATCATCAGAAACAGAACATCCGCTCCGGCCCACTAGAGGCATGTTTCGCCCCTGCGAGGATTGGATTTCCTGATAAAGTCAACAGTAACACTGCTACCACGAGGTAACGTAGATACGATCTTCGCAAGTTCATCGGAGTTTCTAACTGCATGGTGATTAATACTGGTGATTATATCTCCATGCCTTAGTCCTAATCGCTCGCCAGGGCGTCCAGCAGTGACCCTATCCACGTATGCACCATGGCTGTGTACATCTTCACTCCCTGCTACTTTGGTAACATCAATAATCCTTATGCCTAATGAAGGTGTCCCATTTTGTTTGACACCTTTCAACAACTGGTTCAACCTAGGTTGGTCGAAACCTATGATTACCTGGTCATCTATCGTAATAACTGGTACCCCCATTTGTCCCGACTTGCGCACCATTTCATTTGCAGCGCTCTTATCCAGGGATACGTCATATTCAACAAAGTCGACACCCTTTTCTCTTAAGAATCTTGCTGCCTGATGACAATAGGGGCAGGTGGGTGTTGAGTATAAAGTCACTTTCATGCTGTCCTCCTTTTACCTTATAGACAGAGAGGCTCCCTCAAGTCACCCACACCGCAACCAAGGTCTCCACTCGTCATCACTTGTGATTCTCGGGAGCACACCTCTGTCACGGTTAAATAACCGTCGACGATCAGCCTCACATGTATTCAACGCTAACATCGCCGTACGGGTAGCTTTCCAATTCAATATGTTACCCGTTCTTAGTTAGTTCACTCCCATTGAACGCCTACCAGACTATGCATTCGGACGGAGTTTCCGAAGGTCCTTGAACAACTCCTCTTCTTTATGCGATAGAGATTGTGGCAATACCACTTTCACCTTAACGTACAGGTCTCCTCTTTGGTCGGGCTTTCCTAGTTCTGGCATACCCTTACCCTTGAGGCGAAAAACCTTGCTATTCTGGGTCTCCTTGGGAACCTTTAGCTTCACAGTTTTGTCAAGAGAACAAACATCCACTTCACCACCCAATACCGCTACTGTCAAAGGTACAGAGACCTCGATATGCAAGTCCTTGCCTTTACGTTCGAATGAATGATGTGGCAGTATATGTGTAACAAGATACAGGTCTCCAGCTGCGCCACCATTTAGTCCTGGGGTACCCTGCCCTTTCAGCTTGACTTGAGAACCCTCTGTTACACCTGCAGGTATCTTTGCCTCAATTCGGCGTCGATTCCCATCAGCACCCAGCATCTCAAAAATCCTAGTGGTACCGGTGAATGACTCCTCAAGGGTGATCTCCACAGGTTGCTGGATGTTTTGACCTTTGATAGAAGAATTCCTTTGGTCTCTCCTCACTCGTGCATTAGGATCGCCACCAAAGAAGGTTCGGAAGAAGCTCGAAAAACCTCCTGCTGTTCCTCCGAACATCTCATTAAGATCATCTTCAGTCATTGTGCGGTATTGATATCTCGATCCTCCACCATCTTGACCTCCGTAATACTGGCCCCACTCGAATGGCTGACCTTGTGCACCACTAGCTCGCTGCCATTGCTCATATTGTTTCCAGTTGGCGCCGAGCTCATCATATTTCCTCCGCTTTTCTGAATCGCTTAGTACCTCATTGGCCTCATTGATCTCTTTGAACTTAGCCTCTGCCTCTGCATTTCCAGGATTAACATCGGGGTGATACTTGCGAGCCAGCCTCCTATAGGACTTTTTGATATCTTCCTTGGACGCATTCTTATCTACATCCAGGATCTTGTAGTAGTCCTTATATTCCATAGTTGTTCACCCCCCTTTGGATGAGAGAGATATCTCCAGGGATATATGTGGTTTAATCTCTCTCATCTTTGGTATAAATCTGCCTCCCTATTGGGATTATCCTTAATAAGTGCCAAGGGGTGGAAAACGCACCACCCCCAGCACCATCTCATTCCAAAAGTCCTTTATCTATACCTCGACGAAGTCTCCATCTACGACCCCACTACCATCGTCCTGTCCACCGCGGTCGTCAGCGTATCCGGTGGGACCATAGCTACCGCCACCCGAACCGGTTTGACCATATACAACTTGCCCCAGGCGTTGCAGTGAAGCATCTAGTTCCTCCTTAGCAGAGCGGATCTGATTTGTATCACCGCTTTGCTGCATCGAACGTAACTGGGCTATTTTACCCTCAACTTCACTCCTCAAATCGGATGGTACTCTATCTCCCATATCGCGCATGGTCTTATCTGCCATATATGCTGTACTATCCGCAGCGTTGCGAACTTCGATTTCCTCGCGCCGCCTTCGGTCTTCATCGGCATTTAGGTCTGATTCTCGTATCATCCTATCGATCTCGTCTTTGGACATACCGGAGCTAGCAGTAATGGTTATCTTCTGCTCCTTACCTGTGCCCTTATCTAGAGCCGAGACATTTAGTATGCCATTGGCATCTATGTCGAAGGATACCTCTATTTGTGGTACCCCTCTAGGAGCGGGTAATAATCCATCCAACATGAATCTCCCGATAGTCTTGTTCTCTCCGGCCATTGGTCGTTCACCTTGCAGTACATGGATATCTACAGATGTCTGACTATCCGAAGCGGTACTGAACACCTCTTTCTTGGTTACAGGTATGGTTGTGTTTCTCGAAATGAGCGGAGTCATAACCCCACCCAATGTCTCGATACCCAAAGTTAGAGGAGTTACGTCCAGAAGGAGTACATCTGTGACATCTCCTCTGAGAACACCGGCTTGGATTGCTGCACCAATTGCCACTACCTCGTCAGGATTTACACTTCTATTTGGCTCTTTGCCAAAGAACTCAGTTACCTTCTTAATGACAGAAGGCATTCGTGTCTGTCCTCCAACCAATATCACTTCGTCTATCTGACTTGCAGAAAGCCCTGCATCTGAAAGAGCCTTCTTAACAGGTTCGATGGTCTTATCGACTAAATCACCCACCAATTGCTCGAGCTTGGACCTTGTCATTGTGATGTTCATATGTTTGGGTCCATTAGCATCGGCCGTGACGAATGGTATGTTAATCTCTGTCTGTATCACACTGGACAGCTCGATCTTGGCCTTCTCTCCAGCTTCCTTCAAACGTTGAAGGGCCATCTTGTCTTGTCTTAGGTCAATACCTTGGTCCTTCTTGAACTCATCTGCTAGCCATTCGATTATCCTTTGGTCGAAGTCATCTCCGCCAAGGTGCGTATCACCGTTAGTGGACTTAACCTCAAACAACCCATCTCCTAGTTGGAGTATAGAGATATCAAAGGTTCCACCACCCAAGTCATATACTGCTACTGTCTCATCTGTCTTCTTACCAAGGCCATATGCCAGCGTTGCGGCAGTAGGCTCATTAATAATACGGAGAACCTCCAGTCCTGCAATCTTGCCAGCATCCTTGGTAGCTTGTCGCTGACTGTCGTTGAAGTAAGCAGGTACTGTGATTACAGCTTGAGTAATCTTCTCTCCTAGCTTTGCCTCGGCGTCCTGTTTCATCTTCTGCAGTATCATTGCAGATACCTCAGGTGACGAGTATTTGCGACTACCTAACATTACTTGCGCATCGCCATTAGATCCTTCGATGATTTTGTAGGGTAGGATCTTCATATCTCTCTGGACTTCCGTGTCGCTCAACTTCCGTCCCATTAGACGCTTGATAGAGAATACCGTGTTCTCTGGATTTGTAACGGATTGACGTTTGGCAGTCTGTCCTACCAACCGCTCCCCGTTTTTGCTGATCGCAGCAACAGATGGTGTAACACGTCCTCCTTCAGCATTCTCTACTACATCAGAGCCTCCAGCATCCATAACTGCCATGCAGCTGTTAGTTGTACCCAAATCTATACCTAGTATTTTGGCCATTGTTCTCTCATCCTCCTTTCCCTTCCTATCAGGTATAGCCCGCAATACATTGCGTCTACACTACGGATAGATTTTAATTTAAATCGCTATCAAGGTATGTGATTTTCATCACAATTGGTCTCGAGTCCAAATGGTTCTGTTGTTTATAGATAATGAGTATTCTGAGCGATATTGATAACGGTGATAAACAGTTCTATGATCTTAAGTCGACTTCCGAAGAGGGTTTGCTTCATGAGCAGATCTATATCCATGAATAAGCTATGTCACAATGTCATTACGGGCACGGGACCCATGCGGGACACGGGTTATTAGTGAAAGAAACCCCCAGTTTCTTAGGAGGAGGTCTTCTGGTACTGGAAGGATGACGTGGCGATTCCCTAACCTTCGGTTCGCAATGACAGTAAATCTGGTTGGTATTTTGTAATGGTGACGCTGACGGAAAAAAGGGAATGTACATTACTTTGAAGCCACTGCGTTTGAGAGGGAATGAGTAGTCCTATTTACTTGAGAATAGTTGACTCAGCTCTTTCTGTGCTGGAATATCCATTAGCACCTATATAAATATCGTTTTAGGAATAGGTACGAGATTGATTGCTTGGATTAATGCGACATAATGACTGTATAATTTGATTGGTAATATGACTAACTGATTTGTGGTATTAGAGGGCTTCGTATGAATACATATAGTAGGAGGTAATAGATGAATACAGAAGGGATTGGAGAAACATTTCAACAAGAAACCAAGTATTCCCGAGGGAAGATGCCAAAAGGTGGATTGGATTGGATCGGTAAACCAGAACTCTATAAGGAATATTGGGATCACCCGAAGGTGAACCTCTCTCCGCCTGGAGTAATACAACACATGTCGATCGATGATGCCCTAAGAAGGAGAAGGAGCATCAGAGAGTTTTCCTCCAAACCACTGAGTAAGCGACAGCTTTCTTATTTGTTATGGGCATCGACTGGAATTCAGAGAATAGAGAATGATTACGAATTCCGTACAGCCCCATCGGCTGGCGCTTTGTATCCAATAGAAACTTATCTTGTGGTAAACAATGTGGAATCTCTGTCTCAAGGATTATACCACTATGCAATTAGGTCACATCATTTA
This sequence comes from Chloroflexota bacterium, assembly GCA_034189315.1. Lineage (GTDB taxonomy): Bacteria > Chloroflexota > Dehalococcoidia > UBA2247 > JAXHVC01 > JAXHVC01. The sequence goes on along the minus strand of JAXHVC010000266.1, from coordinate 17,926 downwards.
GAGGAACTAGCTCAAGGTGATCTTGGGAATAAAGTGGCGAATGCAGCATTGGGGCAGCAAATGTGTTTGGATGCTGCAGTTGTTTTTATATGGACTGCTATCTTCCAACGGTCCAGATGGAAGTATAGAGATCGTGCATACAGATACGTGTATCTTGATGCAGGCCATATTGCAGAGAATCTGGCATTAGCTGTGACAGGGCTTGGACTTGGTTGCTGCCATATAGCAGCGCTATTCGATGACGAACTAAACAATCTTCTTGGATTGGGTGGCATTGATGAGAGTGTGCTCTATATGACAGTAATTGGTTCAATTGATTAGAATTATTTGCCTTCCAATCGTTGGAACTCAATAGGGCGATGTGCAGCCTACTCCAGACAGTAAGACTATGTCTCAATTATAAGGATGATTAGGTCTTTAGCGTCTCTACGATGAAATTCCCTACCTGTGAGAATTCCCTTGCATAGTAATTCATTCCACATTTATCTTGGGTGGATGGGAGCCCTCGCTTCAGTGGAGATGGGATCGAGGGCTTCAGGCCACCCACAGATGGATCGATGTTTACGGTCTCTTGAATTCCATGAAAGACTAGACCCTCTCACACTGCATGGTTAATAGTGCACTTTAATGCTTTCTCTATTACTCTTGGGGGAGCAAGAGGACTCAATCGTTATATACAATAGCAACCAGGTTCCCTATGTCATTGCTAACCAAAGGTGAAGCAATCTCCTCCTAAGAAACTGGAGGTTTCTTTCACTAATAACCTGTGTTACTCACGTGTCCCGTGCTTGTAATGAAGGAATTGCCACGTCCTTCTTCCAATACCGGAAGACATCCTCGCGATATATTGTGATACAGTCCGACAGCGTGATGTGTAGCATGTTTGCTTGATATCTATGTGCTACTATGGGATATACGTTGGTTATATAAGTGAGTTGCAAAAAAAGGGAAGATGGTTGTCTTGAGAAAAAGCAGAGGTTTCCATAAACAAAGCGGAGATTATGCTAACTAACCTCCGCTTTTTGTTTAATATAATCCCTTGTACCTAGCTCCCTTGTAGTGATCACCACCACATGAGGCCTAACCTACGGTCCGGCCTGCACCTATTCTTACGAGCCAAGCTCCGGGCTTGCTCGCCCCGCTGTTAAGCAGGGCCTCATCCATCCACTTGCCATACACCATAAATCAAATGAAGTATCATTTTGCACCTCCCGAAAATCGAATCGTCGGTTGGTACTAATCGACTGTATTTTATTTAACCATACCGGGCTTAAATTGTCAAGTATAGTCTAGTAATCTTGTATACTATATAGCAACTATTGCACTTCCCTCTTGGATACTGAATATTGACATACCGCGCTTTGATTATCGACATAAACCAGCGTTTATTGATGCTATACAAACATGACTTTTTCTGGAATCCCATCATCGGTTTAGATATCTTTTTGAGAGGTTTGAGTTTTGATCTCCTGGATTGAAAAAAAACTTGATTGAACCGATCTCATCTATCTTGTTAAATAATTGAAGCCTTTGCTCCCCAAGAATAACACTAGTAACTATTGATATGGGCTATTAGATATAAAGATTAGTCCCTTAGCTCCGAAAGTGTCTCTTCCGTAGCGAACTCTTGTTAAATATACTGGATTGTTATTATCAGATAATTGCAAACTGATGCTGCTTTTATCTATATGGCCACCAAATGAGTGGTACTCGTCGCCACTGTGTATCCATTATTAGTATAGTCATGGCTTTGTATGGAGATTGCTATCAGTATCACGATAGGTGATAATCATAGGAAAGACACAAACGCGAGTAGGATTGGAGCTGATTTGTTTATCCTCTCTGTGGGTGTAACTCTACCTTACCTGTTAGAAGCAGCACGTTTTGTATGATAGCCTAGACAATATCGACATATTGAGCAACATTGGACACAATCAGGTGTAAAGTAAATCACAAGGAGATTCAAAATGCGTGAGGATTTCAATGCCAAGCTTTGGGTGAATGGTACAGAAATTCAGATGAATCAGTTTGTCGAAGCCTTTATATGCGGCACCATTGTGGGTGGAATATCCACACTTAAGGGGGTTGGGGATATTCAAAGTCTGGACGTGTATCAAGAGCGAGATGAAGTGAGCGTCAACGTGAATAATCAGGATTTGGCACTAACTCCCTTCCCCAAAGAACTTATATCTGGCACTCTGCTAGGGCTAGTATCTCCACTGAAGAATGTGGAAAGAGTAGAAAAGGTCCATGTGATCGTCAATAAGATGTAGTGCCAGATATAAACAAAGCGTATTATAGTATAAAGACATCATGGAAGATCTAATACAGCAAGCAGCGATAGATTTAGTAAATAGTAAATACGCTATAGCTCTTACTGGTGCGGGAATGTCCACAGAATCCGGTATCCGTGATTTTAGGGGACCACAAGGCATTTGGACTACAGATAAGGAAGCGGAAGCTAAGGCATATAAAAGGTATGACCTTTTCCTTGAAAACCCGAAAGCCTATTGGAATGAGATGCTTGGAGAGAAGGGTACGCATGGAGCTTTTTACCGAGAGATCCGTAATGCACAGCCAAACACTGGTCATCGTGGCATAGCCGAACTGTCTAAAATGGGAATTATAAAGTGTGTGATTACCCAAAATGTTGATGGGTTGCATGAAAAGGCAGGAGCCCAGTACGTGATTAATTATCATGGGACTGTGCATAAACTACGTTGTCATTCATGTGGATTGAGGTTTAACTTCGAGGATGTTTCAATAGACAAGATTCCCCCACCCTGCAAGTGTGGAGGGATTATAAAGTATGACGTGGTTCATTTTAAAGAACCCATTCCTATGGACATCATGGAGCAAGCCCAAGACCAGGCAATGCAATGCGATGTAATGATTATATGCGGTACATCAGCAGTTGTTTATCCGTTTGCAGGTCTGCCACGAATGGCTCGACAATGTAGAGGATCACAACTCAAGATTATTGAAGTGAATGAGGAGCCTACTCCGTTAACTCTGGATCAAGCTTCTGACTATCTAATACAAGGGAAGATAGGAGAGATATTACCAGAAATAGTACGAGCCATAGAAAGATTGCCGATTACTCGTAATGAAGAGTGATTACGATTTTATTTGCTTGTCACTTAGTTGATAATGCCTTCGTATTCATGTGTTCATATAGCTGCGTGAGTTGGATTTATATAATGTTATAGATGAGTAATCGGGTTTTCAGTACACTAAAGTCTGCTACTATATGATATGTTTAGAAAACGTACGACGACTGGACAGATAGGCGAGTGATGTGGTAAAGTCAGTATGGTTTAGAGTTTAGCACGTAGAAATGTCGTAAGGAGGAATAGGAGTGCTCTGAAACCGATAGGATCATATAGGATCCGGGGGTTTTCTATTCGTGTTTTCCTCGGCAGATAAATGATAGCTTGCTATCTCTCCACAAAGTACCACAGTAGTCTCTAATTACCCCATCGTATGTTCGGCCTCCATTTCCGCCTTGTTGAAAAACTGCCACCTATAGCTTCTATTAACCCTTGGATAACTCAAGCGTTTGGAGGATGCTTCTTACCTGTTCATGAGAGTTCAGGCGAAAGAAGGGATAATCAATGTTAGCTTCCCCTGATCAAAGTGAGATAGATATAGATATCGATGTGAAAAACGTATATAGCCATATGGGGTATGCAGTTGACTGCATTCCTTCCCCAAAGATATCGTCATTAGTAAACGATTATGTGGAGAATGCCCAGGATCTCATTCAGACTTCATATTCATGGGCCGTACGAGATGTACAAGGTGTATATGGATCAAGTGTCTTTCTTGATGATTCAATAGTATTCGAAAGCGAAGTCATAAGCGGACTGCTAGAGCTTTCTCAAAAGGTTGCCGTGTTTGTAGTGACGATTGGCGATCAACTGGAGGTATTGGCAGAGTCTCTGGCTGAAGAGAAACACATCTTACAGGCTACGGTGCTAGAAGCGGCTGGTTCCGAAGCTGTGGAGAAAGCTGCAGATCATATTCACTGTAAGGTAGGTGAGTATGCAGATTGTCATGATCTTGTCATAAGTCGACGTTTTAGCCCGGGATACTGTGATTGGGATATCGAGCAACAGAGGATGGTGTTTCGCGCAGTAGGTGATGACAATTTGGGAGTAGACCTCATGGATAGCTGCCTGATGGTTCCGAGGAAATCCATATCGGGCATCATTGGTATTGGCACTCAAGATGCCAACTTAGACAAATATAACCCCTGCAGAACTTGCTCTAGGCATGACTGTGTCGGTAGAAGGTAGCCTGAAATTACATCATGATTCGAAAAGGTTTGGATGGAGGTAATTATAAACCTCTAACAGAGGATTCTGTTAAGAAAATTCACCAGAATGTAATGAGAGTCATTGCAGAAGTTGGCTTTCAGGTGAATTCAGAGACAGCGATCACCCTATTCCAAGGAGCAGGGGCAAATATAGACCGGGAAAAACGTTTGGTGCGTTTACACGAGAGCAAAGTGATGGAGCTTATTCAGATGGCTCCTTCCGAGATTACGCTCTGTGGCCAGGAAGAGAAGAACGACATATTCTTGGGTGGGAGTCGTGTTTATGTTGGAACTGGAGGTACAGCTCTATATCTCTGGGACCAACGCAAGGGTGAAAGACGTTTAGCTACGCTTAGCGATTTGCAGCGTATTGCCAGACTCGTTGATGGACTCGAAAACATACACCTGTTTTTGTTACCTACGTATCCCAGTGACCTTCCAATTGAGAAGGTGGATGTTAACCGCTTCTTTGTTGGTTTAGATAATACCAGCAAGCATATCATGGGTGGCGTCTACACACTGGATGGTGTCAAAAAGGTCATACGAATGGCCGAGATGATCGCAGGATCCCCCTCAAATCTACGTGAGCGTCCTATTATTTCTATGATTACCTGCACCATCAGTCCCCTAGTATTAGACAAGCAATACGGCGATTTGCTGGTGCCAATTGTTGAAGCGGGTATTCCTGTGGCAGTTCCATCTGAACCCCTGTGCGGGGCAACATCTCCGATAACATTAGCAGGCAATCTGGTTGTTCAGGTAGTCGATTCCCTAATGGCTGTGATGCTGGTTCAGCTAATCAAGCCCGGAGCCCCGGTCATTTTTGGCTCGGTTGCCAGTACCACCGATCTCAGTGACTTCAAATATCTTGGTGGTTCAGTTGAGATGGGCTTAGTAAATGCTGCTGCCGCTCAGATGTCCCAATTCTATAAGTTGCCCTACTATGCTACAGGTGGTATGAGCGATTCCAAGGTGCTGGATGCTCAGAGTGGATATGAGTCGGCCCTCACAAATACACTATGTGCCCTGGCTGGTTCCAATTTCATTCACGATGCCGCAGGACTTATGGAATTTGCTATGAGTGTGTGTGACGAGAAATATGTCATCGACAATGAGATTCTTGGAATGGTTATGAGAGCGGTTGATGGCATTAAGGTTACCGATGAGACTATAGCCTTTGATCTTATAAAGGAAGTAGGTGCGGGCGGGAACTTCGTAACTGCCCATCATACAAGAAGGTTCATGCGCAAGGAGCACTATCAGCCAACTCTGAGCGATAGGAATACCCGAGAGGATTGGACGAGTATAGGGAGTCAGGATGCATTCGATCGGGCGTCTCATAGGGTAGATGATATATTGGCTAATCATAGATGGCGATTGCCAGAAGATACAAGGCAAAGGGTATTCTCAGAGGTGAAGGATATTGTGGATGGTCTCAGTACCTAGAATTGGTAACTGTTCACATATTTAAGAGAAGCCCATAGATATAGTTTCAGGTGGAGTGGGAGGCGAGGTTCCAATTTTTCAATACGAATAGTTGTATATCACTATTGGAACAGTCTCAATGAGTGGGTGAACGATAACCAGAATTGGAATTGTGTTTTATGCTAGTAGTTGGTGAAGCAATTAATGCAACAAATAAGTCAGTTGGCCAAGCTATCGCGCAAAGGAATAAGGAATTCCTACAAAAATTGGCTAGGGATCAAGCTGAGGCGGGAGCCGATTATATTGATGTCAATGCCGGAGCGGGAAATGGCTCTATGGGAGACGCGGCAGTTGCAATGGAATGGCTTGTTGAAATTGTGCAGGAAGCCACAGATAAGCCATTGGCGATAGATAGCGATAGCCCTGAGATTCTAAAGGTTGCCCTGGATAAATACAGGGGCAATAACCTGTTGATCAACTCAGTCAATGCAGAACCCGATAGACTTATCCCCATTGCAACATTGGCGGCCGAGCGGGATGCATCTCTCGTCGCTCTAGCTATGGGATCCGAGGGGATTCCTGATAATGTAAATGATCGATTGTCTGCTTGCGACATGATTATGCGGCAAGTGGGTCGCTTGGGAGTTAAGGCAGATCGCATTTACTTCGATCCCTTGGTCTTACCAATCTCTGTAGATCCTAACCAAGGTATGATTACATTGAATACCCTCCGGGAGGTAAAGGCTCACTATCCAACGGCTAAGACTATTATGGGTTTAAGTAATATCTCATATGGTTTACCAGGACGGGGTTTGATCAATCGGGCTTTTCTACTCATGGCAGCCCAGGCAGGTCTCGATTCTGCCATCTTGAATCCGCTGGATACAAAAGCCATGACCTTTATTAAGGTGGCAAATATGCTCACCGGTAATGATCCTTTCTGCAAGACATATATTAAGGCATATAGAAAAGGGACCCTCATCGAATAGGAATTGTGTAATGGCAAGACAAGGCGTATTGGTAGAACCATACTGTAGACTTAATCAGGAACAAATAGAGCTGATTCATAAAGAATCCATGTCGATCCTCATGGAGCCGGGCATCTTATGTTTCAATCATGATGCAATGGAGCTCTTTACCGGCCATGGGGCTGAAGCTGTAAGAATAGAGACCGAAGGCGCACCCTGTTGGCAACTCAAGATCCCAGAGAAAACTATCTTAGATGCCGTGAATTCTGCTCCAGATACAATTATCCTTGGAGCAAGGGATAAGGAGAACTCCCTGGTCCTTAATGCGCATGAGCCACGTGTGCGATTTGCCTCGGGGTCCGAGGCGAACAATTGGTTGGAAGTCGATGTTGAGGCTTTTACCAGAAAACGTGATCCGGATGTCGAGATGCTTGTTCCGGTGTTCAGAGAGGAGAAGGGCACGCTAGATCGATTGGCAAAGGCTGCACATCTCTCTCAACACCTAGAAAACTGGGATAGCTTTCTACGCACCATCAATATCCAGGATGATGATATCAACGATGACAATAAGGATGTGAACAAGTTCTTTGCATCGCTTGATAACACCACCAGACACGTGATGTCTGGTCTCACAACTGTGGAACAACTTGCTCCGACTGTCAAGATGGCCGAAATTATAGCCGGAGGAAGGGATAAGCTGAGAGAAAATCCCATTATCTCGTTTATTACATGTGTGGTCAAGAGTCCTCTACAGTTTGTAGATGATACCTCAGCAAAGGCGATCGAAATAGCAAAGCACGGGCTTCCTGTTGTACTATCCAGCTCTCCTCAGGGTGGTTCCACCGCTCCTATTAAGGAAGATGGCATGGTAGCACAGATTAATGCGGAGATTGTGGCTAGCATAGCTCTAGCTCAGTTAGCAAACAAGGGAACACCTGTGCTCTATGGTAGCGTGCCGACTAGGGCTCGTATGGATGACCTCAATGAATCATATGGATTCCCCGAATTCAACCAGTATAATATTGATTGCGTACAAATGGCGCGTTACTACGGAATACCTTGCTATTCCAGTGGAGGCATATCCGATGGCAAGGTTCCCGGGATACAGGCTTCAGTAGAGAGATTATTCTCACATCTTATGGTAGCCCTTTCTGGTCCTCAGTATCTTCACTATGCCTTTGGGCTCTTGGATCGAACCAATACCTTTTGTCCTGTTCAAGCGGTGCTTGATGATACTCACATAGACATGATCAAGAGATTTGCAACACAGCCAAACGTGAACGATGCAGAAGTTACGGAGTCTCTAAATCAAATCCGCAAAGTCATGGGCACCTCGCACAAGTTATATGTCAGATATGCAAGGAGCAAGATCAGGGCAGGAGAGATAAGTCCGGTGTATCCCTTTGAGGGTAAGGGTATGGTGGATGAAACCCTAATGCTTGCGAGAGAGCGAATGGACTCCATATTATCTCTGCCGCGTCGCCATTTAGACAAGGAGACTAGGGACAGGGTGTTTACGGAAATTCCTGGCATTCTTGCTAGACTTAAGAATGACTAGATAGGAGATGATATGACAGAAGACATAATTAGCCTGATAGAGAAGAATGTCATCCAGGGAAGAGTAACACAGGAAGATGAAGGCTTGGAAGATGATATGGTTGGCCAACCTGGTGTAACAGAGCTCACTGAAAAAGCCCTTGAGGAAGGCTTGACCGCGAAGGATATCATTGGAGCGCTTACTGCTGGTATGGACGTGGTGGGTAAGAAGTTCGAGGCGAAGGAGTATTTTATTCCGGATATGTTGGCCTCGGCTGAGGCTGTGGGCGCTGGTATGGAGTTGTTGGAACCCCATCTAGCTAGTAGTGGGATTGAACCTAAGGGCAAGGTGATTGTTGCAACTGTCAAAGGTGACCTGCATGATATTGGCAAGAACATCGTGTCTATACTCCTCAGAGGAGCTGGATACATAGTCAAAGACCTTGGCAATGATATTGATCCTTTGACAATTGCGCAAGCGGTCAAAGATGAGAAACCCCAATTTCTTGGATTATCTGCATTACTCACAAGTACTATGCTCCGTATGGGTGAAACCATTCAAGCATTAGAGGCTAATGGTACGCGAAGCGAAGTCAGAGTAGTAGTGGGTGGTGCTCCTGTATCTGAGGAATTCGCGAAAAGTATTGGAGCCGATGGATATGGTGCAGACGGATTCCAGGCAGTTAGAGTAGTGGAAGCCCTAAGCTCAAATTCATAAAGGCGGAGGAACACAATGGCGGAGATGGACGCCTACAACGAGGCTTTGCAGAGTGGCCAGTACCAAAAGCCAACTGGTTTACTTGGTAAGTATGACAATGTAAGGCGCTTTTGGGAAGACGAACAAGTGGGACTATACCTACGTCCCTTTATAAAGGATACTGCACATAGCAAGTGTCAGCAAGGCAACTCGCTTCGTGTATTGGATATCGGATGTGGTGGTGGGGATGGCTTGGAGGTTATTCGTATAGCAACCGAACAACCGGAGGAGACTTACTTCTATAAGGGTATAGACCTGAATGAGGGTTTGCTCAAACAAGCCGAGTCTATCTTCATTAATAAACCGAATCTTCACTTTATTAATTCTAACTACAACGATTTTGACTATACTGCAGACGAACCATACGATTTGTATCTGGCCAATTATGGGACACTCTCTCATAATCCAGATGATAAAACTGCCGAACTCCTGGCGAAGATAGCCAAGCATGGTCGTAATGGTGCCATAATATGTGTGGATTGGCTGGGACGCTATGCCTATGAATGGCAGACGCTTTGGACAAATGACTATGATAATAACCAGTGGATGGACTACGTTATCTCCTATATATATTCTGAGGATCAGGCAGAGCAGCCGAGCGAACTAACTGCCTTCCCTCTCAGGATTATGGGGCGTTCCGAAGTCAAGGGCATATATGATAGGGCAAATGAGCTATGCGAAGGGAGCCTTGTATTACGTGAACTGGCAGACCGTTCGTCCTTCGTGGGACGGCATCAGGACACAGCACAGTACAATAGCTATTGCAAACCCCTTCGTTGCGTGGTCAACCGTCTGTTTGAACCTGGTATCACCACAAATCTCGATGAGCTGATTATTGATTATCATATCATGGATGGCTTTGATGATATCAATGAGTATCATTCTAAGCTGGTGAATTCCTGGAACCATTTGGCTCTCCGTACTAAGGCGCTGGTTGACAATGAGCCGGTTCCCCCAATGCCTGAAGATGCTCCCACCGTTCTCATGAGCACTGTTGCAGCCATGGATCGAATTATCAAAGCCACATCGAATATAACCATTGGGAATCCTCGAGCTTGCTTGATAGAACCACAACTTGGATACTGTCTCCGAGAACTCGAGATGGAATTGCAGTGTGGACAAGGCTGTGGCCATGGCCTGGTGGCCATATTCGAGGTTGCCAAACAGAACTGATCCGAACACCCCTTGAACCCTATTGGGGAGATCCTCTTTTTTGGCTCTGATGCTGTACCAATCCATCTACGTATAACCATGCAGCACCCTCACATCCTCCAGAGTAGGAGTATCTGTCATTGCAGAAGTGGTCAAGGTTGCTCTCCACTGCTGGTATCTTCCAGTCACTGGTAGCGTGGAAACATCTTGCCATGCTGGGCTAGCATCGCCCTTGAGGAATGCAGTATCGGAAGACCGCACTTCGAAGGTTATGTTGGTGCCGGCTGGCAATGTCTCTCCCCAAGAGAGATTAGTCCATTGTGTCCCCGACACTCCGGTATCCTGTACCTTCGATGCTATGGTGCCACTAGCCACATATAGAATGCTCTCTTCGGCTCCGGTGCTCGTAGTCGGATCTGCAGAAGCGTATTTCCGAACCCGGATATCGTCGGTCCAGAACTCATATCCGCCATGAATCACAAAGCGATCGAAACTAGTATAAGTTGCATCGGTGACAGAATGGGATTGCACCAATACATCGCTTGTGTCATACAGCTCGAATTCGATGGTGTTGCCATACCTTCTGAACTTGACGATATACCAGGTATTGGCATTGCCGGAGAAGTTTCTTCGACCAAGCTCATTGGCCGTGCCTCCAATACGCTGGTCTATGATGAACTTACGAGTTCCTCCATCCAGCCTTTCAAGCCTGGGGCCGTATCCGTTGAAGCTGCCATCCTCAATGCCATAAGCAGTATCAACATTGCCGCTCTCGTTGATCCTGTTGATCTCAAATGTCGCCTCGTATTCGCTAATCGCACCATTGTTGAACAAGGAATACCCGCCATTGGGCTCATTGCTTCCCGTCTTCAACAGCACGTTATCTCCAGCATCGCTAGCTAGGGATACGGTTCCCGTACCGTATTGGGTCCAATCGGAGATATCGACATCTTCGAAGTCATCGTAAAACTCGAAAGTGGCGTCTCCATCACTGCCACTGGGAGCAGAGGCATTGCCATAGTACATGTAGATCGTGGTGGTACCAGACGCTGCAATGGAAGGCACCTTCACAAAGAAAACAGCAGACGTACTATCTACATAGCTCTCTCTCCAATGGGAGAGAAATGCCGTGCCAGCGGCATCTGTGAAGCGAATATCATCGAAATCTGTCTGCATGTCTGCATCGTAGGTAATTTGCACTTCTACCTGATAGTTTGTCAAAGCAGCCCCAGTGTTGGTGATGGTAATTGGTGCTCGCTTGCTCCATGCGGTGCTATACCAAGGAGTTTGCTCTACACCCATGCTGGTGGTGGGTTCGGGAGAGACGTATTTTCGAACTCGGATATCGTCGGTCCAGAATTCGTAGCCACCATGAATCACAAAACGATCGAAACTAGTGTAAGTCGCATCGGTTTCGGAATGTGATTGCACCAATACATCGCTGGTGTCATACAGCTCGAATTCGATGGTGCTACCATACCTTCGGAACTTCACGACATACCAGGTATTGGGATCGCCAGAAAAGTTCTTACGGCCGAGCTCATTGGCCGTGCCCCCAATACGCTGGTCTATGATGAACCGCCGGTTCTTGCTATCAAACCTTTGCATCCTGGGCCCATAGCCATTGAAGCTGCCATCTTCAATGCCGTATCCGGTATCAGCATTGCCGTTTTCGTTGATCCTGTTGATCTCGAAGATCGCCTCGTATTCACTAATCGCTCCGTTGTTGAACAGGGAATAACCACCACTCGACTCATTGTTAGCTGTCTTGAGCAATACGCCATCACCACCATCGCTAGCAAGGGAAACCGTTCCACTCCCATATTGGGTCCAATCGGAGATATCGCCATCTTCGAAGTCGTCGAAGAACTCGAATGTGAGATCGCCGTCACTGATATCAGTCGCAGCTGCATTCCCGTAGTACATATACATCGTCGATGGCGATGCGGCTGGAATGGAGGGGACCTTCATCCAGAACACCGCAGAAGTGCTTGCCGTATAACTCTCCCTCCAATGAGTGTACAAGGTAGCCGAATCAGAACTGGTGAATCGGATGTCATCGAAGTCCGCTTGCATGTCCGAATCGTAGGTAACAGAAACCTGTATCTGGTAATTCGTCAGAGCGGCTCCTGTGTTGTCTATGGTGATGGGGATACGCCGTGTCCAGGAAGCATCGTACCAAAGTTCGTTTAGATTGACGTCCAAGTTAGCGCCAGCGTCTGTGCCGTTCAGCACACCTTGTTCAAATCCAAGCTCGGAGGAGACCGACCAGCCAGATCCTAGCGCCCATTGGGTGCTGGGGGTTATTGGATTAACAGTCAATGCATAAGCAACATCGAGCCCTGGACCTATAATGCCCAATGTCGCAGCTAGTATTAAGATAAGTAATTTTCTACAAATACTATGCATTAGCTATAACTATCGCTATATCTCCCTATTTTACTCTCTAAAAAACAGGTCTCCTTAACACGACGAAAGAGCGGTTTTGTGGGCCGCTCTTTCTCCTGGACTACGCTGTTGAGTAGTGACCAGGCTTTAACTATGTAGCTCCTGATTATCAGGAGCATATGGTTCTCCCAATTGGATCATGTCTCAATTGATTCTCCTCGTCTGCCTCCGGCAGCGCTGATCTTGGCAGCACTTCGTGCTAGCCCTCCACCCGGAGGGCTACTAGTACTTGCTTGTAGCCCTGCTCCCTGGCGACGTGTGCGTAGCTTGGTTACTTCTGGACGTGTAGACGTTCGATTCTTTGCTAATTCCCTGGGGGCTACAGTATGCATTGTTGTGCTTGCTTGCACTTGCCTGCTAGTCCCCTGCTTAGGAGAGCGGGCAGTCACTGCCCCACTCATCAAATGTTGAACCCGTGGTTCGGCCTCGTTCGGAGATGATCTTGCCTGGGCAAGACCTCTCGCACGGGCGGTATTGGCTTTTCTCGCTCCTGTAGTGCGCATGCTGCTATCGGGCGGATCAATACCCCCACCTATTGCCTGTGGAACGTGGTGTAGTGTGCTGGGATTGGCTCCAGCATGCATGGCAGTATTCATGTTGGTTCCCCCGGGTGCAGCGGGATAGATGAGATGAGGCACAGTATATTCAACTGCAGTTTGCCTACCGGCATAGGCGGGATTATTGTACATAGCCGGTGTTGGTTGTTGATAAGTTGCTGTAACAATAGATTCATCTTCAGCCTGGTGTGATTCATCTGAACAATCTTCAGCAGCTGCCATGTTATCTTCTTCGGAGACCTGAGTTTGTGTGTTGAGTAGAACCAGGAAGTACCCCGTGCCGGCCCCCATGGCCACAGCCCCGAGAATACCCACCAGACCGAAAACGTTCCCGCCTCGATAGATGGTGGCAATGAAGAAGCTGGTCCACCCTGCCGTGAGCAGGAAGACAAAGAGCGGAATGATCTCTATTGTTGCTTGTAGTATTGTCCTGAACTTCTCCATTACATCCATCCATTTTCTGAGATTCTGTATGTTCGATGAGGGGGCATCTGCTGCGAGCGCCCCCTCATCGTTTTTGTCCGCCGTTAGTACTTCATATTTATGTACTATCTAATTAGGCGTTATGGTCAACAAGGATTATGTTCAATGTATCCATATCAGTCAGGTCAACTGTGGCACCAAGAACTACTGTATAATCATTGGCGCCGGCGGCAATCAGCGTAGCAACAAGTTCGCCAGAGCCTGCAACCGCGGGGACGCTATCTAGGATAGCTACCTTAACATCAGCATCCACGGCAGCCCCTGAGTTGGTTACTTCTACTATAACCTCGGTGATTCCTTCAAGATCGGCACTGTATGTGAAGGAGTAGTCAGTTACAGTGAGATCGCCAGATTCTGTGATGTTGGTGGTTCCTGCCCACGGGTCTGTGCCAGGGGCGGGGATATTGTTCTGGCTCAAGGCGAAGGCGGATCCTGCGCCGGCTAGTAATACAACCATGAGCAACTCTACTAGAATTACAGGTTTCATTGATAGTCTTCCCTTTGATTTAATCATCCTACATTTACCTCCATTAAGTTTATTCTTTGACCCGGATAAACGTTTTGCCTAGAACACCAGTTACCTCCTTGTTTCCTTTATTTTTGCTTATGCAATGTAGTTTAAGGCATGAAAATAGACCTGACGGTAACAATAGTGAATAAAACCGTCAATCTTTAGTAAACCGTTGGTAAAAATGGTTTCGCCATTTTCAAGCCTAAGAGGGCTCCTTTGAAACGAATGTTTGTGTGATGGGCATATTGATCTGAGGAGATACAAGGAATAGAGGCTAATCAAGTAGATGGGAATAGATTCTTGTGAAGACCCTGGTGTGAGATGGATGGGTGATATGCAAATCCCTCTCAGAGGATGGAAGAGAGCCCCCCACTCTAACTCTCTCTCGCTTAGGGGAGAGAGGACTCAGAATTCCCTCTCCCTTGAAGGACATTGGCGTTAACTTGGAATCTAAATCCCCCTTGCCCCCTTTACTAAAGGGGGTGAGGAAAGTCCCCCTTTTCAAAGGGGGATTTAGGGGGATTAGCTGCCCGATTCTACTTAAGTTAGCGCCTATACCCTTAAAGGGAGAGTCTAGGTGAGGGTAATAATCACGAAGTGTAGGGGCGAATTCATTCGCCCTTCTTGGGGGGGTGAAACCTCCCCTACCCACTATGCGATTAACACTACGTTCTGATTGTCACTGAAGTGGCTCCCACTATAAGGAGACCTGTAAAAGCCTTTAGCCTCAACTGTCATTGCGAACCGAAGGTGAAGCAATCTCGTTATGAGGAAGAGATTGCCACGTCGCTACCACTCCTCGCAATGACAGGATCTATGCGCTTTCCGATCCTTCTAGCGGGGATGGTATTAGGTTAAGGAATTGCCATTGTTGTAGGTGATTGGAAGTTCAAATCCGAAATTCCAAGCACCAAATCCCAGACAATATCCAAGCTTCAATGACCAAAATTCGATCGGATATCTTCCTGTTTTGAGTTTTGGTTATTGGGATCTGTTTGGAGATTCGAACTTGGGATTTAGGATTTCATTCGCGCATGGTGGGGCATGGTTGATTCATTGCCATTGTTTGAGGATCGCCAACAAAGTGGCTCCGACAATTAGGGAATAAGACCGCACCATCGTAGTGAAATATCAGCTACAGTTGACATGTCATTGCGAACCGAAGGTGAAGCAATCTCGTTATAGGGAAGAGATTGCCGCGTCGCTTTCGCTCCGCGCAATGACTGGAGAACAAGACTTAGTATTATCCTTCTAATAATCCGATTTGCGTACAAGTTCCATACTCCTGAAATTATAGCCTTTCTGGGCTATGTCCTTTTTCCGATAACTCATATTACTTATGGATCCCATGCTCGCGATGACATAATGACACGTGCCGGTATTGGCTTGCAGAGTCTTGGGCCGAAGTTGGCACAATGTGAATACGAAGTTGTTAGACATTGGGAGTGATTCTGGGGTACAAGTTGCAACACAATTGAGTTTCTTTTAAATGTGGATGAAAGGGGGGAGAGAGCAGGCGATTACTCAGAATCGCCTGCAAGATCATCGAGACAAACCATGTCGACTAAATGAGTGAGTTCACGCAGGGGGCTAGTGAGTATAGACATTGGAGTAGTCTGATATGTTTCGCGTAGCCGTTCACATGAGGACAGCCACTGATCTGAATTGTAGCTTATCGGATCGTTATTGCCACAACAACTAAGGTTACTACAAACCTCACATTCAGGGGCGCCTTTCCGTAGTCCGGACTTGCTATAATTTGGTTTTAACCGATTGTTTACCGATGGTCCCTGGGATTCTTCCCGATCACCCGTGGCCTCTGTTGGAAGACAGTCCATGGGGGGTAGAGACAAAGGAGATTCTATCCTGCAAGATACATCCTGCAAAGAGATGTCTTCCGGTTTCTCTTGCTGATTATTATTGGATTTTGGATTGGATGACGGAAAAACAACAAACCACATCATATTCGTCCACCTACTTCTTTCTCTAGTATTATTCAGTCATTAAATAAGTGAGAATTGCTTCCCTGACACGATAGTCAATGCGATCTCTATGCTTATCGCCTGACGACTGCACAGAATCTCTGTTTGGAACAATTGTATTGAGACCTCGAATTATCATATCTGCCACCATGATATTGAACCTCCTATAAGAAGATTTCGAGACTCCTAGGACCGCCTGATAAAGCTTCCTCCGTTTTGGTGATCGGAAACCCTATCGCTATGCCCTTTCTTTAGAACGTTTACCTCTTTACTAAGTGAGCTTTAACCTTTGTTAATGAGCTAATCGAGAGTGCTCTTACCTTACTTTTATCTTTTGTTTTACCAATATATGTAGTTTACGATAGATGAGGGAAACTCTTGGTAACGAATGTGAACGTCAACGTCAAAGTTACGTGAACTCCCAGTGAAAAAGGGAATTACCTGGCAAAAGTAGATGCAACTTGTAGACCAGGACAGACAGGAGAAGTTCTGTGCGACTTTCAGTGTGGTAGGAACACGTGTTAAGATTTTTGGTAAACTATGATTGCTGGAAAACGCAGGTATTGCCCTTTATCTGGGCGATCAGTATGAGATGCCTATGTAGGCACAATCATGGAGATCGTGCGATTATCTCCCGTAGCAGGGTGGTATGGCCCTTGGTGAGAAAGTCTATATTAGGGCAGCGAGGGGGATTGAGCGTGATACTCTCTTGGGTTTTGTGTGGAGGCGGCGTATAATTTATAAGAGGAAAGGACAATATGAAGGTAGTTTTTCTTCAAGATGTTCCCAATGTAGCAAAGGCGGGACAGGTAAAGCAGGTATCCGATGGATACGGTAGAAATTATCTGTTACCTCAGAAACTTGCTCAACTAGCCACTAAGGCATCGTTGAAAGAAGCAGAAATCAGGGTTCGACAGGAAGAGCAGAAACGAGAAGTTCAAATTGCAGAGATGAAGAAGGTCGCAGAGGAACTGGATGGTATCACCGTCAGCTTTACGAAAAAGGTTTCTACTGGCAATAAGCTGTATGGCTCTATCAGGGATGTCCATATTGCACAGGCTATACATAGTCAAACAGGATATGACATTGACAAAGGTAGCATTCACTTAGAGCACCCCATCGACTCTATAGGCAGTCATGAACTCACCATTAAGTTGGGTGGCGATTTAAAACCCAAGATAACAGTAGTGGTCGAGGAGGGAGATGAACAGTGACAAATTGCCTCCCCACAATACTGAAGCCGAAGAAGCTGTGCTTGGGTCGTTGCTTATTGACCCAGATGCCATTGCAGTCATAGCTCCATGGCTCAGTCCGGAGGACTTCTACAACGATAGTACTAGATGGACATATGATGTCTGTCTTTCTATGTATGAGAAAAGTGAGGCCATCAACCAAATAACCGTAGCTGAATCGTTATTCAGACGAGGGAGGCTGGAGGAAATTGGTGGCATGGCCTATCTAAGTCATGTGGTATCCATCCTCCCTACTTCCATTCATTTGGAACACTATGCTCAAATTGTCCACCGATTGGCGTCCATGCGAAGGCTTATTAGTGCCGCGGGGCAAATTGCGGCAATGGCATATGATGCCGATTCTGATGCCGACTCGGTATTGAGCAAAGCTGAGGATATTCTATTTAAACTACGAGGCAATGATGGATCACGCGACTTTATTCACATACGGCATATACTAGAACACTATTTTGAAGAGACGGGTTCTGATGATGTGGTGGTTGAAGGTCATATTACTGGGATTGCCAGTGGATTTGATCGGCTAGATAGTCTCTTGG
>JAXHVC010000265.1:0-17048 GCA_034189315.1 Chloroflexota bacterium | reverse complement strand
GATACCTAGCTCTTTTCGAAAACGAACGCTGCTCTTGCTGCAAGGTTTTTTACTCAAGTCCTTGCATATGCCCGTACAATAGGGACTTAAGGGGGAACTGCCTATCGTTTGAGGAATTGGCCGAAGAATTACGAAGAGAGTATCTCAATAATTCCTTCTGGCGACTAGTTATACTTGAGGCAATGCGTGAAAAGCGCAGTCGGGCTAGCTATGTTACATGCTCATATTGTGGAGCTAAAAACGTCGATCCAGATATAAGTTCTCTTCGGCTCTGCAGACGCTGTGGGAAGACACTACATTAAGAGTTGTAGTATTATTCCAACCATCTTATAGTGGTATGTCGTTTCTTGATAGTTACAGCTTTTGATTGTATTAATGCTACAGTACTTATTTGCTACTATCGTAAATTATGATGCAGATGACTCCAATACACAATGAATCAACGTATCGGAGACCTGCCAGCCACACAATCAACAGCTATAGACACCTCAAAGACTGCTATTCTATAGCACAATATGAATCAGTATGTTTCAGCACAACTGTATACACGAGAGCTAAATAGACTAGAATAGCTAATTCATATACCATAGAGATCATAGTAACGCTCCATCATGGGAGATTTTCATGGATAACGATGTTCTATTAGTAGAGAAAAAAGAAACCAATGTATGCATACTTACCTTGAATAGGCCAGATAAACGGAATTCACTTTCCCTTGACCTTATCGCTGCAATATACAAGACTTTTCAAGACCTATCCAAAGATGATTCTATACGTGGCGTAGTTATTCGTGGCAATGGGGATAAAGCATTCTGTGCAGGATATGATATCCAAGCCCTACCAACTAATGACAATCCCGAGATTCGAGATGTTGTAGGAACAAAGGATCCCCTGCAAATGGCTTTCCAGAGCGTGATCGAATATCCCTATCCCGTGATAGCAATGATCAACGGTGCAGCCTATGGAGCGGGCTACGAACTTGCAGTGTGTTGTGATCTACGCGTGGGATCAGATAGGACCCGAATAGGTATGCCACCAGCAAAGATAGGGGTGGTCTATCCACCAATGGGACTACAACGGTTCATCCGCACCATCGGAATGCGTAATACCAAAGAGATGTTCTTTACTGGAAACACCTACGAAGGATCAAGGATAAGAGAGATGGCTCTGGTGGACTATATGGTTTCTGATACAGAGCTAGAATCCTTCACCCTGGAACTGGCAGGAGGTATTGCTGGTAATGCCCCTCTATCAGTAAAGGGAACCAAAAGGATTTTGAACCTACTCACAATGAATCACGGAATGAGTGACCAAGACAGAATGGAGGCAGAAGGATTGGTTGCTGCAGCATTCAATAGTGAAGATCTCAAAGAAGGCCAGATGGCTTTCTTCCAGAAGAGAACTCCACAATTTCGAGGGAGATAGCATCGTATTCTGGATTTGCGCCACTCGAGTTAACCGAATCTATTAAACATCCTCTCACCATTCAAGGGAAATAAATCATGGAAAAAAGACCATTTGGTAATACTGGCGAGTCCTTTCCTATTCTTAGCTTCGGGTGTCAGAGGATTGTACACGATCATAATTGCACAGAAGATCAGGCAACCGAGATCATTAATACCGCGCTGGATTGTGGTATCCGCTACTTTGATACAGCATGGATCTACTCAAAAGGCGAGGCGGAGATCCGTTTAGGAAACGTGGCCAAATCTCGCAGAGCCGATATGTGGATCGCCAGCAAGACGTGGGACACTACTCGAGATGGAGCACTTCGCCAGCTTGAAGAGAGTCTTACCCGACTGCAGACAGATCATTTGGACGAGTGGAGACTGCATAACGTCTATGACTATGCCAGGCTAGATGCCTTCACTCATAGCGGTGGCGCCCTTGAGGCAGCCATACAAGCCCGAGATGAAGGTATGATTCGTTATATCAGTATAAGTAGCCATAGCGATCCTCAGATTCTCATAGAAGCAGTGGATCGATTCCCTTTCGACAGTGCTCTCATCGCGTCATCGGCTCTTGACCATTTCATACTCAGCTTTGCCGAGGAGTTTCTACCTGTCGCAAATGCCAAGGGGATAGCAGCAATCGGTATGAAGGTGATGGGGCTAGGTAACCTCAAACATGATACGGAAAGGGCATTGCGCTACTCATTCGCACTACCAGTGAGCACGACCATTGTTGGGATGGAAACCATGCAGCAGTTGGAAGAAAACCTATGCATCGCAGAGGAGTTCACCCCAATGACAGATACAGAACGGTTAGCCTTCTTCCAAGACATCCTACCACTTGTCCATCCTACTAAGATGCCATGGAAAGCCGCAGATTGGAATCACCCGGTCGAGTGGGTGCCACGAAATCGAGGAAGACATTCTTAATCGAAAAGAGCGCATAAGATGAGATTTGATTTTTCCAAAGCACTTGTCCTTGCTACCGCAGTCTTACTGGTTCAGTCCGCCTGTTCTTCCAACGGTCCAAGGAGTAGCAGTCCTGTACCAGTTAACCAAGAGGCTGTTCAACAAGTTTCAACCCCTACACTAGATGCAACGCTACCTGCCAGTTGGGACGAGAACTGGTTCGCCTCCCCTGCGGTTTATGACCTGGACGATGATGGGGAAAACGAGATAATCGCCTCAAGGCATAGCGTAGTCTACGTATGGAATTCCTCTGGGGAACTACGTTGGAGAGCTCCTGCTGGGGAAGACTCTACTTCGGATAACGATCACGGAACAAAGCGCCAATATGCATCACCCGTTGTAGGAGACCTTGATGGAGATGGTAATGGAGAGATAGCAATCGCCTATGGGAATAAGGCTGCAGTTTACGATCATAACGGAAAACTACTTGATGGTTGGCCACAAGCATTCCCCGAAGCAAGCGATGAAATTAGGTCAATAGCAGCTGCTGATTTAGACCTCGATGGAGCCATGGAGATACTAGTGGTAAAAACGTCTGGAGGACCAGTTACCCTAGCCTGGCACATTTGGGGTGAAGTTGTCTCTGGATGGCCTCAAGTGCAGGGATACGAACAATGCTACGACTATGGAGGCTACAATCAAAACATCGGATCAGCAGATCTGGATGGCGATAATATACCCGAGGTAATTAGTACATATGATTGCTGCCACATTGGCATAATGTATGCTGATGGAATGCCCTATCCTGCCAATTCGATGTTCTCTGGGCCATATGTGAACAGCATTCCAATGTTTCATAGTACCGAGTTAGCGATACAGGGATGGGGCCCCGATGGTGAAGATAGGGATGAATTTACCGACTCGCCACCTGTATTTGGCGATATCGATAATGATGGGCTCCCGGAAATCATCGTATATTCAGATCACGAAAAGGCAGGGGAGTACAAGAATAGGGGCAACGCTCTTTGGGTTCTGAATCCAGATCTTTCTAGAGTATCCGGTTTCGAACAGCCCATAAAATCGACTGACCCACTCTACACCGGATACAAGGAAAATATAGTGCAGGTGGCACCGTCACCGGCTTTGGCGAATCTAACTGGAGATGTACGCCCCGAGATTTTGGTACCATCATACGATGGTTATATGCGATGTTTCTCCCCAGATGGCATCGTCCTATGGGATTACGAATTCGACTCCCCTGGAGGGGATTTCATTGGAGCCTCTGGACCGGTTATTGGAGACCTCAGCAATGATGGTCTTCTCGAGATAATCTTCACCACATATTCAATCGCCGATAGCGTTTCCCACCTGGTGATTCTAGATATAGGAGGAAACGAACTTCACAAGATTTCTCTAGATGGCAGAGGTAGTATGAGCCCACCCACGCTTGCAGATGTCGATAAAGACGGCACTATTGAAGTCGTTATATCGCTCAAGGATACACTGGGTAATGGTCAAGGGGGAGTACAGATTTGGGATGTACCCTCAGCGCATAATGCTGACCTACCGTGGTTCACAGGACGAGGTAATTACCTACGTGACGGCCAACTAGGCGCTTGAGATGCAATTGTCTACTTATATTAATAACACAGTAGGTAGGGGTAACTGTATACTCCTCATCGATAGCGATAATCAATTCTCCATTACTGTTATTAACTGGCGTATGATCCAATTCAGCGTTATATGAAGGACTGCAATTACTAAGTATAAATGATTAGTGATGATATGACATTGAAAAACATAGTTGAGATCAAGTCTTGAAGTACTTGGTAATAACAGCTAACGCCACACTCACTGAAGCTGAAATTTAATATTCCTTCAGATTAGAGTTAACACACAGGTTTAATACCAGGACTATCTCCGAATCGCAAAGAAAGGAACTGTACATATCCATGATAAACAACGTACAGGTTTCAAGGGTTCTCATGGGTAGACTGCCTTATGGTGCAGATATTTTGAACGAACTGTCTAATATCTGTATGCGGGAAGGAGTAAAACTCGGATGGATCCAGTCTATTGGTGCAGTGAAAAAGGCACGGTTAGCTTTTTACAATCAACATACATTTGAGTATCAATTATTAGAAATCGACAAACCGCTTGAAATAGCTGGCCTTACGGGAAACGTATCCATACGTGACAACCAACCGTTCATTCATGCACATATAACTTTGACAGACGAGAGAGGGCATGGCTATGGTGGGCATCTTGCTACAGGAACAATTGTGTTTGCCTGTGAATTTGTATTACAAGTAGTTGATGGTCTCATTATAGAAAGAAGCTATGATGCACAAACAGGATTACAGTTGTGGAAAGAGGAATGATTAGTCAGTATGCGTCACTCACTACATTACTTAATGATAAAAACATGGGTTGCATAGGCTCGATTGCCCAATACAACCCATTTCTACTATCCACCTATATAAGAACTACGGACTAAGCAACTCTAGATGTCATAGTGGTTGCATAAACTGCGTGGATGAAGCTGCCTGTGTATCATGGCCATTTCGGTTGGCATTAGCATTAGCATTCCAAGCAATAGACGGAGTTGGGCCCTTTGTCCCATACCCCAAATTCTCCAATGCCCATTCAAGACCATGCTGCAAGTCCCTTTTTATCACAACCTTCCCCATCCCAAAATTCAGACTAGTCATAGTCTGTGCCACACTAGGTTGAATCCCCGTTAGAATACATCGTGATCCCAGCAAAGAAACAGCCTCAACAGTCTTTACCAGATGATTTGCAACCTCAACATCCATGCCATATACGCCAGTTATGTCAATGATGATCCACTGCGCCTGAGTACTGACAATCCGCTCCAGTAGGGTTTCCATAACTTGCTGAGCACGAAGATCGTTCATAACTCCAATAAGCGGTAGAGCTAGCACATTCTTCCATATCTGAACCACTGGTGTAGAAATCTCCTTTTGGGAAACCTCTACCTGTTTAAGCATTTCTCTCAGGCTATTCTGGGATTCTTCAAGTGCCTCGGCCGCCTTCTTACGATCAAGTATCTCGTTAGACAACCTTTCATTCGCATCTCGAAACTCTTGTGAACTCAGATCCAAAGCACGTTCCATCAGGATACGCTCGTTATCAAAACCATCATATGCATCACTTATAGTATTGAAAAGTGGTTCCAATTCCTTGGGAATCGCATTCCACCCACCAGCAAACTTGTTGATTTGACGCTCAAGCAACTTGTTCATCATCCCCCCTATTTCTCAGCAAATGTAGTCACAGTCATCGTTTGGTTATGAAGTTCACATTGTTTATCAGTGGGAACCACTGGGCACAACTCACCATAGGAATAGAATCCTGCTATCACACTCTGTTCTCCCAGTACCTGGTGAACAACTTCCACCTCCTCCTCCACCCTCTGCCTAAGTACTAGCTTCCTTCCAACACAACTAATGAGTATGG
Source organism: Chloroflexota bacterium (assembly GCA_034189315.1). Classification (GTDB taxonomy): domain Bacteria; phylum Chloroflexota; class Dehalococcoidia; order UBA2247; family JAXHVC01; genus JAXHVC01. The sequence goes on along the minus strand of JAXHVC010000265.1, from coordinate 11,208 downwards.
CTAGATCAGATGAAAATCCACCATCACTTGCCTGCAGTGTTTGATTAGCAGCATCAGCAGCTCCATCAACCAATCGTTCAAGGTTAGCTCTCATCAACCGAGCATAGCTTCCCTCTGGTACATCTCCTGCAAATGTCATACTCCCCTTCTCATCATCCACCGACAATACTGTGCGAACTAGACCAACTTCTCCATTTGTACTGGATCGAAGATTTAGCGGGAATAGTAGGGCTGTCGCTGGCAAACCATTCGCATGATCACCCAAATACTTCTTATATAACTCCAAGGCAGGTTGCCCATCCAACTCATAGAGGATATTCCCGTTAGCACGTGTCACTTTTCGATCAAGCCCAAAGGAGTCCCATCCTCCCATCGATCCATAACCTATCTTCACCGAGTTTCCATAGAATCCGACTGCACTTACAGTGTTCTTCTCAGGCTTACTATCCAAGAATGCCACCGTTTCCTTGAAATTCCCTTGATCGCCAGCTAATCCCCCAGTAACAGACACCTTATCCGATAACTGGCTACTAAGCCCATTAGCAAGGCCACTACCATTGACATTCAATCCCTCGGATAGCACAAAGACATGATGCAATCCCTTGCCTTTTAACTGGTTGGCTAGCTCTTGTCCAGCTCTATTACTCTCAGACATATCAGCTAGGTGAGTTTTAGCAAATTGAAGCTTGGTATCTTCAAAAAAAACTGCTGTAGCTACCAGAGAGCCATCAAGAACCTCCCCCCCCACAATCTCACCGGCGGTTGAACAACCAATGATATGAGATTTGGGATATAACTCCCTTACTTCCTTTAAATGAAGGTCACCCTTCAATAGAGAACAATCTCCAAACAGGAAAACAAGTTGAGCCCGATCCTTCAACCTATTGGACGATACCGATACCCATCCCGCCTCTTTAGTCCATTTCTTCTGCTCAACCTTCATAAGCTCCTCCCCTCATGATTGCTCTCTTTCCGAGATATTAACAACCAGAGTGGCTTCTTTGTATATTCCAAATGGTTTCTCCCCCATCCATCCATATAATCTAGTATAGTTATATATATTTATGATAACTCTATACAAGCCATCTGTCCAGTCTATATCGTACTCACACTAAAGGGTCCATACCAATAAAAGTGATAATAGTCGAGTGAGACAACTCAAGGTAACCTGGATGATGTGAGGATTGGATTAAACATCATCAAACGCTTATCAAGGATCCAGCCGACCCCAAGTGGCCGATACTGCGAGCACTAACAACCACTTTGCAGTACTCTTTCTCATCTAGGCTACAATATGCTATGGCGTGTCTTGATTGACATGCGCTGCACAATCCACTATCTTCCATTATCGCGACATGATAACAGTGGATAACCTCACCAAGAACTTCGGAAGTCAACTGCTCTTTGAAGGAGTCACCTTTACTATTAATCCTCGCGAACGATTGGGGTTGGTAGGGAGAAACGGACACGGAAAAACAACCCTATTCCGTCTGATAGTTGGTGATGATCTCCCAAGTGAAGGCACAATAGCCATCCCCAAGCAATATCGCATCGGATATGTCAGACAAGCCTTGGAATTTACAGAGGACACAGTATTAAAAGAGGGTAGCAAGGGGCTATCAGAGAGAGAAAAGCAGGACACATGGAAGGTGGAAAAGGTCCTTGCAGGACTGGGATTCACAAATGAAGATATGCAACGTGCTCCCAAAGAGTTTTCCGGGGGGCACCAAGTGCGCCTTAATCTTGCAAAAGTGCTAGTTTCAGAACCAGACCTACTTTTACTAGATGAACCAACCAACTACCTAGATATCACATCAATACGTTGGATAGAACAATTCTTGCTCAATTGGCCTCACGAGCTAATGCTGATCACTCACGATAGAAGTTTCATGGATAAAATAGTCACACATACGCTCGGAATACATCGTAGGAATATACGCAAAATACCTGGAAATACCGAGAAATTCTATTCACAAATAGCCCTAGAAGAAGAGATCCATGAAAAAACGCGTCTCAGAGATGAAAGACGCCGCAAAGATATAGAGGATTACATCAGTCGCTTTAGGGCAAAAGCAAGGCTTGCTAGCTTAGTTCAATCTCGCATAAAGACCTTAGCCAAGACAGAAAAGAAAGAGAAGCTGGAGCATATGAAAACCCTAGACTTCTCATTCAGAAGCAAGCCACAATATAGCAAGTGTGCGATGGAGGTGGATAGCATCTCATTTTGGTATGACACAAAGGTCCCCCTTGTCAGAAACTTGAGTTTTGCGTTGGGTAAAGAGGACTGTATCTGTGTAGTGGGCAGAAACGGTAAGGGTAAGACAACGTTGCTTAAACTCCTGGCGGGTGTACTTCAACCACTCGAGGGAAAAGTAAACTTGAGCCATAGCACCACCATTGGGCTCTTCGAGCAAACTAATGTAAGTAGCTTGGTCGATAGTAGAACAGTAGAGGAAGAAATCCTCAATGCTAGTCAGGAAATCGACCGTCAAACGGCTCGCAATATATGCGGGGCTATGATGTTCGAAGGCGACGATGCTTTGAAGAAAATCGAGGTTATATCGGGTGGCGAAAAGAGTAGGGTAATGCTAGGCAAGATGCTAGTTACACCAGCAAATCTACTACTTCTCGATGAACCCACCAACCACCTTGATATGGAATCCTGCGATGCCCTACTTGCAGCCATTGATAACTTCGATGGTGCTGTGATAATTGTCACTCATAATGAAATGTTCCTTCATGCTTTGGCTCAGCGTTTAATAGTGTTCGACGATAATAAGTGCTTCCTATTCGAAGGCAGCTATCAGGAGTTCCTAGACAAGACTGGGTGGAAAGAAGAACGCCCTGCTCCATCGAGGAATACCAAAGCTATATCTACTGATATAAAGCCAGGGGATAAAGTTAAGAAAAAGGAGCTGAAGCGTCGACGTTCCGATATAATTACCCAAAGGGGACGAGAGATCAAGCCCATTGAAAGACGAATCTCCCTAATCGAGGACGAGATTGAATCCCACGAAAAAAATCTCAAGCAATGTCATGAATTATTGGAAGAGGCCTCACAGGCAATGGATGGACCAAGGATTGTAGAGCTCTCACAATCGATTCATAAATCAGAAGTTGCTATCAACAAGTTATTTGATGAGCTAGATATGCATACCCGCAACTTAGAAGAAAAGAAAACGCAATACGAAGAGATGTTACACCTTGAGGAAGAAGAGCCCATTTAGTAGCTAATATTACATAGGATATATTCCAGCTATTGTTTCAACAGCCAGAATCAAAGGTGACAGATAGTGGCGCTAGTATCCTATGTGCGTTCTGTCTTACTCAATCGACATTTGAATACCAATTACCTCATCACATTCATCATGACGTTAGCACCCCACTTATGCAAAAAAACACTCTTCAATAAACCATCGTATCCTCCATTTAGTGCTCACCTTCTTTCTTGTATATTGATATACATACAGAAGCTGTTTCCCATATTCATCGTGGTATGATATTCTTCATATAGTTCAAACAGGCATTATAAATATTTCCTATTAGATCGCCAAGCGTAGCCCTTGCTACACTGATTCGCTTCTGTTCAGAAATGGCTCTATTAACTTAAAAGGCCAATTATCTTGAGGGTGCCTTACGATCTGTCAATCACACATGATATAAAAGGGGTAGCTATGTACAGGGAAAAGATCAAAGTTCTGGATTGTACCATCCGAGATGGAGGTCTCATAAACAATCATGATTTCGATGATCGCTTTGTTCGAGCTGTATACAAAGGTGTCGCTGAGGCAGGTGTCGATTATGTTGAGTTAGGTTACAAGAACTCTAGAGAGCTGTTTTCATCTAGTGAATACGGGGCTTGGAAGTTCTGCGATGATGACGATATCAGCCGAGTAATTGATGGTGTAGATACCAACATTAAAATATCTACCATGGTCGATGTTGGTAGGGTGGACATAGATGATGTTCGGCCAGCGGCGGAGAGTCCTGTTGACATGATAAGGGTTGCATCATATGTCAAAGACGTAGATAAAGCGATATTCCTAGCCAATCACTTCTCCGACAAAGGATACGAGACGACAATCAACATCATGGCAATATCTCGTGACAGTGGTCCCCAGTTCGAAGAAGCACTACACCAAATCAAAGAGGACTGTTTAGCTCAGGTAGTTTATATAGTCGATAGCTATGGAGCTCTATACCAGGAATCTATCGAAGATCTCATTAAACGGGCTAAGTCTGTCTTAGATGCAAAGGAAGTTGGATTTCACGGGCATAATCATCAGCAACTAGCTTTCTGTAATACCATCGAGGCCATCATACATAACGCAAACTATTTAGATGCAACTGTATATGGAATAGGCCGCGCAGCAGGTAACTGCCCGCTAGAATTGTTGATCGGATTCCTCAAGAATCCCAAATTCGATATACGTCCCATACTGGATTTGATATCATATGAACTCATTCCACTACGAGACAAGATCGAGTGGGGCTACATCATTCCCTATGCTATTACTGGAATGATGAATGAGCATCCCAGGACTGCTATGAAACTACGCAATAGTGACAAGAAAGAGTCCTATAGGGATTACTATGAAGAACTTATCGGATCTATCTAATAAGATAGTGTCTGATATTGATTAACATGCTTAAGCAATGAGTTCTCTCAACTCCATCTATTCAAAAAAGGCAATGTCACAAAGTTGGGGCATTGCCTTTTCTGGAGATGATTGGGTGTTTAGAGCCGAGATTTCAAGCACCAAATCCCTGATATAACTAAACTTCAATGACTCAAATCCACTTGGATACCTTACTCTTTTAGGTTTTGTCTGGAAATTTGAGCTTGGGATTTAGTTAGTCCACAGTGAGATGTGGATAATCTGATAGATCTTGTTCTGGGCCTAACATTGCATCATTTCCCATTGGGGGAAATGATCTCTGATTTCCACTGGAGGAATACATCACTGAGCTACGACACTGGAGAGAGGGGTAGCTTATGAACATGAATCAATTTCGACGGCTGCCCTTGATGGGAATACTACGGGGCATTACGGAGGATATTGTCGAACCTCTGACAGAGGCCATTATCTCTTCTGGCCTCCGTACTGTAGAGATCACCATGAACACAATGGATGCCCCAGCTCTTATTGAGTTGATGTCAAAAGTTGCTGGGAATCGGCTCACTATCGGTGCAGGAACAGTACTAACCAACGATGATCTACAGTCAGCCCTTAATGCAGGAGCTACGTTTATCGTACTACCTACACTAGTTACCGACGTTGTAAGAAGTTGTGTTAGTAATGGCATTCCCGTATTCCCAGGTGCATTAACACCCCAGGAGATATCCAATGTGTGGTCCGAAGGACCAACAATGGTAAAGGTATTTCCAGCAGGTTTCTTCGGACCCACATACTTTCGGGAAATCAAAGGTCCCTTCCCAGATATACAATTACTAGCTTGTGGTGGAGTAAATACGGAAAACATACAATCATTCTTCTCATATGGCGCTACGGCTGTAGCTTTTGGGGCGAGTGTTTTTAAAGAGGAATGGTTGGCAAAGCGGGATTTCGAGAGTATATCTCTGTCGATAGAAAAACTAGTCGATGTATATCAATCTATAGGGACAAAGCGAAAATAAGCCTAATCGCTTCTTAAATCACAATAACCCCCAATAGGATATATGCTAGACATTACTCTGACTAACACTAATCGCAGTTGACTCAACGTCCGTATGAACCTCTCGACTTTTCCGATCATAGAGAGGCCTAGATGTATCATAGGGGTATTCACTCCTATATCGTAGTGATGGTCTTTGATCGTCATGAACTCTGTAATTCATGGGATGACTTGTATAGTATTGATCTTGGATCTGTGGCATGCGCGCTCTGATATATCCCTGTATGTAGTTATGTTGGGGTTCCTGCGCCGGTTCAACTATTGGATCGTCTAGGTACAACTTAATGTGTAGTATTGCCGCAGCGAATACAGGAACAAGAGCTGCCATAATTGCCATGGTTATTAAGAAGCCAATAATTATGCAGCCTCGTTGACCCCTAATTCTCACAAATTTACCTCTCTATCACACTATTACATTCACCATATACAACCTTAGTAAACGAACGTGAACTATATGGAAAACATTGCATGAAATCTTGTTACTATGTACGTGAAAACATTGTCCCAAGGTTCACAAAAACACCTCTTTGTGCTCGCCATACATAAGCATAACAATCCATATACAAATGGTTATACTGATAGACAGAGCCAGTAGTTGTCTCAATATCATAGAGCATGCCAACTTGTTCCATTACCTAGCCTATGCATGATGGATTGGTATCCATTACAGAAAAGGAGTGAATCGATCAATCATCAATAGGGAACCAATAAATTGATGCATTCGAAGTGATTGTTTGCTGGCCAAAGGGGAGTATAATCTCTCCTACTGAATAATAAGGTAGAGGTGTAGCATTGCCACTAAGTGAGAGAGACTATATGAGGGGAGAACATCCTCCCAGCTGCAGTTGTGCAGAGTGCACAGAGAAGCGATTAGCCAAGCAGAAGAAAGCCAAGCGCACTGGCTGTTCTTGGATGCCATTCCTTCTGCTCATATCAACAATTGCTGGTATATCTATCTGCATATCCATAATTACGGGATAGAACATTCAATTTATGCAGTACTCGTACAAAGCAATAGATAAGACGTTTATACACCTATTATTTTTCATACGGAACTGCACAATTGAGCGAATCTGCGGCGTCATCACATTAATACAATAGGGGTGGCATGTTGCATTCTGGAATGCAAAGTTGTTATATGAATGCTACTGTTATCCTACGATTAATCCAATTATTCACAAGGTTACATAGTATTAATTGCTAATCCCCGATAATCTTGATCAGAACCCGTTTCCTCCGGCCACCATCGAATTCCCCATAGAATATCTGTTCCCAAGGTCCAAAGTCCAAACGACCATCAGTAATCGCCACTACCACTTCTCGACCCATAACTTGCCTCTTGAGATGAGCGTCACCGTTATCTTCACCTGTACGGTTGTGACGATATCTACTAATAGGTTCATGCGGGGCCAATTGTTCTAGCCAATCGTCATAATCCTGGTGAAGCCCTGATTCGTCGTCGTTAATGAATACCGACGCTGTTATGTGCATTGCATTCACTAGGACCAAGCCATTGGTGATACTGCTGTCCCGAACAGCTTGATCGACCTGGGGAGTAATATTAATAAAGGCACGCCGCCCTGATGTATTGAAGGTTAACTCTTTGCGGTAGCTTTTCATATGGACTCCTTGATGATGGCGTCCTGATTTACATTGGAGCCAGTGTAATGTGTATAGATCGGTTCATGTATGATTTGATCATAACATTAGGAATTCATTAGTAGAGAGATTTACTATTGCCAACGGGTAGGATAATGTAACTTTCCTACCCGTAAACGGCTATTGGACAGCTCATTAATTGGATAATGATTGGGCCTTTAGCTCTCCTACGATTGAAATCCCTACCTGTAAGAATTTCCTTGCACAATCATTCATACACCATTTTGTCTTGGGTAGATGGGATCAAGGGCTCTCATCTACACTGAAACGATGGCTTCAGTCTACCCACATATTGATTACTGGTTACTGTCCTTTTAATTCCATGAAAGAAAAGGCTTTTTTAAGCTGAACAGCTAATAGCCCACATCGACACTTGCTAATATTACTTTTGGAGAGCAAAGGCCCCAATCGTATTGGATGTTGAATTATGGTTCAATTAATATCTATCAATTCAACTTCGAACACCAAGGTTGAGTTGGGAGGAATACTACTCCCTGATCCTTTTTCCCCGTATCCTAGTTCCGGTGGAATAACCAACTGACGCTTTCCCCCAGTCTTCATTGTAGCAACTCCCTCATCCCAACCTTTGATAACCGCTCCTAAGCCAAGCTTAAATGAAAAAGCCTCTCCTCTATCCAGTGAGCTATCGAATTTGGCTCCATCCAGAAGCCAACCAGTATAGTGCACCACAACTTCATTACCGGTATTGGGTGATGATCCATCGCCTTCTTTTAGGTCATAGTACTTGAGACTACTGTCAGTGGTGATGTAGTCTTCCTCGTTGATGTCGGTTGGAGAATCGGGTGCCGGTTCGAAGATATCAAGCAGTTCTACCTCAAATGTTAATGTGGAGTTTGCAGGTATCGATCTTCTTGCAACACTTCCATAACCCAAATCCGGTGGAATGATTAGCTTAAACTTGGCTCCCTCATTCATGAGGGCAATCCCCTCGTCCCAACCTTCGATCACATATCCTTCGCCTAATACGAATTCAATGGGTTCTCCGCGATCATAAGAATTGTCGAATTCTGTCCCATTGTCTAGCTCACCCTTATAGTGGGTTACTACGACATATCCTTGACTTGGTGATGGTCCGGTACCTTCTTCAATTACAGCATACTTCAGCCCACTCTCAGTTGTAATGAACTCCTCAGTATCAGAGGAATCATCGCAGCCTGCTACACCAATGGTAAACAGCAGTGCAGCAATCAGACACATTTTGGGGAGCCAGCTTACTCTCACTTGTTGATTCCTTTCTCGAACATAATATTGCTAGCAAGCCCCTACATCTATTAATTCCGTGGTCATGATGGATGCTCACGGAAGCAGTAGTAGGATCTAGACATCTTGGTTGTAGTTCACAAGAACTAAACCATTGTCAATATTGCTCGACCGCTTGCTACACTTTCTAAAGGATAGCTTGTTAGCTTTGTTGACTCAAGCGATAGGGGCTTCCTATATAGTTGTTAATGGATTAAAGCGATGTATAGCTAGTTGACTCAGAATACAAGCAACATAATTCAGAGTGGTTGTATATGTATACTCAATCATAGTCAACAAAGGGTTTCATGGCGATTCTCGAACGCCTATGTCTATGAGATGACACATTAGTATTAACTTACAGGTGCGATCAAAGTCATCGGTGGCCGAAGGTTTTGATAACCTGTCATCATAAGCTGCATTTGTACATAAATCTCGTAACATGGTTAGCACTGTGGTGAAGTTGGCTGAGGCCGATGTCCCCATCATGGTACCTAGGCAAGAATAGTCCATATGATTTTCTTGAAGCTCAAGCATAGGTTGAGATGGATCCATTGGATATAACCTCGCACAACGTTCCAAATCATTGGATATATTGGTAGATGTCTCCTTCACCCTGCGTACTATGGGTATACCTCCAGTAATGACGGTGGCGGGAACATTAATCTTTGTCCGTGTCTTTATATTCTCCGTCTCCACATAACGTCGTGCCCTTCCGGAGATAACCAGTGTAATATCTGTAGCTGTCATGCTTCCTTGGTGACCGGCTTTAGTATAGAATCGGATCTCATCCTGGAGCAGCTGGATGGAATATGCCAGAATGCCCGGAGAGGATTCGCGAAGCTCGGAGTCCATACAGGCAAATGACATAAGTCCCAGACTTTTGAGTTGTTGAGCGATGGATCTTGCTGCTTGTATGCTTTGGTAATGGGCGATGATCTGCGGTAGTTGTCCTACAAGGTAACGACGTGCCCCATATGCATCGGTGTGGACGATCGATGCCACGTTTTTCACTAAATCCCCCTCCAATGAAGCCGGTGGAAGTACCACAACGTGAGAAATCTCATTTGCATTCATTGATACACCTCCTGGTGAGTGAATGGATTAGTGTCTACCGTAGACGATTTGATTACATAGGTTCCTCTTGGTAAGAGCAATACCTCCTCTCATATCTTTGATAATAGAGTCTATTATGTGCTTTCGGCCATTGTTGTTAAGGGGGATTTGGCGTTTATTTTTTGGTATTTGGTTACTTGAAAGGGTGTTTCGGTCGTATGTTGTTATTGGATATTTTCTCATTCTTATTCGATGTCTGGGTGGATTCTCGAATGGGATCAAGCAAGTGGTCCAATCCGTTGCTCTTGATCTCCCAGACGATATTAAGCATTCTGCCTAGTTCTCCAGTGGGAAAACCCTTGCGTGAAAACCATGCCAAGTAGGATTCGGGCAGGTTTACCAAGGGACGATTGGCGTATTTACCAAACGGCATACGTGTCTCTGCTATCCTAACCAGTATAGCTGAATCGTATTGACTTGTGATGGGATTGACCTCATTTCTCTTGGATTTCGTATGCTGAAGGGGTTCTCTTTTCCTATGCATAGCGGGATGGTTGCTTGTGATCTTGAGCATCTTATTGCCGCCACGTTGGAATTCATATGGGACGGTATCTATCGAAATACCTCTACCATCATTTGCAAACTCTTCTTGTATTATGGGCAGATATGAAGAGTTGTTTCCCTGTAGATCCAATAAGGGGAATACCCTGACTTCCCTAGATACCCTACACATCTCTGCTATGGATTTTCTGTGGAAATCGAGGGTTAGTTGATCCGTGTATAGGAAGAGAAAGTGGGAACATAACGCCAAGTCGAATTCATCTGGACCAAATGGTAGATTGGGAAGACTTGTTGCTATATAGCGACCTTGCCGCCTACCTAATTCATAGTCATCTAGGAACAAGCACATTGCGGACATGCGTATATCTCCCAGCTCCTCAACCGACTGGATATCATCCCAGATATAGTTATCTTTGTCTTCATATGTTTGTTTAATCACAATTTGGTATGTTTCATCGATTCGCTTTGCTATCTCGTTGGCATTGAACTGGTATATAGGATCGATAGATACAATATCATATCCTTGCTTGGTCATCTCACAATTGAAGCTAGCGGGACCATCTCCACAGCCTAATATGCGTCCCTTTAGATCTTTTGTGGTGAGGGCGAACATTCGCACATATTCGTTGTAAGATCGTCCCCAAGGGACTATGGTGTCATGTTCGGTACTCATTGCCTTATATATTTAGGAGACAGAATATGCTAATCTATGTCTTATGTATGAAGTGCCTACTTTTATCTTCACATTTTGCATCATAAGCACATAGTTTGCCAATAATACTGCTAGTACCCCCTCCAGGGCAACGTATGCAAAATAATAGTGTGGTTATCTTGTATTTCATCATAGATTATAATTAAAGGGTGGAGGGCCGGGTGCTGGCGTGACCCGCGCATATCTGCTCAATGAGTTCATCGTCGGCCGCCTGCAGCCGGGCGCGCTCCATCAAGCCCAACGGTTGGCCGCCGAATGCCGGGCCGACGTGTGAGAGGTCACCC
>JAXHVC010000264.1:0-24187 GCA_034189315.1 Chloroflexota bacterium | reverse complement strand
CCCAAATGTGAGTCTATATGAAGATATGTATGTGCAGGCTTCGCAGAACTTCCCCGGTATAACCGTGGACGTGGAAAATGAAAGGCTTAGGTTTTGTACGGAGCTGTTCAAGAAAGAACTTGATGATTACTTCGAAAAGAGTGTAGATTCGGCCACATTTTCTCTGAGTCACGAATATTCTGTAGTCTATCATGATTTCTTACAACGTGATCTCTCTGGATATTCCTCTATTAGAGGTCAAGTGACTGGACCTGTTAGTTTTGGAATGAAGGTCTTAGATGAAAACCTGAAACCAATCATTTATAACGATGAGGTCAGGGGTGTTCTTTTTAATTTCATAGGTGGAAAAATCAATACGCAGTATCAGGAATTAAAGCTAAAGAATCCCCAATGTTTTGTATGGGTTGATGAGCCAGGGCTCAGTGGAGTGTTCAGCGCTTTGGTGGGATATAATGAGCTCCAAGCTAAAGAAGACTATCAGTCGTTCGTGCAAGGATTGGATGGCCCTAAAGGCGTTCATTTATGTGCTAATGTTGACTTGCCATACTTGCTTGATCTTGACATAGACATACTGTCTTTCGACGCATATCAATTGGAATTTATGCCAAGGGAATACACTCAATCTGTTGCCGAATTCATTGTGGGGGGTGGTATTATTTCTTGGGGAATAGTCCCCACTACATCTAGTTTACGTCGATATACGGCTCAATCAATTGCTGCATTACTATCGGGATATTGGGATGAGGTAGCACAGAATACAGGGATCGATTGTAAACAGATCGCAGAGCAAGCATTGATTGCGCCAGCAAGATGTTGCTTGAGGATTATAACAGACCTGGATGATAGTCTTTCTTCACAAGATGCAACATCCCTCTTCTTATCTGAGGAGGAAGTTGTTGAAACAGCATTTGCATTAGTTAGAGACGTCTCAGCTGTGCTGACGGATAGTTATCTTATCAACTGATTAATGCATAAGAAGCAGGGTGATGGGGAATGCCCTGAAGTTCAATCACCACATTTTATGAGAATAAACGACTGTTTATTTTTTTCATCCATATCTCGAGTATTCCTTATTGTGCTTGTGTATGGCGAATTGTTATCTGTACACTGGTGGGTCTTTTAAGCATAGTCTGAAGCGATGTCTTCCAGTTGGTTGTAATCAGGTCGCTCGTTTACACAAAAGAAATGGCGATAGATTGCTGCCGGTGAGAATCTTTTCCCCTTTTGGAGAGTTTAGATCGAGATAGTTGCGTGGAAGTAATACTACCAGTGGAGGAGTACCATGACTTTAGTTGTAGCATTGCAGGCGAGTGATGGAATTGTCATAGGAGGAGATGGTCGAGGAAGCTTCGGTGATCCTCGAGGCTTTATGGTGATAAGCGATGTTCGTAAAAAGGTTGCTTCGCTTGGTCATTATTGTGGCATGGGTATTTCCGGTCCGCCAGACATAGGCTCTGCTTTGCTCAAAGATGTCAATGAACTGCTAATGTCTCAGAATGCAAGTTCAGTAGAAGACGTTATGCATATCGTTAGAGAGTATGTCAAAGCTCAGTATAATGATTGGTTTGGACAGATGCCATGGGATAAGCGTCCTGTGATATCGCTCATAATCTGTGGCTATGAACCGCAAGCTATACCTAGAATATATATGATTAGTAGTGAATATGATTGGGCTCCAATGTTGAGCGATTCAGGATTTCATGTGATGGGTTTACCTCTATTTCCCACCTATCTGGTGAATCGCTTCTATTCATCTTCTGCCAATATGCATAGTATAGCTGCGCTAGTGGAATACATAATATCTGAGACAGCAGGGCAAGATCCTAAAGTCGGTGGGCCAATCACCATAGGTATAGTCACACATGAACTTGGTTATCGAGAGCTTAACCAGGAAGAGGTGTCAGCTCTTCACTGTAAAAACGAAAAACACTATACGATATTGAGCAATTACTTTCGTGGTATATCCAGTTAGCTTCACAGTGTATATCTATAATAAATGGGATAGGTGTATTATACTTGGGAACTGAGGGTCATAATTACTGTGGTGTTATATGTTTTAATCGTTTTCTTCTGGTTTTTTACGACTTCTTGATTGTTGCTCTGTTAAAATTTCACATGGTCTTTGCCCCATCACCCCGTAGTGATCGATCCTATATTGGGCTATAATGAATGAACTAAATAGGATTGATACTATATGAGATAACTATCATTACCATGGTAGTATACCTAGGTGGGGCACGGTTCAATTATCCCTGCCTGTTGGCGTGATCGATGATACCGTGTATTATGAAGACCAAGAAAGAGACAGGAGGTAATACGATGGCTGACAAACAAGTTAAGGTGTATTCAACAGATACATGTCCCTGGTGCACCAAAGTGAAGGGCTTTCTCAAAGACAATAGTATAGAGTTTCAGGAATTTAATGTTGGTACAGATAAGGCTGCTCGTGACGAGATGGTAGAAAAGTCAGGGCAAATGGGAGTACCGGTGACTGATATTGACGGAACTATCATAGTAGGATTTCAAGAGGATGTCCTCAAGGACAAGCTGGGACTTGCTTAATAGTGTTTGGTATAGTGTCTAAATGAGCGGTGACCCATAACCATCTGAAATGAGGTGGATAGCATGTATGATTTGGCCGTTCTTGGGGGTGGACCATCTGGGTTGACTGCGGCGGTCTATGCGGCCCGCAAGAAAATCAATCTTGTTTTGGTAAGTAACGATATTGGTGGGCAAGTCTTGTCTACTTCTGGTATCGAGAACTACATGGGATTCCAGTTTATAGGTGGCAGTGAGCTAATTGACAAATTCGAGGAGCAGGTGAAGCGGTTCCCGATAGAAACTCGTAGGGGGCAAGCAGTAAAACGAGTATCTACAGATAACGGAAACTTTGATATAGAGACAACTAGTGGCGAGCATATCAATACCAAGACAGTAATCGTGGCCACTGGAAAACGTCCTCGAATGTTAAACGTGGATGGAGAAGAGAGACTGCGTGGTAGAGGGGTAACATATTGTGCCATTTGTGATGGGCCAGTCTTTTCTGGTGAGAAGGTTGCTGTGGTTGGTGGGGGGAACTCTGCGCTGGAAGCAGCTGATGATATGACCAAGATAGCGGAACATGTCAGCCTGATTTCGACCACTCAGCTGACTGGTGATCAGGTACTTATTGATCGTGTGAGTACTGCCGCCAATCTCACTATGTTCCTCGAATATGAAGTAGTGCGCATCGGCGGGGAGAAACGTGTTGAAGGTATTACTATTAGAGAATTGAAAACCAGGAATGAGATGGAATTTGAAATCGGTGCGGTGTTCATTGAGATTGGCCTTATACCAAATTCGGACATAGTAGCAGGCGTTGTGGAGTTGAACGGTTTGGGCGAAATACAGGTAAATCATTGCAATGAAACTGGTGTTCCTGGTTTGTTTGCTGCCGGCGATGTGACCGACGTTCCTGAGAAGCAGATTGTAGTTGCTGCTGGCGAGGGTGCTAAGGCGGCCTTGCAGGCTCATAAATATCTGCAGAGATTATAGGAGGTTGTGGCATGGGTATCTTGTTTTCTGGCGGGGAGCTTATCGACATCGCCGTGGGCATAGAAAAGAACGGTGTTGCTTTCTATGAGACATTACAGGAATTTGCAAAAGATGAGTCCACGAAGAGTATCTACAAAAGACTAGCTGATATGGAGAAGACCCATATTGATGTTTTTGAGGGTATGCGAGCCAAGCTGAGCAAGTATCAACCAGAAGGAGATTATTCTGGTGAATATGATCAATACCTACGGTCATTAGTCAACTCTCATGTCTTTCCCAATGACAAAGTGGCAAGAGAAACTGCTCGCCAAGTGCAGAATGACGGTCAAGCACTACAGATAGCAATTGGGGCTGAAAAGGACTCAGTTCTATTCTATATCGAGATGAGAGGGCTGGTCCAACCGGCAGACATAAGCATTGTAGATAAAGTGATTGCAGAAGAAAAGTCTCACATCGTGGAGCTAACTAGTATCAGGAAACAATTGACCGGTTGATACATGTATAGAAGCTGGGTAATAAAGGCATAGAAACTTGAAAGTACTTGGCATTGCGGGTAGCCCAAGGAAAAATGGAAATACCGACTTGTTGTTAAAAGAAGTGCTGACAGGGGCGAGCAGTGCTGGTGGTCAGACCAGACTCATTAGGCTGGCTGAGTATGATGTGGGTCCATGTCGGCACTGCGATGGTTGTTTGAAGACAGGTGAGTGTATAGTCCAGGATGACATGCAATGGATTATCTCTGATCTTAGAAATGCAGATCGGATTGTCATGGCATCGCCGGTGTTCTTTATGGGATTATCTGCCCAGATCAAGGCAATGATAGACCGGTGCCAATGTTTATGGGTGATGAATGATTTGCTTGGTCTACCCATCGCCACCAATTGTCATGGAGAGAGAAAGGGATTGTTTCTATCTGCAGGGGGCACAGGTTATCCAGGTCTTTTTCAGCCTTCTCTGGCTACAATCAAAGCTGTGTATAGAGTACTTGATGTTGAAATGGTTGGTGAACTAACTTTTCGCGATATCGATGAAAAGGGCGCTATAGTGAATCATCCTACTGCAATTACCGATGCCTTTGCTGCAGGTGTTGATCTTGTAAAACCATGATAACTGCGCCTGATATACCCGGACCATTCTATTCCTCTAAGAGTGCCATACTAAATAGACGTCTATTTAGTAAATTCGGTCTTCTGATCTTCCCGTAAGCAATCAGATGCTGTTTATCACTGTGTATAAACTGTCTCTTCTCCGTATAGCGTACTAGTCTTCCGCTGATTTTCAATGAATAAGATTATCGTCTTCTATTGTATTTTCGTAACGGAATTGCCAAAACACATGTGCTGGGCTCATATTATCGGATCGTTATGGCATAGCCAATTGGTACATTGTAATAACATGTGCTTCTCGCTATGTAGCTGATTTTATTTAAACCGCCAGATGATGTCCCGATGTTACGAATATTATATGGAAGTGGGTTCTGTTTTATGACTTCTTAATTGGAATGGTGGTAGTATCGGTTTACTTGATTAGTTCATATATCTTTGATGTTTTTGCTCAACTTACCATACTAGCTGAGTCCATTGAATATAAGGATTAAGTAGATAGCATTATGAATGCACGCTTAATCACAACTAGTTGAAAGATAGGTAGATTGGGAACATTGCATATAGTTAATGTTTACACTAGGAGCGTCTTAGCATGCTTGAGGGAAAACGAATAGCCATATTGGTGGATGATGGGTTTGAAGATTCTGAACTATTCGAGCCGCTCCGTGCAATGAAGGAAGTCGATGCCAAGGTAATAATCATAGGTGGTGGAGTTCAAGATAGTCATCGAGGCAAGAGGGGGCGAGGTACTATTACTGTAGATGCGTTTGCCAGCGATGTAACTGATCAAAACTTCGACGCCGTGATTATTCCAGGGGGCCATGCCCCTGATAGAATGCGATTGAACCAATCGATGATAGACTTAGTGAAGAAAGTATATGATTCTGGTGGAGTTATTGCAGCTATATGTCATGGTCCCCAGTTATTGATCTCGGCAGATATAGTTCGGGGCCGTCGTGTCACATCTTGGCCATCTATAGCAATAGATCTCAATAATGCAGGGGCATATTGGGTGGATGAGGCTGTGGTTCGAGATGGCAATATTATAACATCACGCAAACCTGCCGATCTCCCAAAGTTCAACAGGTCGATTGTGGACGCTCTCAAGCGATAAGCATATCTATCAAGACTCATAGTTGAGGTGCCCTGACTTTAATACTACTCGGGATGATAGTTAATCGGATGAATGATCGGTTTTATCTATTCCTTAACAGAGATTGGTATTGTGAACTGAAAGAGTGAACCTTCTCCTTGCGTGGATTCTACCCATATTCTTCCTCCATGTGCTTCAACTAGGCGCTGGCAAACCATCAGTCCCAATCCAATCCCCTTGGTGCTGTTTCCCCTAGTCTTCTCCAATCTTTCAAATGGCACAAACAACCGTGCTTGATCATCAATGGAAAGACCAATCCCTTGATCCCGTACTCCTACTACTATATGTCCATCCTCATATTGAACATGAACTCGTACTATACCACCATCGGGCGAATACTTTGCTGCATTATCCAGTAGATTGTGTAGGATGCGTTCCAATTTCCATTCGTCGGCGTATACAACAGGTAGCTCTTCCGGAATATCTACTATGAATTGATGTGCTGGATATCGGACATTAACCTTATCTAAAGTTGCCCTGGCTACAACTTCAATATTGACCATTTCTGGATGCAGAATCAAACGATCGGCTTGAGCTCGAGAAAGCTCAAGCAAGTTGCCCAGTATATGGGAAAGCGATTCGGATTCTATAAGTGCATCCTGTAACAGACCTTGTCTTTCTTCCTTTGACAGGTTCTCTTCTTCCATTAGTACAGTGTTAATTGCTCCCATGATGACTGTCATAGGCGTTCTTAGCTCATGTGATACCAAGCCTATGAACTCATCCTTGAGTTGATCCACTTTCTTATGTTCATCTATGTCCCGAACTACACTCATAATCATATAAGGCTGACCGTCCCTTAGTATTGGGGCCCAGTAGTGTGAAATCCACCTAATCTCCCCGTCTCTAGCAAGTATTCTGTACTCCAACTCAGAGCCAATACTCCTATTTGTGGTACCGGAGAATATATTTGAAACCTTTGCTGAATCCTCGGAGTATCCGATTAGATGTTGTGTAATGTCATCATTGTGAATACAACCCAGCAATTCTTTAGCAGTTGGATTTAAATATGAAACTGTACCATCCAACTTGGTTAACATAACAAGATCTCTGGTATTCTCGACAATGAGCCGATAACGTTCTTCGCTCTCACGCAGTGCCTCCTCAGTGCGTTTTTGGTCTGAGATATCTTCTAAGCACACTAGTACCATATGATCACCGTGTCCTACGTCTAGGGTGGATGTGGACACTAGCAGATATAGTACTTCCATATTGTTGCCACGATTCAAGTGTATGGTCGCTTCTACTCGATGATGTGTTCTACCTGTCGTTAGGGTATCCATAACGGAATTGCGTACTATGCATTGTTTGCAGTCTTCGCCAAAGCCACATCCCTTAGGATCATCCATTGAGTGAATGCATCCCAATGCCTCTCCTCCACGAAGTCCAACAATCTCCTCACTATTCCTGTCTAGGGTCTCAATTGTCATTACATTAGCTTTGCGTATCCTACGATCCGTATCGACAAGAAGCATGGTGATTGGGGCATTATGATATATTGCAGAAAGCTCACTTTCACTAGCCCGCAGTGCTCGTTCCGCAATATTCCGTTGTGTTATATCACGTTCGGTTGTAGAGATGGCACTCACTTCACCATTCTCATTCAATAAAGGAGTTACTGTCAGCCACACATCTATTGTTCTGCCATCTCTGGTGATTCGCTGTGTTTCGAATGACTCAATGGCCTCCCCGCCTAAAACTCTTTCTAGACAATCTCTTGCCTGCCATTGACTATCTTGTGGCACCATGTGGATCATGGACATGCCAATTGCCTCTTCTTCACTGTAACCATACATACGTTCGGCTCCGCGGTTCCATGTGATGATATGGCCTTCTCTATCCTGAATAGCTATCGCATCATTCGAATCTTGAACTATGAGTGCCATTCTTCTCAGGTCTTCTTCAATATCCTTGCGTGCCGTTATATCTTGAACTATTCCAATCATCCGAACGGCCGTTCCTTCATCATCTCTAATGACATCCCCTGTCTCTGAAACCCACTTCATTCGCCCATCTGGCCAGATAATACGGTGCTCGATGTCGTACGCCAGGTCCTTTTCAACCGCATCTCTAACCGACTCCTCCACGTATTTCCGATCATAAGGATGAATACACTCTAGAAAAGCAGCATAGGTAGAGCCGAACTCCCCTCGCTCAAATCCAAACATTGGCTCGATTTGTTCTGACCATTCAAGATTGCCGGTGAGTATGTCCCAATCCCAGCTACCTATATTGGCGGTACGCTGAGCTAAGGAATACCTTTCTTCGCTTCTTCGTAACTCATTTTCCATAATATGTCTGTTTTCTGATTCTCTAAGAGCGACAGATAGCTCTTGTTTGTGTATGAGCAGGTTTAAGTGGGATTCAATCTGTTCTTTAAACTGAAGTAATATCCCTTGAAATAGGCTACTGTATTTGTTCCCTTTGTTGTCGAGGATACAAATGGTTCCGAATAATTCTCCGCCCGGCCAGAATAGAGGATGTCCCAAGTAGGAGATCATTCCCTGTGAAATCTCGGTGTGGGAATTGTACTCTTGGCTTGTTTGAGCATTAGGGACCAATAATGGAAGTTTTGTTTCTATCACCGTTCTACAGAACGATGGATTGCTAAGGTTTTCCCTGTATCCAGACTGATAGGGGTTATCCTTGGAATGGCTTGAAAGCAATACCTCTATGTATGAGGATCTCGCTCTCGTGATTAGTGCTGCTCGTGCTTTGACGATCTGGGCAAGCATGTCTACAATGGTCTGCCACTTTCGAACAGTTTCCTCTGGTACTTCGATATCCATTCTAATTTCTATATCTCCCATAACACATGCCTCCTCTGCTATAATTAACCACTGGTTTTGTGGACTCATGTGCTAACTATATTTTGTTATTGAATAGATATGCTAAATAGCCATGATCTATTGTTTCTCTAATATTCTATGTATAGATGTCTACAACGGTCAATAATCCCATGGTAAAGTATTGGTATTTTGGTAGAAGTAATTTGTGGGACTTGTGGACTTTGACATAGAAGACATACCTCGTTAATATGGACTTGGAGTGAATACCTGGATACAAGATGAGTGGGAGACGGTTTCGAATTCTAGTGGCCGATGATGAGCCACGAATTCATAATTTCCTAAGAGCAAAGTTTAAAGCCTTGGGCTATGATATCTTAACAGCTGCCGATGGTATACAGGCTCTTGAGCTGGTACAAGCACAGGAACCAGACATGGTGGTGTTAGACATTGTGATGCCTGGTAAAGATGGGTTTGAAACACTAAGAGAACTGCGAATGTTTTCTGAGATACCTGTTATTGTCCTTAGTGCCAGGCAAGATGACGCGGATAAGATCGAGGGGCTTGCTCTAGGTGCAGATGACTATCTTCCCAAACCATTCAATCCGGACGAGCTGGTGGCGAGGATTGAAGCTATACGTCGACGTACTTCGCCATCTAATCGGCATACTGCTTCCGAAGCCATCATACTAGGGGACGTTACTATCGATTTCAAGAAAAGGAATGTGATTGTTGGTGATGAGGTGAGAAACCTCACAAGGATAGAGTGGCTCTTGCTTAGCGAACTTGCCAGCAACATTGGACGGTTATTGCTGTATGACGATCTCCTTACGCGAGTTTGGGGACCTGAGTATCGTAATGATGTTCAGATATTAAGAACTTGGATGAGCCGATTAAGGAGTAAACTCAAGAAGACCCATGATAGTCCAGATATCATTCGCACAATACCTAAGACAGGATATATTATGGAGCACCCTTCTTCCCAATAATACCGTAGAGCTACTCAGTATCTACAGTAGTCGTTATCCTCCCTGCAATGTCATAACAATTCGATCCTTTTGATTCCCATTTTATAACTTGTATACCTTCAGCTGGTTAACATATGTGGCAGCATATGATTATGTCTGAGCGAGGGCTTTGACCTCTGGTGTATGCGTCGAGATAATGTGGAAGGAGACATATAATATGTTCTTGAAGCAATTCTATATAGAAGGTCTTGCCCATGCATCATATATGGTGGGAGCCGAAGGTGTTGCTGCTGTAATCGATCCCAGACGTGACGTGGACATATATCTTCGAGAGGCAAAAGAACAAGGTCTAGCCATTACACATATCTTCGAAACACATTTACATGCCGATTTTGTCTCTGGCCATCTAGAGCTGGCGCGCCAGACCGGTGCTAAAATCCTAATGCCAAAGTCTGCAGGTGTGCAATACGATTACGTCCCACTGAGTGAGGGCATCAAGTTACGCATTGGTAGTGTGGAATTTGGCGTACTAGAAACTCCTGGCCACACGCCGGAGCATATTGGACTTGTTGTTGCAGACCTTTCCAGGGCTGAGGAGCCATGTCTTGTATTTACTGGCGATGTATTGTTTGTTGGAGACGTAGGTAGACCTGATCTATTTGGTGCGCAGATGGCTAAGGAACTTTCAGAAAAGCTCTTTGTCTCATTACATGATAAACTGGGAAATCTGTCTGATTTTGTAGAGGTGTACCCCGCACATGGTGAAGGGTCTTTGTGTGGTAAGAACCTGAGCGCCAAGCGTTGTTCAACCATTGGCTATGAGAAGAGATTTAACCATGCTTTTAAACCTGCGAGTGCCAGTGATTTTAGCAACGAGCTTCTGGTCGAAATGCCTCTGGTTCCAAGGTACTTTCATAGGACATCTGAGGTGAATCGCAAGGGTCCAAGGATTCTTGGACAGCTGCCGCAACTCAACCCTCTTTCATTGGAGGAGTCTAAGAAGATATATGAAAGTGGAAATACAGTTTTAGACATTCGTACCCCAGAGTCCTTTGGCGGAGCACATATTCCCAGCTCCTATAATATATGGTTTAGTCCTGCATTATCTACATGGGCAGGTTCGGTTTTGCCTTACAATAAGCCAATCATACTCATATTGGATGATGCTGATCATCGAGAAGAGGTGGTGAGGCAACTCATTCGTGTGGGATTTGATGATCTGGTGGGGTATATCGATGGTGGGATGGAAACATGGATGAATGCGGGATTGCCAATATCCAGAATTCCCCAATTATCGGTACATGAACTGAAAGAAAAACTATCTAGACAAAATGAGATTTTAGTCACAGATGTGAGATCTGGCACGGAATATAATTCAGGTCATATAGCAGGAGCCTTGAACATTCATGCTGGACAGATTGACGACAGACATGTTGAATTGGATAACAAGGAACCGGTTGCGGTTGTGTGTCGAACTGCTCATCGTTCGAGTATTGCCGGGAGTATATTGAAGAAACATGGATTTTCAGAAGTGTACAATATCTCGGGAGGCATGACAGCTTGGGCAAACGCGGGATATGAAGTAGTGAGCTAGGAGGAGATGCTATGCAGGTCTATTTAGACAACGCCTCTGGTACAAAGGTCTTGCCAGAAGTGTTGGATTACATGACGCCGTTTATGAGAGAGCATTATGGCAATCCGCAATCGATGCATAGCTGGGGCGATTATGCAAGAGAGGCCATGGATGAGGCTAGGGATAGGGTGGCTCAACTTATTGGGGGGCACGCAGAGGAGATTATATTTACCTCAAGTGGTACCGAGTCTAATAACATGGCAATTAAGGGGCTCGCAAGGGCGCAGGAGCCGAAAGGTAGGCATATAGTAATTTCGGCTATAGAGCATTTCTCAGTCATGCATTCAGCAAAGACGATGCAGAAACTGGGCTTCGATGTGACTCAGGTTCCTGTGGATAGATATGGGATGGTAGATCCAGACGAGGTTGCTCGTAGCATAAGAAAAGATACGGTCCTTGTCTCTGTGATGCATGCAAATGGTGAGGTTGGGACAATACAACCGATACAAGAAATAGCAAAGGTTGTAAAAGATGCTGGAGTGGTATTTCATACTGACGCGGTGGCTACTGCGGGAACTATTCCTGTTAATGTGAATGAAATTGGAGTGGATGCTCTCAGTCTAGCGGGGAATCAGATGTATGGACCAAGAGGATCTGGTGCACTTTGGGTCAGGGATGGCGTTCGCATCATTCCTTTCCTGGATGGAGGAGTCCAGGAAGGTGGAAAGAGGGCAGGAACCGAGGATGTACCAGCTATAGTAGGACTTAGTAAGGCATCCGAGCTTGCGGTTTCAAATATAAGGTTTAGGATGGAACAGCAATCTAAGCTGCGGGATATTCTGATCCGAGAGCTACCAAAACGAATAGATCATGTTGTGCTAACTGGACACCCGAGCAACCGTCTGCCTGGCAATGCAAGCTTTTGTATCGAATTTATTGAAGGGGAAGCTATGCTGATGTTCCTTAGTGAGGAAGGTATAGCTGTATCTAGTGGTTCCGCATGTACGTCAAAAGCATTAAAGGCGTCGCATGTGTTGACTGCAATGGGAATTGCTCCGGAAATCGCACAGGGATCACTGCTATTTACTATGGGATTGGATAATACGGAGGCTGATATTTCATATGCATTGGATACATTGCCTCCCATTGTGGATAGGTTAAGGCAAATGTCCCCGCTTTACTCCAAGTTTCAAAAAGAGCAAAAGGGAGGGAGGTAGTATGGCTGTTTATAGTGATACTGTGATGGATCATTTTAAGAATCCTCGAAATGTGGGGGAGATAGAGGATGCAGATGGTATAGGTGAGGTAGGAAATCCAGTGTGTGGAGATATGATGACATTCCACATCAAGGTGGATGACAATCGCATAAGCGATGTGAAGTTCAAGACGTTTGGTTGTGGGGCTGCCATCGCCGTATCTAGTATCGTGAGTGAGATGGCGATGAACAAAACTCTGGATGAAGTGAGGAAGATCACACCAGGTCAGGTTGCAGAGGAATTAGGTGGCTTGCCGAAGAATAAGCATCACTGTTCCAATCTTGGTGCGCAGGCCTTGAACAAGGCGGTTGATGACTATTTGAGGAAACAGGGGATTGAGGTAGAAACTCAGGAAGGAGGGAATGGGGAAGATGAGTGAAAAACCAGAAGTGCAAAGGAAGAAGTGTATTTGTGTCTATTGTCATGAAGAAATGGAGGAAGAACACATCCCATTCTGTAAACCCTGTAGTGTTACGCTCTTATATTGCCAGAACTGCGAAGTGGCTGTACCCAGGGATTCTCAGACGTGTCCTCATTGTGGAGGTGTTCTTGATTGGAGGTAGCCATGACCGCTACGCAGGAAAAGGTTACGTTAGTCGTATTTAGCGGTGAACTTGATAGGGCTATCGCTGCGTTTAACATAGCGATTGGAGCCGCATCTATGGGGATGGAAGTTAGTATGTTTTTTACCTTCTGGGGACTCAATGTGCTCAAACGAAACGAGGGAGAGATCAAGAGTAAAGGGCTCTTGAAGAAGATGTTGAATTTGGTTAACCGGGGTGGTACCACAAGACTTCCTCTATCTAGATTCCAGATGATGGGACTTGGTTCTTGGATGATGAAGCGGTTGATGAAGGATGAGAACTTCCCCCAGATTGAGGAATTGATTAGTGAAGCCAGAGAGCTGGGGGTAAAGTTTGTGGCATGTACTACTTCCATGGGTATCATGGGTTTGGGTAAGGATGCTTTCATTCCCGAGGTCGATAGTTATGCAGGGGTGGCGACATATCTAGCAGATGCTAGAGAGGGAAGCGTGAATCTTTTTGTATGAGGAGGTCGCTATCGATGAATTCAGATGTAACTCTAGACTGTGTTGGACTGTATTGCCCTATGCCTATTTCGAAGACAGCTAAGAAGATAAAGGAGCTCAACCAAGGTCAGGTTCTAGAAGTTCTGGCGGATGATGAGGGAATCAAAGAAGATATGCCTGCATGGTGCCGGGTAACAGGAAACGAGTTCTTGGGGATTGAGGAGGAATATGGGCAGTATAAGGCATATGTGAGAAAAACGAAATAGGAAACAACCTTGGCTGACGATTCAAGAAACAAGGAGATGCTGGTGAGACCGTTGGAAATTGCTTTACGAATGGAAACTGAAGGTAAATCTTTCTATCAAGAAGCGAGCCAAAAGATCAATGATAGCCTAGGCAGAGAGCTTTTCATGCAGTTGTCCGGGGAAGAGGACTTACATGCGAGAAAGGCCAAGGAGATATACGATAATATAACTCAGATAGACGCTTTATCTATAGAGGATTTGTCGTTTGATCGGGGAGTGACCATAAAATCTATATTTGCCAAGGCAAAGGAGACTATTGTCGATCAAACGCAAGTGGCATCAGATGTCTTCGAGGTGATTCGAATCGCATTGGATATGGAGGAAAAGAGCAGGCAGTTCTATCAGGAACAAAGTTCTAGTGCCGAAACTGAGATCGAGAGGAGATTCTTTTCTGCATTAATGGCAGAGGAGAAGGGGCACTATTTGTCTCTTGCTGATTACAAGGAATACCTCACCAATCCATCAGGTTGGTTTACCAATATGGAACATCATAGCTTGGATGGGGGATGAAATTCGGTTGATATATATAGGAGTCGGGAAGAGTAACACTGGTATGTAGTTTCAACCTGGGAATAAAACCCAATATGATGGTTGACACAGGAAATTGAAGCTTTCTAGACAAGCAAGAATGGTTTGGTAAACAACATATCGAGCTTGTATATCGGTGAAAGGAGAGATAGTGGATCTTAAAGGTAGCAAGACAGAAAAGAATTTAATGGCTGGCTTTGCAGGGGAATCACAGGCACGTAATAAGTATACATACTTCGCAAGCGTGGCCAGGAAGGCCGGTTATGAGCAGATTGCAGAGATATTCCAGGAAACCGCAGATAATGAAAAGGAACATGCAAAGCGTATGTTCAAGTTTCTTGAGGAACTCGGCGATACTCCTGCCAATCTGAAGGCAGCTGCGTCGGGTGAGAACTACGAATGGACTGATCTGTATGCTAGGTTTGAGAAGGACGCTCGTGAGGAGGGATTTACACAAATTGCCGACTTCTTTAAGGAGCTTATTACTGTCGAAAGACAACATGAAAAGAGATATCTTGCTTTGCTCAAGAATGTAGAGGAAAATGCTGTGTTCAAAAAGGGAGATGTCACCAGGTGGAAGTGCCGAAATTGTGGATATATTTATGAAGGTGCTGATGCTCCTGATACCTGCCCAGTTTGTACTCATCCCCAGAGTTATTTTGAGCTCCTAGCAGAAAACTACTAATTAAATAATTTAGTGTGTAGTAATTCCTGACTAAGGTTCAAACATCTAGGAAGCCCATTTACTAGAATAGGAGGCGAGAAAAGTGTCTGAGGACCTCAAAAAGCAGATCACAGGATTCATAAACCATTGTCGTACTTGTACTGTTGCGACCGTTTCGTCAGAGGGGGGCCCAAACGCATCGACAGTATACTTCAAGAATAATGGTTTGGATTTATATTTCAACACTAGCAAAGAAAGCCAGAAGGTTGAAGACCTTAAGCACAATGCTAAAGTGGCTATTACAATCGAAGGAGATGGTCCTATCCCCGAATCAGATAAGGACATTAAGGGAATACAGTACTATGGAAAGGCAGAAGTATTGGCGGATGATGATACTTCTGGTGTGCCTCAGACTGTTATAGCTCGTCACAAGGCTTTCAATAGTGTAAGACCTGGGAATTCTGTCATCGTCAAGGTTGCCCCGAACAAGATACATTTCCTCGACTATTCTCGTGGGTTTAGGCATCGAGATACACTGGAGTTATAGATCACTGCCAATACTTTTAAGAGTTTGGCGATGAGTATTAGTTTGGTTTAGGTCAATAATCTCATCTCGGCTATTGCTTGCATATAGATAAACATGGCATAGTTGGATTATCGTGCTGTTTATCTCATCATCTTGTTATGGTAACGAGTCTATGTGATCTTACCCTGAAGGAGGGAATTGATTGGATACAAAAGCTTTGCATAAGATTAGTTATGGTTTATATGTCATTGGTGCGAGAAAAGATGACCAGATTAATGCGCAGATCGCCAATACCGTGATCCAGGTATGCTCTGATCCTGTGACCATTTCTGTGTGTATTAATAAGAGCAATCTGACACATGAATTGATAAAAGCTAGTCGTAGTTTTTCTGTGTCCATACTAAGTATTGATACACCTTTGAGTTTCATAGGAACATTGGGCTTTAAGTGTGGAAGGGATGCAAATAAACTGAGTGACTTTAAATATGCAGTGGGGGTGACGGGGTCTCCCATAGTCCAAGACCATGCTTTAGCTTTCATTGAAGCAGAAGTAGAAGCTGAAGCTGACACTAGTACGCATACTATATTTATTGGCAAGGTGGTTGCAGCAGAAGTATTGCGAGATGGTGAGCCCATGACCTATGACTACTATCACAAAGTGAAGAGGGGGTCCACTCCTAAGACGGCACCATCCTATATAAAGGACGAGAAGAAGGAGGAAGAGAAGTTGGCGAAATATGAATGTAGTGTATGCGGCTATGTATACGATCCTGACAAAGGAGATCCAGAAGGAGATATAGCCCCCGGGACGGCATTTGAAGATCTTCCTGATGATTGGGTTTGCCCTGTGTGCGGAGCATCTAAAGACCAGTTTGAGAAAGTATAGGCGATGGATTTATGATCTATAATGTTATTTAATTATGAAACGTAACATAATTAAATGTTAAAGGAGATGATCTCTAATAATAGAGAGCTCGATTGAGGGGAATCACCTCAGCCTTTCCTATGAAGGGAGAGGGAATATGATAGAACCTATCGGATGATAGTATAAATAGAGATAGGAGGTTGGTAATGCTGTTTGGAGATATGCTTAAGACCGCTGAATCTGAAGGTAAGGAAAAGCATGTGCCTGTTATCGAGGTTGGAAAGGGCAAGGGCGATGGGGGAGCAGATATTGTTCATGTTGTAGTGGGCAAGGAAACCCCACACCCTAACACTGTAGAGCATCATATAGCTTGGGTAGAATTATATGGAATCAAGCAGGATGGTGGTCAAGTGATTGCTCTTGGGCGAGCAGAACTTGCTCCGTCTTATACCAGCCCGAATGTCAGATTCCAAGTGCCTGTAGAGCAGTTCAAGGGATTTTGTGCTGTTTCCTACTGTAATATCCATGGAGTTTGGCAGAATTGTCTAGATGTATAAATTGATTGTGCCTGAGAGATTATTCTCAACGCTTGGCAAATCCACTTGTTGTATGTCGCAGCAGAATCGATCAACTCAGAAGGTCTATTGGAACATTATATAAACCCTTATCATTTCCGGCTGCTCAGCAGGGGGAAATGTAAGCCGGGTGTGATAAGGGTGAATGTGCCCTGATGATTCAATAGAAAGGTCTACCTGTATTGGTTATTGGAAAGAATAGATATCAAACACTCTATACATAAAACCGATACACTAGACCAGTGTCATACGTGATTAGTGAGGACTTAGCATGAGGATTGCGCTGGATGCCGATGCAATAAAGGAACTCATACCGCAAGAAGTCAATAGTATCTTGAGTACCGATAAAGATGGTGAATACATTCTTCTGGATGTTAGACAACCGGAGGAATATCAGACCGCTTATATTCCTGGAGCAACGATTATACCCCTAGGGGAGCTTGATGTAAGACACGGTGAGTTAGCCCGAGAAAAAAAGATCATCGTCTATTGTCGATCTGGGAAGAGAAGTATGGCAGGAGCCATATTATTGAGGGGATTGGGTTTTGGATGTGTTTACAATATGAAGGGCGGGATTTTAAGTTGGCCATACCAAACAATAGGTGGCATGCCTCTCACCGGTGACCATCTGATCCTTACATCATCAGGATTACGTGACGTGCTACTAGCGGCAATTGAACTCGAAAGTGGATCACGTGATTTCTATATTGCTGCTACCGATGCAATTACTTCGTCGGAACTTAAAACTACGCTTCGTGAATTGGCTGGAGTTGAAGAACTGCATATGCAACGTCTGTATGAAAGGGCAGCCAGTCTATTGGATGATCCACTTTTTCCTACGCTCAATGACCTTATACAAAAAGTAGCACAGTATATGGAAGGCGAAGTTGAGGTTGGCGTAGCCGTGGAAAAGGCTAAAGAACAGCTGTCCGATCAAGTGTCAGTACTTGAGATTGCCTTGGAGAAGGAGTATAGGTCATATGACTTCTATAGAAGGACATCAGTTGTTATCGGTAGCCCAGATACTAGATCATTCCTCCTGGAGCTGGCAGCAGAAGAGCGAAATCATTCTGACATTATTCTTCAGAGAATCGTTGAGACCGTTCGCCTGCAATGATATGAGAGTTAGAGGGACGATTCAGTCAAAATCGCGGAAGGTTTGTTTGCGTACAGCAACAGGTATAATGAATGTATATGAGGAGTCAGTGAAATTGGCGCAGTTCAAATGTAGAGTTTGTGAATATGTGTATGATGAAGAGAAGGGTGATCCTTCCAGTGGTATTGCCCCGGGTACCACATTTGAGGATATCCCGGATGACTGGGTATGTCCAATATGCAGATTGGGAAAGGACCTCTTTGAAAAGCTATAGTCCAAGCTCTCTTTGATCCTGAATGGTCTGCGGATTAGTATGGTATTAGATCATTTAATTTGAAATATGGTTTACCAGCTATTGAATGTATGAATTAGTACCCTAATATTGGTGATATGAATCTGTTCAACATTAGCCAGAGGGGGCGCAAAAAGAATGAAGAACATACTAGTAATCGGAGGCAGTTACTTCGTTGGCAGGGTGTTTGTAGAAGAACTTAAAAAAGATGACGGATATTCGATATATGTGATGAATCGTGGCAATAAGCCCCTGAATCTTGATGGAGTGCAGGAGATACAATGTGATAGGCATGATACGCTTACGCTTGAGATGACAGTCCCTCCTCTGGAATGGCATGCCTTGGTAGACTTTTGTGCCTATGAACCAAACGATGTTGAGATGCTTCTTTATAGCCTGCCTGGTTCTTTGCAACAATACATATATTTCAGCACGGCTACAGTTCATGAGAATGCGGTAGAGCTACCAATGAAGGAAAACTCTGCTACCTTAATGGGACCGCTTCCTGGGCCGCATGGGGACTATGGTTTTAAGAAGTGGCAAACCGAGATTCAACTGAAGAAGCTGTGTGCAGAAAAGGACATTCCGTATACAGCTCTACGACCATCGTTTGTTTACGGTAAATACAACTATGCACCAAGGGAAGCCTATTTCTTCAAGCTGCTCCATGAAAACAAACCAATAGTTGTACCGATTGCTCCCCAGGGACTGTTCTCAATGGTTTCGGTATGGGATGTGGCAAATCTAACCAAAGCCTGTATTGGAAATGAGAAGGCCTTCAATAGACCTTTTCTACTAGCAGCCGATGAATTGGTTTCCTATGACCGGATAGTCCAGGTACTAGAAGAGATCACCCATCATAAGCTCAATCCTCGACGCCTAAGCATTGCAGAGATAGATCAACAACGGATACCTTTACCTTTCCCACTTGAGGAGCATCTTGTCTATTCCGGTGAAGCAATCAAGAAGACTTTTGTTTATGAATATATGACTTTCCTGGAGGGGATGACAAAATCATATAATCACTTTTTTGGAATTGATAGGGATTAGCTGTTACTTGGTTTAAATACATCACAGAACGATAGAATAACTACTATCACCCGTAGCACCCGTAGAGCTACTAAATCTGTATAAAGATATATACGATTAGGCCCTTAGCTCCCCTATAGTGATATTAGGAAGTATTAAGACAAGCTGTTAACAATCTGTCTGCCATCTATGGTTCCCAAAACCGGCGATTGAAGCGATAGCAGAATTAAGGCAGGTAGCGTTTGAGATGCTTTGCGCTAACACCGTGGTAGACACCCCGGAGATTGCCTCTAATGTTAGCTATTAGGGTATGAACCCAAGGTTATGCCTTGCATACATTCTTGCCAGATCCTAAAACAATAGGCTCATGACTGGTATTATCAGTATCGAGAACAGTATATGCATGCCAGCCATCCGTACGTACAATGCACCATTGGTCAAGATGCAATTCAGCCACTTGCTTGATCTTCTCGCTACTCATCTTTTCAACATGGCACATCGATGCAAAACCAGCCTTGTCTCCTTTGCTTTCTACGGCAACTACAACCTTGTCTTTACCCTCTGAGCTTCGGACTCGCTTGCTTGGCTTCGAGGCTATGAAATAAGAATCGTCCATTTATATCAGGATTGCCAGATTGTAGTTAACGTCTCTATCTGTCATTGCCTTACTGATCTTATGATCCATCGTCCAAACAGTTCTTCAACTCTCGATCTCCAACATCCGTTTCTGTTTAATTCCCTAGCTATATTTTCTTCTTCTTCATCTTCACTCCTAGCATTATATTCGTAGGAGAGCTAAAGGCCTAATCATAAAATATATTTACGTATTTGTAGTTTGCAGGGATTTGGTGAGATGATGACTGAAACACATAAGGTAATAGTGTACTTAGTTAAGTGTAGGTAGAAGCCCCCCACTTCAGGTTTAGATGGGGCTTCTATTCATTCAGGTACATAGTGATAGGGCACTAGCGGTGCAATCATAACAATAGTTGGGTGATTACTGAGTATAATTTCTGCAGCTACATCATAATACCTCACTCGGAAGACATAATGTGACCTGATCTAACCTCTTGACAAAGGGTTATTTAGAAATTACAATATTACTAAATAATAATATTGGAATATGGGTGTGTGCGAATATGGATACAGATACTACAACATCAGAGGTATTCCAGGTGCAAGCCGAATTCTGTAAATGCCTAGCAGATCCCAAGAGGTTGATGATAATACATGAACTTCGTCTGGGAGAAAAATCTGTAAGTGAGCTGTCTGGAAGTCTTGGTCTCAAGCAGTCTAATACATCGCAACATCTTGCTGTACTTCGCAATGCAGGTATAGTTGAAGCTCGAAGAGAGGGGAGCTTGGTTTTTTATAAGCTCGTGAGCGAGAAAATTGCACAAGCCTGTGATTTAGTACGTGAGGTGATAGCCACTCATTTACAAAAGCGCCAGCTCTTGGTGAAGGACCTTCGCCAAGTAAAGTGAGCAATATGTCGGGGAGCGTGAAGGTAACATAGACCCGAATTGGCTCTCTACGCGTGTATGTAACGGCACAAGGGAAAATGATGGAGGTGACATAAATGAGTAGTTTGGATAAACATCAACAGCAATATCTCAGTCACACATTTGGAGATCGGGTCAAGTTTGATAATACCGAACGTAAGCTATACGGTCATGATATAGCAGCAATGCCTAGCGTTGTAGGTCGGTTTGTAGGCAAAACCATCCCTGATGCAGTTGTTCAACCGGACACAGAGGACCAGTTGGTTAGCTTAGTGCGTTGGGCTGATGAAGAAAAGGTGTCGCTTACTCCTAGAGGTAAGGCTTCCTCAGGGTATGGTGGTGTTCTTCCCATCAAGCAAGGAGTGGTGGTGGACTTCTATCGCATGAACAAGGTTATCAGTGTTGATCCTGGCGCATGCACAGCCACAGTTCAATCTGGGGTGGTGTGGGAGAAACTAGATAAGCAGCTAGCCAAGGATGGACTTACACTACGTCTTTATCCAAGCAGCTATCCTGGATCGACTGTTGGTGGGTGGCTGGCACAAGGGGGAGCAGGTATAGGTTCTTATGAAGCGGGCTGGTTCCGCGATAATGTGGTAAGCGCTCGTGTAGTACTTGCGGACGGAACCATAAAGACATTCAGTGGGGATGAACTTGAACTGGTTGCAGATGCTGAAGGTATAACAGGATTTATCAGTGAGATAACCCTGATGGTTCAACCCCTTGAAGAGCTTGAAGTCGTATCGATTGGTTGTCCTGATGCTCATGACCTTCAAAAACTGGTTCAGTCTATCGCAGATGCCGATTTACCCATATGGTCTATCCTGTTTATCAATCCACGTATGGCCGAGCTCAAGAACCAGTCTCCGCTAATGGAGCACAATGGTCATCCTATTGAAGAACGAGTGTTATTACCCGCAGCATATATTGCCACTGTGGCTTTTCGTAAGAAGGATCGAGAGATGGTCGTGAGCCAACTCCCCGATCTGCTGAAACCTTGTCAAGGGGAGATACTAAGCGAACGTATTGCCGAGCATGAGTGGAAGAACCGATTCAAGCTGATGATAGTCAAGCGGCTCGGTCCCAGTTTGGTTCCGGCCGAAGTTGTAGTTCCATTGGCATCTTTTGGTGATGTCATGCAGGAGATTGAGGAGAAAGTAGACCAGCCGGTAGTAAAAGAAGGTGTCATTATCCGACATGGCACTGGAGGTCAACCCGAAGTGGTTATTCTTGGTTTTATTCCAAGTGACCAACGCAGCTTCAGCTATAACTTCGTATTTAGCCTTTCTTTGAGTATCATGAAGATTGCGGAGAAGTATGGAGGGCGACCATATGCCACAGGCCTCTATTTTACAGGTAGGTGCAATGAAATTCTTGGGAAGCAGCGTGTCAAACGCCTGAAGGAATTCAAAGCACGTTCGGATCCTAAAGGTATTCTCAATCCTGGTAAGGTTATCGATAGGGGTGTGGTGAGCCGTATGGTAAATGTTGCACGAAGGTTCGAGTCGCTTGCTAGACCATTGGGTAATCATGTGATTGCACGAGTGGGAGAGCGTCCCACTGAAGCATCACGCAATGTTCCTGCAGATGTAGCATGGTATGCCTACTCATGCTCTCAATGTGGGTACTGCGTGGAGGAATGTGATCAGTTCTATGGCAGGGGATGGGAGAGCCAAAGCCCAAGGGGTAAATGGTACTGGTTGAGGGAGTATATGGAAGGAAGGGAAGAATGGAATGAATTCATGGTCCATACCATCCTAGCATGTACTACGTGTGAACTGTGCAACCTACGTTGTTCTGCTTCGTTGCCGATAGAACCTGCATGGATGAAGCTCCGAGGCAAACTTATCCATGAAGAGAAAAGGATGACAATACCACCGTTTGAGATGATGTCTGCGGCTTTACGCAAAGAAGGAGATATATGGGCTGGTTATAGGAAGGATCGGTCTAAGTGGTTCCCGGAAGATCTCAAAGAAAAACACGGTCCTGCTCATCAATCGAAGGCGGTTTATTTTGCAGGGTGTACTGCTAGCTATGTAGAGGATGATATTGGTATAGCCAGTGTGAGGTTGCTTGATGCTGCTGGTGTAGACTTCACTTACCTTGGTGAGAAGGAGAACTGTTGCGGTACTCCCATGTTGGTGTGTGGCAAGTGGGATGTCTTTGAGGAAACCATAAGGAAGAATATCGCCGCGGTAAAAGCAACTGGCGCAGACACTGTAATCACTTCCTGTCCTGCCTGTGACATGATGTGGCGAAGTGTGTATCCGGAGTGGGCCAAGAAGCTGGGAATTGAATACAACATTACCACCAAACACTATAGTGAAGTGGTGTCAGAAAAGATAAAGTCTGGAGAGTTTAAGTTCCCCGCTAACGGTAACAAACCGGTCACAGTTACTTGGCATGACTCATGTCACATAGGACGTGCTAGCGGTGTATATGAAGCCCCCCGAGATGTGATCAAAGCTGTTCCGGGTGTTAATCTTGTTGAGATGAGTCATAATCGTCAAGCTGGTCACTGCTGCGGAAGTGTGCTCTCATTAATCAAGGCTCCACCAGTAGCTGCTGAGATTGGTAAGATGCGTTTAGATGAAGCTCAGGAAGCGGGAGCGGACAAGGTTCTAGCACTCTGCCCCTGTTGCGAGTTCCAGCTTCGCGTGTCTGCGAATAAGAAGCAGGTGCCTATTGAAGTTATAGACCTGGCTCACTTTGCAGCTGCTGCTCTCGGCTATGATATCCCTGATCCCAATCCGGAGGTTAGGAAGCAGTGGGAAACGTTTGAGGCTATGATTGCATTAATGACTCCCGAGGGATTTGCTGACCTCATGCAAACCATGTGGCCAGAGATGATGGATGCCATGCCTTTTGGAATGGGACGCATGATGAAAGCCATGGGCAAGGTCCCTGGTACCCTTGAAATGATGAAACCAATGTTTCCCATATTGTTCCCAAGATTGATGCCGATGATGATGCCCAAGCTCAGACCTGCCATGCTTGAAAGGGTGGCGCAAAGGGTACCTATGGCAGATTATATGGAGGAACAGATGCCAGATCTAATGCCTGGTGTGATGGATAACCTGATGCCGCATATGATTGGCGATGTTGTCCCTTTGGTCACCCAACCTATGATCGATTACTTGAGAGGGAGAAATAATAACTAGTGTAGTTCAGTTGAAATAGCTACACAACAGAGCGTTGTCATTCCGTGTCTGGAGACTGTGTCATAACTGTAAGACACCAACCAATATAGTATGTCATTTTATGGCCCTATGGCGAATCGTTCTACTTGTAGAGAAGAGATTACAGAATTGCCCTGGTCAGCCACCTCCCGATGACATTGTGACGCAGTCTCCTTGACGCGGAATTTGTTATTTAGATATTGTTATGAGAAGGCTGGAC
>JAXHVC010000263.1:0-7768 GCA_034189315.1 Chloroflexota bacterium | reverse complement strand
TCCACCAAGTGTAGATTTTGGTGATGTGGAGGTGGGCTCTTTCGTAGAGGGAGTAGTAACGGTCTCCAACCTGGGTACAGCGGACCTGATAATAGGTACAGTAGCTGTGTCCGATCCACTAGCCGCCCCATTCTCAATTACCGTAGACAATTGTTCTGGTGAGACCATAGCTCCCGGGGGGAATCGAACGATAACGATTCGTTTCGAACCTGGATCGATAGGTGCGTTCAGTGATAGCTTCGATATCCCCTCCAACGACCCTGATACCCCTGTTGCTACGGTAGGTGTTAGTGGACAAGGAATAGCCGCAGATATATCAGTCTCTCCACCAAGTGTAGATTTTGGTGATGTGGAGGTGGGCTCTTTTGTAGAGGGAGTAGTAACGGTCTCCAACCTGGGTACAGCGGACCTGATAATAGGTACAGTAGCTGTATCCGATCCACTAACCGCTCCATTTACGATTATCGCAGACAATTGTTCTGGAGAGACCATAGCTCCGGGTGGAAATCGCACGATAAAGATTCGTTTTGAACCCGGATCGATAGGTGCGTTCAGTGATAGCTTCGATATCCCCTCCAACGACCCGGATATCCCTGTTGTAACAGTAGCTGTGGGTGGTCAGGGAATAGCCGCAGATATATCAGTCTCTCCACCAAGTGTAGATTTTGGTGATGTGGAGGTGGGCTCTTTCGTAGAGGGAGTAGTAACGGTCTCCAACCTGGGTACAGCGGACCTGATAATAGGTACAGTAGCTGTGTCCGATCCACTAACCGCTCCATTCACGATTATCGCAGACAATTGTTCTGGTGAGACCATAGCTCCGGGTGGAAATCGCACGATAAAGATTCGTTTTGAACCCGGATCGATAGGTGCGTTCAGTGATAGCTTCGATATCCCCTCCAACGACCCGGATGAGTTGATTACAACCGTAAGCTTAGGCGGTACTGGCATCTATGTTCCAGAGCTTTCAATCACCCCTAATATGGTAGATTTCGGATTAACCGATACCGAAGCGAGTATCTATATAAGCAATATCGGTACAGGAACTTTAAATTGGTCAATTGAGGAGCCCCTGCCTTCATGGCTTAGCGCATCTCCCATGAGTGGAAATGTTACTACTGATACGTCCACGGTTTTGCTCATCGTTGATAGGAGTGAATTATCAGGTGCTGGGGTGCATAACTTTGTTCTATCGGTATCATCTGACGGGGGGGCCGGTACCATAAACATAGAAATCACCCATAATCCTGTGGTATTCGTAGATCCCAATTTGGAATCAGCGGTGAGGGATGCTATTAGCAAGCCCAGTGGGGATATATTGGAGGACGATTTATTAGGTCTTACTACATTGATTGCTAGTGATCTCGGTATTACAGACCTCTCTGGTATTGAGTACTGTAAGGATCTAGAGCACATAGAACTTGATCGGAACGAGGTAACGGACATATCGCCATTGAACGCTCTAGTGGAACTAACCTACGTAAAGCTAGATGACAATGACATCTCGGACATTTTGGGTTTGGATAACTTGGCCAATCTCACGTATCTGTCTCTTAGTAATAACAACATCGAAGATGATGACTTGGCCACTATTATCCTTCTGTCTGATTTAGCTGAGCTTGATCTGAAAGGAAATCTATTAACAGATATCAGCATACTTACTTCCCTATTGCAGCTGGAGACCTTGGATTTAAGCGAAAACCTAATAACAGATCTGCAACCTCTTGTGAACAGTGTCGGAATCGATGATGGTGATGAGGTTTGGATCGAACAGAATGATCTTGATTTAACATCTGGTGGTGAAGCCGCTGTCGCTATTTGGACACTCAAGGAAAGAGGAGTGAACCTTCATCATGATCCGATAGAGAGCTTCTTCACTGATACCGAACTGGAGGATTTCATAGCAGAGCAGCTTGATAAGCCGGCTGTACTTATAACCGTTGCCGATTTAGAAACCCTAAGCCAACTGGATGCTTCTGGTCTAGGTATCGTGGAAGTTGATGGGCTTGAACACTGTGTTAATCTGACCGAGCTTCGCCTTAACAGCAATAATATTGAGGATATCTCGGCTCTATCCAGTCTAAACGAACTAACAACATTGGTCCTGACTTTCAACAACATAGTAGATATATCCCCCCTCTCTAGTCTTACTAACCTCACAGAACTCCATCTCTCTTCAAATGATGTAATTGATATTGGTTCCCTAGCCAATCTCGATAGACTGACTGGTTTGTACTTGAGTGCTAATCGGATCGTAGATATATCTGCAATCGGGGGCCTGGTGAGATTACGCAATTTAGACCTTTCATATAATGCCATAGAGGATGTTAGCCCATTATCATTCAATAGTGGTTTTGGTGAAGGAGATAGCATCTGGCTCTACGGGAATTATCTGGACCTTGCTCCTGAGTCTCCTACGATGCTCGTAATCCAAGAGCTAACTAGTAATGGTGTTACGGTATATCATGATCCCTGGGTGGTTCAATTCCCTGATCCTAATCTAGAGGAAGCTGTCAGAATTGTCATCAATTTGCCTACGGGAGACATTCATCTCGATGATTTAGAAACTCTGACTAGTCTGGATGCCACTGGTAAGGGTATTGAAAACATCACTGGTATTGAGTATTGCAGGAACCTTGAACGTCTATTGCTTGCCGATAATGATATAGATGACCTCTCTCCTTTAGCTCATCTTGTCAAGTTGAATATCCTATTCCTGTCATCTAATCGCATAGGCGACGTTGCACCGTTACAAGACCTGGTCAATCTGACTATTCTAAATCTAAACAACAACTTAATAGTCGATGTTACTCCTTTATCAGATATGCAAGAGCTGGCCCAGTTATATCTGGATGACAATAGGATAGATGATCTATCCGGGCTGGTGAATAACGATGGGTTGGGATTTGGTGATAATTTATATCTTTTAAGAAACAACCTGGATTTACGATCAGTTTCTCCTGCTATGCAGGATATTCTTACTTTAAAGGACCGTGGTGTCAACGTCTATCACGATGAAATCACTGTTGTATTCAGCGATCCAAATCTCGCAGCGGTGATAAGAAATGCTATCGGCAAACCAGTGGGGGGTATTTACGAAAGCGATTTATTATTGGTGACATCGCTAGAGCTTGTTGGACGAGGAATCAGGGATCTCTCTGGTATTGAATACTGTGTAGCCTTGGCTCACCTAGATCTTTCACAGAACCACCTGACTGATATCTCTCAGCTACGTGGCATGACTGCTCTCACACTATTGAAGCTAACGTCAAACCAGATAGCCGATATCTCCCCGCTTGGGGAATTGACGGGCATGCGTGTCCTATTTCTGGGAGACTGTGGAATTGATAATGTTTCTCCTCTGATTGGACTTACTGAGCTAAGCGTACTAGATCTCTCTGGTAATAACATATCCGATATATCTCCGCTTGTAGAAAACACTGGTCTAGGACAGGATACAGATATTTGGATCAATGGCAATGCTTTGGATATGTGGAATTTCTCTCAAGATATGCAGGATATTTGGGCCTTAGAAGAAAAGGGTGTTACAGTCCATCATAATCCGTTGGAGGGGCTCTTCTCAGACAGGAATTTGGAGATGTTGATCAGAGAACTTATAGATAAACCCAGTGACCGCTTGTCCTCAGCTGATGTGGTTGGGCTTACCTCGTTGGATGCTAGCGGTAGGAATGTAAAGGACATATCGGGGCTGGAACATTGCATTGGACTGCTTACGCTTGATCTGCGAGATAATGAATACATATCTGATATCTCCCCACTAGCTGGCCTGACAAATCTAACTCATATCTATTTGGATGGTAATGCGGTGGTGGATATCTCCCCGCTAGCGAAGTTGTCTGGTTTGGAGTTCCTCTCCCTAGAGAATAACCGAATTCAGATTATTGACGCGCTGTCATATTTGGGCAATCTGAATACATTAAACATATCACACAATGAGATAGCTAATATATTACCTCTAGTGACCAACAATGGCTTAAGTCATGGCGATGAGATATGGCTTGGTGATAATGCGTTGGAACTTCTTATTGGTTCAGATGACGTAAAGAGCATCGAGGCGCTAAAGGCTAGAGGGGTGAATGTCCATCACGATGAGATAGGTGGTGATGCAGATGGCGTTGAAGAACATGGTCCATCTGGCAAGGATGAAAACTACGATGGAAACAAAGATGGCATTCCAGACGGAAATCAGGATAACGTTATTTCAATCCATTCAAGTGATGGTATCAACTATGTAACTTTTGTTTGTGATGATAGGAAACCAGGTTTCAATGTTGCGGCCATAGATAATCCATCACCGGATGACATGCCAAAGAACACCAGATTCCCATATGGATTCTTCAACATATCGCTTGGCCCTGTGGAAGTTGGCGGTCATATAACAGTCACTATCTATTTGTCAGAAGGAACCACAGTGGATACTTATTGGAAATATGGCCCTACACCAGATAACACTGTTCCACACTGGTACGAATTCCTTTATGATGGAGAGACGGGTGCACAGATCAATGGTAATGTGATCACATTGCATTTCGTGGATGGTAAGAGGGGGGACAAGGACCTTCAAGCTAATGGGATTATCCAAGATCCGGGGGCTCCCGTGAAATATATTGGTGATATCGCAGAAACCGAACATGATTCATTTCCCTGGGCCTGGGTGATCGGGGCGATTGTATCTACGATAGCCCTTTGTATAGGGGTATTCTTCCTGAGACGCCGTCAATCTACTATAGAAGTGGTGGCCGATCCAGCAAATCAAGAGCGAATGGAGTACCGTCCATAGGTCTGTTAGCTTAATTATTCGTATCCTATTTAATAAAGCATTGAGACCTTAGACCATACCTCGGATTAATCAGAACCACATGTATCTGCTATAACAATCGTCCTTTTTCGAAACTTTCAATCGCTGACGCGATTCTTCAATATGCACTACGAACTGTTCTTTTTACTTATCCTGCTAATAGCTAATACTGTTTGCTATTACGAACATTCAGATTGTTGGTGCTGCTGGACTATTCATCTAACAATCTGTAATTAAACAGATTGATGGTTTGTGTAAATTTGATGAGGGGTTAAGATAATAGGAATTGATGGCAGTTAGTGCGTTGATAATAAGATGATAAATGTATTGGGGTTTCAGATTGGAGGTTGAGTTTAATAAAGTGGGTTGACAGCATATAATGAGACTTCCCTCTCATACTTCCTGCACATAAGCTTATCGACGAGCTAAAGGTAAGAGAGCTAACGATATGATCGTATAAGCTCATAATCATGACCAGAGAACAAGATTGTATCGGAATAGGGCCTGGTTTATTAGGAATGTCTATATCCCCGGACTTAAAAGAATTACTGTATGTCTAAGCTCAGGGGAAGAAGGAGGTGATGACTGTTAGAATAGCATTCCTGAGTAATCTGAATCATGGAACGGAATATGTATTTAAGAGGAGACCAGTGAAAAAGCTTCTACCTATACTAGTGATTGTAGCAATGATGGTAAGTTTGTTGCCATTGACGGCGGTACCTGCGGGTGCAGTTGTCATATCCCGAACCTATACTCTGGATGCAGATTTTGGTGAGGGAACGCTGGTCAATGTTAACCACGAGACTCCTAATAACGACCAGCTGCAGCTCTCTGATGAATTGCAGACACTGCCCTTTATCTGGGTGGCCAATTCCGGCGAGAATACAGTATCCAAGATCGATACCGTTACGGGGATCGAGCTTGGCCGTTACTTCACTGGCCCGGGCGATGAGAACCCCTCGCGGACCACGGTTGACACTAACGGTGACCTGTGGGTAGGAAACAGAGACTCCAATACGGCAACCAAGATTGCACTCTATCCCACCGACACAACTGGCGGAGAAGCCTCCAAGCCCGACATATTCACTCCGGCATACACTATCCCCGATGGTGTCATCAATACGTCCACTGGGCCTGGCGATGTCAAGGCGTGGGGTCAGGATGATGCTGTCCTGATGCGGATAGAAGTAGATTTCGGCCCGCGGGCCGTCGCGGTGGATGCTGCCAATAATGTGTGGATTGGCGGTTATGGTCAGACCATGGGCTACTACGATGGCCAGACCGGTGCATGGCAGAAGAATATCCCTATAGGTTTGCCCTGCTATGGTGCTCTGGTTGATGGCAGCGGAACACTCTGGATCTCCAACCAGGCATACGGGTCACTAACTCGCATCGACAATCCCAGTGGCACGGACACAGTGACGACAATTCCAACAGGTGATGGCTGGGTTTATGGAATAAGCATAGACTCTTCCGGGTTCATCTACACGTCTGCCTGGCAAAATAACCGTTTGCGGAAGTTAGACCCCGCAACGAACGGGTGGCTGTATTCTGTCACGATTCCTGGTGGCGCCAGCAATCGAGGTGTGTGCGTGGGGCAGGATGGCGATGTATGGATGGCACATTCAGGAGCTAACTCGGTAACACGCCACAACGCTTCTGATGGTAGCCTGAAAGCCACTATCACTGTTGGTAACACCCCAACCGGTGTCGCAACAGATGCCGCTGGCAAGATATGGGTCACGAACTTAATCTCGAATGATGTTATGCGCATTGACCCCTCGACGGAACTTACCGACTTGACCCTGAGTGGTCATACATATCCCTACAACTACAGTGACATGACCGGGTACATTTCCCGCAATGTTACCACCAAGACGGGAACTTGGACCGTCGACTTCGACAGCGAGGTGTCAGATATGCCATGGGGTAAAGTATCCTGGAATAGCAATGAGCCTGAAGGAACCTCTGTCTCTGTACAGGTGAGAAGTCGCAATGATGATGGAGATACTTGGTCCGGATGGGAAACCGCAACAAATGGAGTTGCCCTTAGTACAACACCAAACGGATGGTACCTGCAAATCGAGACGACGCTAAAGATTAAGGAAGGTGATATCTCTCCGATTCTGTATGACCTCACTGTTGAGGTAGGAAACCTC
The DNA here is from genome assembly GCA_034189315.1 of Chloroflexota bacterium. Taxonomy (GTDB): domain Bacteria; phylum Chloroflexota; class Dehalococcoidia; order UBA2247; family JAXHVC01; genus JAXHVC01. Next base: position 790 of record JAXHVC010000263.1, on the reverse strand, counting down.
CCGCCAACAGCAGATGCAGGCGAAGATCAGATTGTGGAGCAGACTTCGTATGAGGGAGCTGAAGTGACCCTCGATGGCTCTGGTTCTACAGATGATGGTTTGCTCGAGCCACTCACATATAAATGGACTTGGGCTGGAGGTTCAGCAGAGGGTGTGAGCCCAACTGTGATCTTTCCCCTAGGTACTGCCGCAGTTACATTGACTGTCTTCGACGGCCAATTCACAGACACAGACACCACGAACATAACGGTGGAGGATACTACCCCACCCGCGGTATGGTGTGTCGAGGCCGTGAATCTGTATGGGGAAAATGTTCCTGGAGAGAACCGTTCGGATAATGCTAAGAGTAAGGCGAAAAATCCGGACGGTTTCTACCAACTTTTTGTCAATGACATCTGTGATTCCGCGCCAGTACTCTATATTGGGATAGCCGATAATCCTTATCTCTTTGGGCCTTTCGAGAGCGGTGTTGTAATTAAGTTCACTGAGGCTCTCGGAGCCGATACTTCAATTAAGAAGATCGGTAGCTCCAATGGTCAGGCAGGTGCGGTGGCATGGCATATCACTCTGCCCACTGATCCTGTTGTTACGGGGGTTGATATCAGCGGAAACACCTCGACATGCGCTGGCTGTTTGGTTCCACCTTCTCCTAAATAATCAAGTAAGATAGAAAGCATAATTCATTCACGTAGTATTGAGGTGAGGAGGGCGAATGAATTCGTCCCTCCTCACCTTTTTCGTTCTTCGGATGGTCATTTCCATGGAAACAGAATCAATCTATCCCGAGCTT
>JAXHVC010000262.1:0-19095 GCA_034189315.1 Chloroflexota bacterium | reverse complement strand
CAATGCTCCTGTCTCGGAAGTAATATGGGATAGTCTTCCTTGGACTCTGCTTTTAGTAGGAACATCTCTGATCCTGTCCACTGCATTAGGAATCCTACTAGGTATCGAGTCCGGATGGAGACGTGGTGGCCGAACCGACAAAGCCCTGCTCTCTGGGCTCATGTCACTTAGCGGCTTCCCTGACTTCTTTCTAGGCATACTACTCTTACTTGTCTTCGGGGTTAGTTGGGGAATCCTTCCTCTTTTCGGAGCCAAGACTGCTTACTCAGAGCTATCTGGAGTCCCTTTGATATGGGATATCCTGAAGCACCTTATATTGCCTATGACAGCACTCACCATTGCCCACCTTACTGGCGGGTACCTCCTAACCAGAAATACTATGATCACTGTGCTGAAGGAACCCTATATGCTCACTGCTAGAGCAAAAGGTCTGTCCCAGAGGACGCTGAAATACCGTCATGCCGGAAGGAACTCTATGCTACCTATGGTTACTAGAACAGGCATATGGCTAGGCCGACTGGTGACCGGTGTGCTGTTTATTGAGATCGTTTTCGCTTACCCCGGAATAGGATATATGACTTATGAGGCATTAGGTGCTCGAGACTACCCCATCATACAAGGAGCACTACTGGTGACCGCCATATCAGTTCTCGCAGCCAACTTTCTGATAGATATATCCTACAGGAAGCTGGACCCAAGGGTGAACCATGCACCTTGACCCTAAGAGAGAAGTAACCCATAGTAGTGTTGGCAGGTTAGGCATAGCCCTCTTCCTTCTGATAGTACTGATGGCAGTTTTTGCCCCTCTACTTGCCAACCACGACCCAATCGAACAAACCATTCATTCTCTGGAATCACCTTCCTTAAACCACCTGCTAGGTACAAATCATGTGGGACAGGATATCTGGAGCCAACTTGTCCATGGCGCCAGAACCTCGCTTTTGGTTGGGCTCTTGGTAGCTCTTCTATCCACTATCTTGAGTGCCATAGTTGGCACTTCGGCAGCTTTAATCGGGGGGCTTTACGACAGGATAGTTATGAGGATAGTTGACGCCTTTATTGTAATGCCACTACTAATTGTTATGATCCTAGTATCAGCTTATCTGGGAGCTGGTCTGGGAGCCACCATTCTTCTGTTGTCCTTACTGAGCTGGCAAGGTGGAGCTAGGATTGTAAGATCGCAATCCCTTTCGCTAAAGGAAAGGGTTCACATATCTGCAGCCCGAGGTTTCGGGGCTAATAAGTTATACATAATGCGTCGCCACTTAATCCCAGACCTGGGAACTATCCTGATAGTGGATTTCATTTATAGTGTAAGAAGAGCTATCTTCCTTCAGGCAGGTCTAGCCTTTATAGGTATAGGGGACCCTAACATTGTAAGCTGGGGTACAATGATGCGCGAGGCCCTCGATTGGATATTCCTTGACGTTTGGCGCTGGTGGTTACTTCCTGCAGGAATCGCCCTATCCCTGACAATAGTCTCCATTACTTTCATTGGCCATGCCTTGGAACCAGCATTGGACCCTAGACTGAAAGATGAGGCAAATGTTTAAGGTTGAAAATCTGCACATGAGTTATGGCCAGGATGAGATACTCAAGGGGATAAGCTTAGACGTAACCCACGGAGAGTCTTTGGCAATAATCGGAGAGTCTGGAGCCGGTAAAACCACCTTCGGATTGAGTATAATGCGATTGGTTGAGGGTAATGTTTCTGGGAAGATAATTCTTGACGACCTGGATCTGCTCTCGCTGCCAGAGGATTCCATGAGGAAACTTCGCTGGAACAAAGTGTCTATGGTATTTCAAAACTCCAACAACGTTTTGAATCCGGTTCACAAGATTATCGATCAAGTGATAGAACCTATGACAGAGCATCGTTTGAAAAACAAACTGGATGCAAGAGAAAGCGCCTCGGCACTCCTCATAAGCACTGGGTTCCCAAAGCACAGGTTTAATGCTTATCCCCACCAACTTAGCGGTGGGGAGCAGCAGAGGGTTTTAATAGCAATGGCCCTGGCCAATGATCCCGAGCTTATTATCATGGATGAGCCATTATCATCGCTGGATGCCACCTCGACAGCGGAAATAATCGACATGCTCCGAAGCCTTCAACAGAATCATATCTTCATCATCACCACACATGACATATCCACAGCGGCAAGACTAGCCGATAAGGTTGCCACTATGTACGCAGGGCGGATCATGGAATTTGGACCATCAGCAGAAGTTCTTTCCGATCCAAGGCATCCCTACACCAGAGCCTTACTTAGGTCCTATCCTAATATGACTACAGGAAAGGATCTCCAAGGAGTAAAGGGACAGATGGACAGATCGGTTTCTGGATGTACATTCCATCCACGTTGCACACAAGCAATAGAAATATGCACTACAGAAGCACCCTCACTCGTGGTCCACAAGGGGAAACACCTAGCATGTCATCGAGGTGGTATCATCACAATGCTAGCTACCAAGAACATGAGTAAATCCTATGGAAACCTGAAAGTAGTCGATTCAGTTAGTCTAAACATCAAAGCAGGAGAGACGCTCGCCCTAGTAGGACAGAGCGGTTCAGGTAAAACCACCCTTGTACGTATGATCACAGGGCTAGTTAAACAAGATAACGGAGAAGTTTATTTGGAAGGCACCAGGATTTGTAAGATAGACAAGGACTTTTGTAGGAAAGTACAGATGATCTTTCAAAATCCGGGGGAAGCTCTGAGCCATCGTTTGGATGTGCTGGAGCTAGTGAGAGAGCCTCTCGATATTCAGGGAATAGGATCGAAAGAGGAACGTGAAGGCAAGGTCATACAAGTCCTCAGAGAGGTTGAATTACCTACCAACGAACACTTTCTGGAAACCTACCCACATCACCTCAGTGGCGGTGAAATGCAACGTGTCTGTATAGCTCGAGCCCTGGTTATGAATCCAGAAGTCCTGATTGCTGATGAACCCACGTCTTTTTTAGATCCCAGCGTACAGGCCAAGATTCTCAAACTACTCCTGAATTTGCAGGAGCAACGAGGTTTAACCATGCTAATCATTACCCATGACATCGCTGTGGCTAGAAAGGTTAGTGATAGGATAGCAATAATGTCCCTTGGCAAGATTGTCGAGGAGGGGACATTGACAGAGGTTGTGGATACTCCTAAACACCCTCACACCAAAAGCCTTCTTCAGGCTGCTGCCTCTCTTCACCGCAACTAAGTGAGGCTCCCCACCTCAAAAGAGGGTCATCAATAAGAGTCTCAGCTGCTTCGGCTCTCTCCTCATTATGATGACAGTCAATGTATCTTCGAATGATCTCAGTTGTTTCTCTATCTCCTGTATCGGTCAACAAATACTGTACAGTGGCTTCCAGTACTGCTGTCTTGACATAGTGAATATCATTTGATACGTCCTTACATGTAATCAAAAACAAGAGCAGGAACTGCTTGTAACATGGATGTAACGTGGGTGTAATCCAGCAGTAATGTCCATAGGTTATCCTCTCTCTAGAAAGGAGGGTAACCATGTTTCTTCTTAAAGCCCCAAAGTGGGCAGGAATCTGCATGTTGTCTACCTGGTTCCTCCTACTGATGACTAGTGGTGTTGCTTTTGCAGGGGACGCTAGTGGAGGAGAAACCCTAGCTGAAGATCCAGGAGCACCTATTGACTATGTCTGGGTGCTTATATGCGCGTGCCTTGTTTTTCTCATGCAGGCTGGTTTTGCTATGTTGGAAGCAGGCTTGTGCAGAGCTAAGAACGTTGTGAACCTGATGATGAAGAACCTAATGGACTTCTCCATAGGTTCGATTGTTTTTATGGCAGTTGGATTCGCCATTATGTTTGGAGCTGACAAAGCAGGTATCATTGGGAGCTCCGGCTGGTTTTTAACGGGAGACAACTATGATGTCGGTACATACCTGCTCTTTATGTTTCAGGTAGTATTTGCAGCTACAGCTGCAACCATCGTTTCCGGTGCTGTTGCAGAGAGACTCAAGATCAAATCGTACTTTATCTATAGCTTGTTACTCTGTGCTCTTATCTATCCTATCTATGGACATTGGGTGTGGGGTGGTGGCTGGCTCTCTCAACTATCCCTTGGAGTGGGACATGTGGATTTCGCCGGTTCCGGAGTGGTACATATGATTGGCGGATTTGTAGGACTCGCCGGTGCTATAGTGCTAGGTCCTAGAATAGGCAAATTCACCAAGGATGGAAAAGCACGAGCAATACCAGGACACAGTTTAGCCTTCGCAGCTTTGGGAGGTTTTCTACTCTGGTTTGGTTGGTTTGGTTTCAACTCCGGCAGCACACTATCAGCACATGAGCTACGTATAGCTGTAATCGCAGTGAATACTAATCTTGCCGCCGCAGCTGGTGCAATTGGAGCCTTGGTGATAGTTTGGATAAAGACAAATAAACCTGATGTGAGCATGTCGATCAATGGGGCTATAGCTGGATTGGTCGCTATCACCGCTCCATGTGCCTGGGTAGAAGCATGGGCAGCTGTTGTAATTGGTTTGATAGCCGGTGTCTTTGTAGTGGGAGGAGTATACTTTTTCGATCGCCTTCGTATTGATGATCCCGTGGGTGCAGTGAGTGTGCATGGCCTAAATGGCTTTTGGGGACTTATTGCCGTTGGACTTTTCGCCGATGGAACCTATGGTAATTATACAACAGAAGCACCCTACGTTACTGGACTCTTCTATGGTGGTGGATGGGAGCAGCTTACAGCACAGTTCATAGGGGCAATGGTGTGTATGGCTTGGGCATTTGGATTAGGATACATTGTATTTAAAGTAATGGACATAGTTTTCGGCATAAGGGTTTCACCCCAAGAGGAGATACAGGGTCTCGACTTGGGCGAGCATGGTGCTGATGCTTACCCCAACTTTCACTATGTAGAAGAAGTACCCTACTATGACTAAAAAGACATCTCTACTAAGGTCAAGTTGATCTCACAGGATCGACTTGACCGGGGAGGATAGGACATGAAAAAGATCGAGGCAATAGTACGTACGGACAAGGTGGAAACTATTAGAGAGGCATTGGAAGATGCTGATTATCCTGGTATGACTCTCACTGAAGTTAGAGGACATGGTAAGCAGAAAGGCGTGAAACGTATGTGGCGTGGTCGGGAGTACCGAGTTGATCTTCTACCCAAGACCAAAATTGAAATTGTTGTAACAGATACCGACGTTCGCAAGATCATGGAAGCGATCTCTCAAAAAGCACGAACAGGAGAAGTTGGTGATGGCAAGATTTTTGTGTCTGCTATAGAGAACGCAATGAGAGTACGGACAGGTGAAGAGGGGGAGGCTGTTATCTAGCTATTCGACAGCCTTCACAAGAAATCTTTAGGAACCTCTGAATAAGTCAAGGCCATGCTTAACCAAAGCTGTTAGTCTCGGAAATCTGGACTTGATCAGAGGTTCCTTTTGTATACCACGTATGTTTAAGTCGATACATATCCCTGCACGTAGGCATTGTTTGATAAATGTAGACAGCTCACCTATCGCATCTTTCTTTCAGATCATACTCATCAGGAAATCTCACCTAGTTTATATATTCAACAACTATGGCCGTCAAGTGAATTTCTCCATCTGACACAATTACACCATATCTACATCTTCACTGGATTCCGCTCTGTTTGCGGTAAATTCAATCCCACCCTTGGCCAAGGGAATGCTAACGCGTCCCCTTAGTCCCCTATCTTAGGATTCTCCTCCCACAAGACGCTGCTTATAAAAAAGCAAGTAAATCTTGTAAATGATTATTACCGTAGCTCCGAAACACATTGTTTGTCGGGCAAACTTGACATTGCGAGTTTGTTTTTGTACCGCATCATGCAGATATAGCTAAGGGCATAATTCTCTCTTGCATTAGTGTTATCGATATCCATCAGTAATTGTTGTTTTCACGCTGTGTTATATCTTCTAAAAAGCACTTTGTAACACCCACGTAATGTTGCTGTAATCGTTCTGACATGTTCTTTTTTTACAATTGCTTCTGATGAACCTGAGGAGGTAATTGCCTTATGAGAAAGATCGCAATTTATGGAAAAGGTGGAATAGGAAAGTCTACCACCACCCAGAACACCGTGGCAGGATTGGCGGAGATGGGGAAGAAAGTGATGGTTGTTGGATGCGATCCCAAGGCTGATTCCACCCGGTTGCTACTGGGCGGGCTGGCTCAGAGGACCGTTCTAGATACTCTTCGTGAAGAGGGTGAGGACGTTGATTTGGCCGATGTGAGGAAAGAAGGATTCGGAAAGACCCTATGCACCGAATCCGGCGGACCTGAACCTGGAGTTGGTTGCGCGGGCCGAGGCATCATCACCTCCATCAATCTATTAGAACAACTTGGTGCTTATGCTGAAAGCGAGAGTCTAGACTACGCTTTCTACGATGTCCTGGGTGATGTGGTTTGTGGTGGATTCGCAATGCCCATTAGGGAAGGTAAAGCCAAGGAAATCTACATTGTATGCTCTGGTGAGATGATGGCTATGTATGCAGCTAATAATATCTGCAAAGGCATAGTCAAGTTTACCGAAGCGGGTGGAGTCCGATTGGGTGGATTAATCTGTAACAGTCGAAATGTAGACAACGAAAAAGAGATGATCAGTGCCTTGGCAGAGAGATTGGGCACGCAGATGATTCACTTCATTCCTAGAGACAACGTTGTACAACGAGCTGAGATTAACCGTAAGACGGTTATTGAGTATGATCCAACGGCTCCTCAAGCCGATGAGTATCGAGCCCTGGCTAGAAAGATTGCTGAAAATGATATGTTTGTTGTGCCTACACCACTACCTATTGAAGAACTGGAGAAACTACTCATTGATTATGGTATTGCATCATAGCCCATCGCTTGTACCTCTTGGCCACCTGATGATAGGAGCGATCAAGCATCATACTGCCCCTTCAAAGTCTTTTCGCTGCACTCAGGGGGCATAAGGAGTGGACAAACGGTGGGCTACTGATAAAAAACAAACCGAATTCAGGGGAGATACAAAAATGATTCTGATTCGATCTATCGTAAGGCCAGAGAAAGTGGATAGTGTTCTATCTGCTCTGATGGAGGCAGGATTCCCTGGCGTAACCAAGATGTCAGTCGTAGGTAGAGGCAAGCAGAGAGGGATAAAAATTGGAGAGATCACCTACGACGAAATCCCAAAAGAGTTGCTATTGATTGTAGTTAAGCACAAGGATAAGGACTTTGTAATCAGGACCATCCTCCAAGCAGCCAGGACGGGTGAGAAAGGTGCATATGGGGATGGCAAGATCTTTGTATCTCCCGTCGAGGAGGCCTATACGATTAGCTCCGGTATAAAGGAGACTACCGGAGGTGAACTAGAAGAGGTGGTGGTATGAAGGAGGTCATGGCCATCATTCGCATGAATAAGATGAACGAAACAAAGAAAGCCCTGGCCGAAGCCGGTATTTCCTCCATAACCGCGAGGGATGTACTGGGGCGAGGTAAGGGCCTTGTAGACCTTCAACTGTTGAAAGGAGCAGAGAAAGGATACGAGGAGGCTATTAGCCAGCTTGGTCAAAGCGGACGACTTATACCCAAACGAATCTTACTTATGGTCGTCCAGGACAAGATGGTGGACAAAACGGTCCAAACCATTATCAAGGTCAATCAAACCGGTCACTCCGGTGACGGCAGGATTTTTATCATACCATGCTTAGATGCTATTCGTGTTCGTACCGGCGAAATTGGCGATGCTGCTCTAGATGATGAATAGGCTGGTCACAACCACTGCAGGTTGATCCTCGAAGGAGACTAAGAGATGGAAGCAATAGACACAAACGAGGTTTTTGAGCTTAATCCCGAAACAGTCAAGCAGGAACTACTTGCCAAGTATCCCACGAAGGTTGCCCGTAAGCGCTCCAAGCAGATTGTTATTAATGCTCTGGACGATGATGGAAATGTGCCAGTAATAGAATCAAATGTCCGCACAGTACCAGGGCTCATCGGACAGCGGGGTTGCTGCTATGCCGGATGCAAGGGTGTGGTGCTAGGTCCAACCCGGGACATCATTAATATCACCCATGGACCTATCGGTTGTGGTTTCTACAGTTGGCTTACACGGCGAAACCAGACAAATGCAAATAGCACTGAGGACGGACACAATTTTATAACTTACTGCTTCTCCACCGATATGCAGGATGAGGAAATCATCTTTGGAGGCGAGAAGAAACTAAGGAAGGCCATTCAGGAAGCCTATGACATCTTCAAGCCAAAAGCTATTGCGGTGTTTTCCACCTGTCCAGTGGGTCTTATCGGTGATGATGTCCATATGGTCTGTCGGGAGATGAAGCAGAAGCTGGGCATCAATGTCTTTGGCTTCTCCTGCGAAGGATACAAAGGTGTAAGCCAGTCGGCAGGACATCATATCGCAAACAATGGAATATTCACTCACGTTGTGGGGACTGACGATACTGTAAGAGAAGGTGATTTTAGAATCAATTTGCTGGGTGAATACAATATCGGCGGCGATGCTTTTGAAATTGAGCGAATCTTCAATAGGTGCGGAATAACCCTGGTTTCTACCTTCAGTGGGAACTCAAGCATCGATGGTTTTGCCAATGCACACACAGCAGATCTCAACCTTGTTATGTGTCACCGCTCTATTAATTACATTGCTGGGATGATGGAAACAAAATACGGGCAACCCTGGATAAAGATAAATTTCATTGGGGCCGAGGCCACCGCCAAATCGCTAAGGAAGATCGCGAAGTATTTCGACGATCCGGGGCTTACAGAAAAGGTGGAAACCATCATCACCGAGGAGATGCCAGAGGTTTTAAGAGTGAGAGAAGAGGTCCGACCGCGAACCCAAGGAAAGAAAGCCATGCTCTTTGTGGGAGGTTCCAGGGCACATCACTATCAGGAACTATTTGCCGAACTAGGAATGGTCACGCTCTCGGCTGGTTATGAGTTTGGCCATCGTGATGACTATGAAGGCAGAAGGGTTTTGGACGATATAACGGTTGATGCTGATAGCCGAAATATAGAAGAGCTGGAGGTTCACCCCGATCCAGAGAAATTTATGCCTAGGAAATCACAGGAGGATCTCAAGAAGCTGAAAGCAGCTGATGTGATGGTGTGTGATTACGAGGGGATGATGCCTAGCATGAAAAACGGGGCTCTTGTTATAGATGATATCAGTCAGTATGAGACAGACAAGCTCATCAAGATGTTCCGACCTGATATATTCTGCGCCGGTATCAAGGAAAAATACACCATCCAAAAACATGGTATTCCAATGAAACAGCTTCACAGCTATGACTATGGGGGACCTTATGCCGGATTCAAAGGGGCTATCAACTTCTATAGGGAAGTCGACCGTATGGTCAACTGTAATATCTGGAGTTATTTAAAGGCGCCTTGGCAGAAACATCCCGAACTGGTTGCTACTTATGTATGGAAATAACTATGGAGACGAATGATTATGCTACTTCGACATACGACAAAAGACATTGCAGAGCGGACAGCATTAACTGTTAATCCAGCCAAGACTTGCCAGCCTATTGGCGCCCTATATGCCTCTCTGGGCATTCACGGTTGTTTGCCACACAGCCACGGATCACAGGGATGTTACGCCTATCATCGTTCAACCCTAACCCGACATTACAAGGAGCCTGTCATGGCTGCTACCAGTGCTTTTACCGAGGGGGCTTCGGTCTTTGGCGGGCAGTCTAACCTGCTTCAGGCCATCGACAATATCTTTACCGTATACAATCCGAAGGTGATTGCAGTGCATACCACCTGCCTTTCGGAAACAATCGGTGATGATATTCCACAGATTATAAATAAAGCCAAAGCGGATAGAAAAATACCTGAGGGTAAATATATTTTTCATGCTAATACGCCCAGCTACGTAGGTTCGCATGTTACCGGCTTCTCTAATATGACTAAGGCGATGGTGGACTATTTTGCCGAAAATGGTTCCGCCACAAGAACTATCAATTTGATACCTGGGTATGTAGAACCTGCAGATATGGAAGAAATCAAACGAATTGTCGGCATGATGGGTATTAACACCATCATATTCCCCGATACTTATGGAGTGCTGAACAGTCCCATGACAGGTAAGTTCAGAATGTTCCCTGAGGGTGGTGTGACCATCGAAGGATTAAGAAATACCGGATCAAGTATGGGAACGATTGCCATGGGCCGAACCGCTTCCCTGGCAGCAGCGCGGGCTCTGGATACAAAGTGCAAAGTCCCTTACGAGATCACCAACCTCCCACTCGGGTTGCTTGGAACAGATCATTTTATTGATACGCTGCATAGAATGGCCGGTGTCAACGTACCAGACTGCATAACCTTCGAGAGGGGTCAGATGGTCGATGTGATTTCTGATATGCATCAGTATTTCTACGGTAAACGAGTGGCTATCGCTGGCGATCCAGATCAGGTCCTTGCCATGGCTAATTTCCTGGTTTCCATCGACATGCGTCCAGTTTATATGATCTCAGGGACACCGGCAGGTAAAAAGTTCGTGACTTCTCTTCAGCAAGCAGTCAAGGGAGTTCCTGGCGAGATAAAAATAGAGGTTCCTGGCGATATGTTTTTACTCCACCAGTGGATCAAGAACGATCCGGTGGACCTACTTATAGGCAATTCCTACATGAAATACATAGCCAAGGACGAGGATATACCGCTTGTTCGCTATGGCTTCCCTATCCTTGATCGCGTAGGCCACAGCTACTTTCCGTCAATGGGTTATCGAGGTGGAATCCGTCTGCTGGAGAAAATCCTAAATGCGCTGCTGGATCGGAAGGACCGTGACAGTACGGATATAAACATGGAACTGGTGATGTAAGAGAAATGTTGGATCACCACTATAGCTTCTCAGAAAAGAACACGAGAAGAATGTGGACTATTTTTCAAAGACACTCAAGAATCATGGTCCGGGCATTGCGAAGAGTGATAGCGACACGGCAATCTAGGTAAGGGGAATGATGATCCTTAAGTGGAATACACATGCTAAAAAGGAACACAGAAACCATAAAAGGGCACAGGCCATCCAACTGCCTAGATTGCCGCGCTCCGCTCAAAATCCATCATGCCGGTTGCCATTGGCACCACGTCACTCTGTTATTCCAGCGGAAACAGGAATCCCAATGGGGGAGGGGAGGGCTGGATCCTAGAACAACAGAGCGTGTCACAATCACTGCTTTTCTGTCATTACAGGGAGTGGAAGGACGAAGCAATCGCAGGGTGGGGTGATAAGATTGTCACGCTTCGCTCTAAGAAACCGGCTGTTTCTTTCACTAATAACCCGTGTTTCTCACGAGTCTAATGCTCGCAATGACGGAACAAGGAACGGATAACAATATGGAACCAGGTTATGGCACAGTCTGCAAACGGTAATCATATAGGCAAAAGCCTAGTTTCGTAGCAATGAGAGAGGTAGGCGGTTGCATTATGAAATAACCATGGCCGTGTATTATTCCAGAAGAAACTTCCCGCCTCCCCTTGGAAAAGAGTGTAGGTTCAGGATTTCCTCTCTGGCAGAGGGGAGAGTCCTAACCCTCCCCCCTGTAGCAAAGGGAGATTGAGGCAGGGTTTGACGATACGTAACACGCAACAATACGGTAACTAGGGATTATCATGAATAATATATCGATTCTCGAAGAACGCCAATCACAAATAAAGCAAAAGGGAGACATGCCCTTTTCCATCACCTGTGAAAAACACTCTCTGGCTGGGACCATAAGTCAGCGTGCCTGCGTCTTCTGCGGGTCAAGGGTTGTGCTCTATCCCATTGCTGATGCTCTCCATCTAGTTCATGGTCCCATCGGATGCGCAGCCTATACCTGGGACATTCGTGGTGCCCTCTCCTCCGGACCAGAATTGCATCGGCTGTCCTTCTCTACAGATCTGAGGGAGAACGACGTCATCTTCGGCGGAGAGAAGAAACTCAAAGTGGTGCTCTATGAACTTATCGACAGGTATCAACCCAAGGCAGCCTTTGTCTATTCAACATGCATTGTGGGAATCATAGGCGACGATGTAGCTGCGATTTGTCAAGCAGTGGAAAAGGAGAAGGGAATCCCCGTGCTACCAGTTCACTCCGAGGGATTCAAGGGAACTAAAAAGGATGGTTATGAGGCAGCATGTAGTGCCCTATCTAAACTTATTGGACAGGGATCGACTGATAACATCTCGTCACAATCAATCAACATACTGGGAGAATTCAACATCGCCGGAGAAGCATGGATCATCCGAAAGTATTATGAACGGATGGGCATTCAGGTGGTCTCGGTGATGACCGGAGACGGTCGAGTAGATGACATTCGAAGGTCTCATGGGGCAGCTCTCAACGTGGTGCAGTGCTCTGGATCTATGGTACATCTGGCAAAAATGATGGAGATGTCATATGGAATTCCTTATCTTCGCGTCTCCTATTTTGGGATAGAGGATATGTCAAAAGCGCTTTATGATGTGGCCGAACGATTCCCAGAAAAGCCGGAGATAATGGAGAGAACTCGGGAGCTGGTTAGGGAGGAAATCGAAGCAATCCGTCCCAGGATTGAGGTCTTCCGCAAAGACCTAGAAGGGAAAAAGGCAGCCATCTATGTAGGAGGTGCCTTCAAGGCGTTTTCGCTGATTAAGGCGCTGCGCCATCTCGGAATGCACGTAGTTCTGGCCGGATCACAGACTGGTAACGATGAAGATTACGCTCTGCTGCACGATCTATGTGACGATGGTACTGTGATCGTGGATGACGCCAATCCATTGGAGCTTTCCAAGTATATTATCGAAAAGGAGGCAGACCTGGTCATCGGAGGAGTCAAGGAACGGCCCATCGCCTACAAGATAGGCGTCGGCTTCTGCGATCACAATCATGAACGGAAGATTCCCTTGGCAGGATACGAGGGCATGCTTAATTTCGCCAAAGAGGTACACTGCTCTGTCACCAGCCCAGTGTGGCAGTTTGCTCCTCGCCATGGAAAAGAGGACAGGAGAATCGAGGTGATTCCATGCTGATCCAATCATCGATATACGAATCGTATGAGGCTACCCAAAACGCCTGCAAGCTCTGCACCCCGCTGGGGGCATGTCTTGCTTTCAAGGGTATTCGGGGCGGTATTCCGCTGCTGCATGGATCGCAAGGGTGTTCCACATATATACGGCGATACCTCATCAGCCATTTCAGGGAGCCGATGGACATCGCTTGTTCCAACTTCGCTGAAGAGACCGCTATCTTTGGTGGAGGCCTCAACATGAAGTCCGCCTTAGAGAATATCTGTAAGCAATATGATCCCGAGTTCATTGGTATAGCTACCACATGTCTTTCGGAGACAATCGGTGACAATGTGCCCATGTTTTTGCGAGATTTCAGGTCATCGCATTCTGATGAAGATCTGCCACCACTAACGCATGTTTCCACTCCATCCTATAGCGGAACGCATATTGACGGTTTTCACGGGGCAGTGCATGCCATCGTGGCTTCAATGGTGGTGAGGGAGGAGGGTAGGAGCAATCACCTGAACCTTCTTCCTGGAATGGTCTCCCCAGCAGATTTGCGATATATGAAAGAGATCCTGATGGATTTTGGCATACCTTTTGTAGTGTTGCCTGACTATTCCGAGACTTTAGATGGCGGCCCCTGGGATGAATATCACAGAATCTCCGAGGGCGGAACGCCAGTTGAAGAGATTAAACGCATGGGATCTGCAGCTGCCACTATTGAATTCGGACGTATACTTGCAGAGGGAGACAGCACAGGATTGCTGCTCCGACAGGAGTATGGTGTACAAGTCTATCGTCTCGGTTTGCCTATTGGGATCAATGAAACCGATCGCTTCTTTGCCGCACTGCAAAGCGTGAGCGGCTCTTCAATACCTGATAAATATATCAGAGAGAGAGGGCGTCTTATTGATTCCTATATAGATGGTCACAAAATCGTAGCTGGAGCCACCGCTGCCATCTATGGTGAAGAAGACCTGGTAGTAGGCTTGGTCTCCTTTTTGAGTGAGATTGGTATCACCCCCATATTATGCGCTTCAGGCGGAAACAGTGGGAGCCTAAAAGCAAAGATCAACGAGGTTAACCATAATTTCATCGATCAGGGAGGAGAGGTGCTCTCCGGTGTAGATTTCATAGATATAGCCGAAGCCGCGGTATACCTTAAACCGGACATATTAATCGGAAACAGCAAGGGATACTTCCTGGCTCGTCAGATCAACGTCCCATTGATTCGAGTGGGTTTCCCCATCCATGACCGGGTGGGGGGTGGACGGATTCACCATCTGGGATATCGTGGTGCACAGGAACTGTTTGACCGAATCGCAAATACCGTCCTGGAGAAGCAACAAATCGATTCAGGACGGGGTTTTTCGTACATGTAAGAACAAGAGAGGCTATCCAATGAACATCGAGCAACATCCCTGCTTTAATGACAAGGTGCGACATACGTTTGGACGGGTTCATCTGCCGGTGGCTCCGCGCTGTAATGTCCAGTGCAATTTCTGTAATCGACAATACGATTGTATCAACGAAAGCCGTCCCGGCGTAACCTCCGGTTTGCTTTCGCCAGATCAGGCTCTGCTCTATCTGGATGCTGTGATGAAAAAAGAGGGTAACATATCGGTGGTGGGTATTGCCGGACCAGGGGATCCCTTTGCCAATTCGAAAGAGACTATGGAAATCCTGACTAAGGTCCGTCAGGCATATTCACAGATGTTGCTGTGTGTGGCCACCAATGGTCTAGGGATTGGTCCACATATTGATGAACTGGCTGATCTGAAAGTAAGTCACGTGACTATTACAATCAACGCCGTAAATCCCCAGATATCAGAAAAGATCTATGCGTGGATACGTTACAACAAACGAGTGATTAATCCTCAAAAAGGGGCACACATACTGCTTGAGCATCAGCTTGATGCGATCACTCGGCTAAAGGAAATAGGGGTAGCAGTCAAGGTTAATAGCATCATCCTTCCTGGTATCAACGATCACCATATCCCAGAGGTGGCTCAAAAGATGGGGGCTATGGGAGTGGACATCTTAAATGTTGTTCCCCACTACCCGAATGAGGGATCCGCCTTTTCCAATATCCCAGAGCCCTCCAGAGACTTGGTTGAAAGCATCAGGAATGCTGCCGCCGAGTTTCTCCCACAGATGAGCCATTGTACACGATGCAGGGCTGATGCTGTGGGACTTCTGGGGGAAGAGCTGAGCTCTGACTTAGTAAAAGTCCTCAAAACCTACGAAGGTATTGATATGTCGCCGGTATCAATCACTACTGACCGTCCATACGTTGCAGTGACTAGTCGGGAAGGAATCTTGATTAACCAACATCTTGGGGAAGCCTCACAACTTCTTATCTATGGTCAGAGAGATAATGATATCTGCTTGCTAGAGGCACGTAAAACCCCACAACCCAGCACAGGAAATCAGCGCTGGGATACACTAGCCGAGATTCTTGGGGATTGCGCAGCTGTGATGATAAGCAGCGTTGGCGCCAATCCCCGAAGGATTCTCGAAGGAAAAGGGATAGCAGTCATGGAAATCGAGGGACTTATTGACGAAGTAGTCCGGGCACTCTTCAGAGGAGACAACATGAAGTCTATGATAAAGCGTCCAATGAAGTCATGTGATGGACAGTGTTCTGGTGGGGGGATAGGGTGTGGATAAGCCTCGCTGTAGTACTTAGAGAAGGAGAAAAGGAAAATGAACAAACCCGACCATCATATTTTCGTCTGTGCCAGTTTCAGGTCTGGAGGAGACAACAAGGGAGCCTGCAGCAAGAAGGGCTCAGGAGATTTTCTTGCCTATATAGAAAATGAGATTCTGGATCGTGGGCTCAATGCTCAGGTAACCAGCACTGGTTGTATGAAGCTCTGCGAGAAAGGACCGGTGATGGTTGTTTATCCCGAGGGGTTCTGGTATGGCGAGGTCTGTGAGGAAACCATAGACACTATGCTCGATGACCTCAAAGAAGGCCGTCATTCCGATGTGGAAGAACTGGACTGATGTTTAACATGGGGGAAAGGAACAAATGCGACTTCACTATCTACAACATGTTCCCTTTGAAGATGCGGCAGGTATTAAAGACTGGGCTCATGATCATGGGCATCCGATCACATGTACACAGTTGTACAACGGACAAGAGTTACCTACGCAAGATACGTTTGATGCTTTGTTCGTTATGGGTGGCCCAATGAACATTTACGATCACGATGAACACCCATGGCTTCAGAAGGAAAGGGACTTTCTTCGACAGGCCCTTTCCTTCGGCAAAGCGATACTCGGCATTTGCTTGGGAGCCCAACTCATCGCTGATATACTTGGCAGTCTAGTCTCCCCCAACAAGTACAAAGAGATCGGATGGCATCCGGTATCGCTAACGAAGGCTGCTCGATCAAACCGTCTTTTTATCAATTGGCCTGATTGTTTTGAGGCATTTCACTGGCACGGCGATACGTTTCAAGTACCCCCAGGGGCACTTCATATCGCCACCAGCGAGGGGTGCTACAACCAAGCCTTCGTTTATGGTGATAGAACTGTGGGTCTACAGTTTCATTTGGAGTACAAAATCGAAAGCCTCAGGGAAATGCTGTTACACTGCTCCAATGAACTGCAACCAGGTCTATATGTCCAGAATGCAGCTACCATCGAAGCAGGTTTCCCTCTAGTTGGGCAAACCAAGACCTTGCTCTACTCCTTGCTTGACACTTTCCAGGATTTATTGAAAGTAAAGTAAGGCATCACACTTCTGGCAACTCCCTACTTCTTCCGCCGTTCTGTTCTACACCGACAATCACTTCGCCCTTTCCTTCCTAGCTCAGTCATAGCGCACAGCAAGAACTTCTGTAACACCTCCGTAACATTGCTGTAATCTGCTTGACATGTCATTGGCCTATCATTGTCAGTAGTAAAGTGAGATGTGGTGCTGACTAGATTACACAAAGAAGGGTTTTTTATTTTGTTGGATGTGAGGAAAGTGAAAGCACTAGTGAGGATACGTGCGTCATCAGTCGTTTTAGCACTGTTTGTTCTGCTTACCCAGACAGCATCTTTGTCAGGTTGTTCAGCGATCAGAAACTCGAAAATTGGGATGGCAGTAGAGTTTAACAACCATGCAGCCTTTGCCTACATAGCTAAGGAAAATGGCTGGTACGAGGAGACTGGCCTTGGTATAACCTCCTATGAGAGCTATTCCACTGGAATGATGTTATCCAGCGCTCTAGCACGAGATGATATACAGGTCGCCTATATCTGCTTGGCGCCTGCACTCCTTTCCTATGCCCAGGGAGTGCCAATACGTATAGTAGCAGGGTGTCATAAATACGGTTTTGGTTTTGTGGTTCAACCAGATATAGATTCTCTTCAAGATTTAGAAGGCAAGACTATCGGGTGTGTGCGAGAAGGAGGGATGACGGATATACTGCTCAATCGGCTGATTTCCAACCACAATCTGGCAGATATTAATATTCAGCGTATGACTCCCCAAAAGCAGATATTAGCCCTATCAACAGGGCAACTGGATGCAGCTCTCCTGCCAGAGCATCAAGCCACTCTGGCGGAGTCTATGGGATTTAATATAATCCTATCTAGCAACGATTTGTGGCCCGATCTTCAGGGAAGTGTGCTTGTAGTCAAATCCGACCTCATAGAAAAAGAAACAGGAACAGTGCAAGAACTTGTAAATGTTACCCAGAGAGCTTCGATTTGGTTGGCAGATTACCCGAAAGAAGCTGCGGACCTTGTAGCAAAGGAGTTAGATACAGATGCAGATGTTGTCCTTAAGTCCATGAACCGATTGGAGTATACGACTGATCTAAACCAAACCTCGATACAAGAGATGATAGATTATATGGTCGACCTTGACTATATAGATGAAGGCAGAATCGAGATTGAACACATACTCGACTTAAGTTTTCTGGAAAGAATATAACGATGTTTATCGATTACCCAAACTTCTACAAACAATTCTATCCAGTTAAGGATGCAAGAAAGGAAAACCTGTCATCTTTCCTTAAAAGGTTTGCTTCTGATGGGCCAAACGCTATCACGAGTGCTTTACCAAAGCATCTAAAGGGCATGATACTTGGGATTATCCCCATTCTATTGCTGCTTGCAGCATGGGAGATCATTGCACAGATTAGCCTAGTTCCTCAATATATACTGCCGCCTTTCTCAAACGTAATGCAGGAATTCTACCGATTGACGGTGGAGGGTCTCTTAGTAAGCAGCCTTATGAGCAGTGTTACCAGGGTTATAATGGGATTCGTATTAGGTTCCATGGCAGGTCTCCTTCTAGGGATTGGAATGGGATGCCGTGAGATTCTCTACAAATCCTTTCACCCGATCTTCAGTCTCCTCCATCCCATTCCAGCCCTAGGTTGGGCACCAATTCTTATGATCTGGATAGGAATAAATGAGATGCTACCAATAGCCCTCATCTCTATATGTTCCTTTTTCCCCGTACTCTACAACACCATCACAGGGATCAAGGGCGTGGATAGAGAGGTGATTAAGGCAGCACATCTTTTAGGGGCATCAGAAAGGAGGGTTGTGGCGACTATTATATTGCCGCTGGCTCTTCCCAATATCTTTACAGGCCTTAGAGTAGAGGCAGCTATGGCCTGGAGAGTATTGCTGGCAGCGGAGATGGTTGCCATTCCCTCTGGTATCGGCGCGTTGATGATGAGGTCGGAGAGCCTGCTACAAATGGAGGTCATTATTGTATGTCTCATCGTCCTGGCATTTATGTGCTTTGTTTCTGAGCAGTTCTTTCATCATCTTGAGAGGAGGATCACGCAAGCTTGGAAGTAGCTTGGAGGTAACCCATGCCCGTCATTGAATTGCGAAACCTTACTAATTATGCACTAGCCAATCTGAGCTTAATGATCTCGGATGGAGAACTTTTGTCTATTTTGGGACCTAACGGTGCAGGAAAGACCACTCTGCTCAATATAGTTGCGGGATTGATAGACTACCAGGGGGATGTACTCTTCGATGGTATAAACATGAATGATAGGTCTTGCCAGGAACGACAGCTCAGCTATCTATTCCAAGGACTAGCGCTATTCCCACACCTAACTGTAGCTCAAAATATTGAGTACGGGCTGAGAGCGAAAAAAC
>JAXHVC010000261.1:0-10250 GCA_034189315.1 Chloroflexota bacterium | reverse complement strand
CGCTTCCCGGTACTGGCCGAAACTACCTGGCTCATCGCCTCGACCTCCGTCCTGCGAAAGGGCGGCCGTTATCCATTCTCTCTATCTTTTCCCTCAACAGCTCGTTGTCCATCGCCATCTGCCCTAGTTTGGATTCCAGTCGCTTGATCTGTTCATCTCGCTCATCGCCCGGACGTTCCTTAAGGGCAGCTTCACCTCCACATAGAAACGCCTCACGCCATTTGCTTAGCATAGCCGCTGTTATTCCCAGACTGCGCGATACAAACTCCAAATCTTCCCCTCTGAGCAATCGTGTTACAGCTTCCCGCTTCCGTTTTACCGTCATTCTCCTACCCATTCTCAATCCCTCTGTCCCAATCTGATCTTCTTGCATTAGGCACCTTCCTATATGATTCTACTTCATCTCCTAGGTGTCCAACTTAATTGTAGACCAAAGGATTTCTTAGGGCTTCATTCCCCACTCTAATAAGCTCGATGCCAATGTGACAATTCTTTATGCGGTTATGGCTTAGCTGATTGCTTTCGCCGTGGGCACTAATACCAGTATCACAATGGCTGATACTATTATCGCTTACATTGTTGAAATCGGAATTCACCATGGGAATATGACCTACGGTCAGCCAAACACCATAGTAACAATTTTTGATTGTATTGTTCTTTACTTCGTTGTGAGAACCCGCACCAATGTTTACACTCGAGCGACCACATTGAGTGATTCTGTTGTTGGTCACTTCGTTTGAATAACCGGGTTGGGGCAATCCTTGTGGATCTACTTCTCCTATATATACTCCATCTTCATTGCAATTGGAGATTTTGTTCCACCTGATTTTGTTATCATGTCCGTAGCCACCAAGCTGGATACCGTTCGAAGAGAAGTTATTGATAGTATTACTGGTCACTGTATTGTAATCACTGGATAGATATATCCCGTCATCACTGAGACCATTGGGATAACCTTCGATCTCATTACGCATAATTACACTACAATCACCATTGACAATAATACCATCACTATACTGTTTGGCAATTATCTTGATTCCTTTAATGGTTACTCCACTTGCTTGGATACTAATGGCTGCGGAGCAGGTGCAACTTGCGTCAACAACACTCCGGGAGCCAATCCCAAATATAGTGAGGTTAGGTGTGTTTATCACAAGGGCCTCATTATATGTGCCCCTTGGGACTCCGATGGTATCTCCAGGATTAGCATTATCGATAGCATCTTGGATGGTACCAGTTACCCATGTGATGCTATATGCTGCATTGACCGTCTGCACCTGAGAAGGGACCATTAAACCTATCCCTGCCAATGCAATTGCCAGGACCAATCCAATAATCAATACTTTCTTCATGGTTTCTTATCGCCTCCATTTCTAGCCTTTGGTACTGCCTCTATTGCCTGGCTTTTTGGATATCTTCTATCTATGATAGAAGGTAAGGTGCAGGCTCAGGTTATATCATTAACAACATGAATATTTATAGTCAAGATGGTTTATCAGTAGAAAAGGAGGTTTCAATGCAATGGAATTAATTCAAGATAGTCACAAGAATGGAATTAACGTGAGCCAATATTCACAGAATTAGGGAAAGTGGTTTTTGGGGTGAAAGTAACACCGATCGCAATGAGTTCTGATTTAATCTTCACATATACATCCTACTGAGGTATGATGAGCTACACTGGACAGTTTCGCTGGAGTTCTTTTCTGCTGCGTACATGTGTGCCCCATATTCAATGAATCGTAAGTGCTATAAAGGGAGGTTAGATCATGGATAGTCAAGAGACCATGGATATGGAACAATTGCATGCTAGATTATATGACGCTGTTATTAGAACTGTGGATGGCATCAGGCAAGGGACAATTAAAATTGAACCGCAGAAATGCAAGGGGTGCCCCAATCTAGAAAAGTGCGAGCTTCCGTATGTAGATGCCTTGGATAAGGCCTTTGCAGAATGCGGGGTATCCTGTGGGGTATCATGCACTGCAACTGATGAGCGTTATATTGTACAGATGACATATGATGGGGATGTCTTTATGCGTGTGGATCCTGTTACCAAGGAAGCCTTTCAAAAATGCACTGATGATATGTGCAATACTGTTTTCTACAATCGGGTTTTTAGAGTAGATCAATGATGGATTGGCGAATGCCAGGAATGAGATCTACTTTGTATTAGCTATTGTATAGACAGTGTTTCGAACAGATTTAACCATTTCTTTATCTGTGCCCGCTGGTTCTGGGTACATATGATATCCTCCAGTGGCTCTCCGTGTATATCTCTGGTCTGATTCTTATGGATCCAGTTTGCAGTCATTTGGGCTGCTGGGTCATTAATCTGCTCAATGCATCAATCTTTGTTCCTCCATTAGGTAATTAAACAGATTCACTGGATCTCTTTGTATTTCTTTATTAGCTGCATTTCTATCTTGATCTGTGAGGATGTTACACAGAGCTACAGGCTTTCCTCGTCAATTGATACGAATCATGACTTTTATTGTGCATCCCCTTGAATGTTAACACAAGTAATCTGTATTTGACGTGCCTATGCCAGTCTTGTAGGTCATGTGCGTGTTTTGCAGACTGGCGAGATGTGATTGGCCTCGTGCTTGGAGATCTACCGGAAAAGGTTAGCGTTGGTTTTGGTGAAGAGATTATGGTTGTAGAGTACTCTAAAAAAACACTGGAGGTTCAAGTATGTAGGGGTAGATCCTGTTACTCATGATTTACCAAATTTCATGTACTAGGATCAGACTGTTTACCATCACTTTACTATTGTTTCCATTCTGAGGGAATAGACTAAGTATGGAGGTAAAAGAGGAGTAAATTGCTGGTTAATTAATTGTGTAATTAACATGAAATAAAAGCAGGAAAATATAGGAAATGGTGAGATACGGGAGAGCAGTGGTCAAAATCAGTATAACGTTACTATCTGTATTACTTATAGTGGCGATTATACTTGTCGTGCCCCCAACGCGTACAGCTGTGTTGGGCACCTTATCGCCTATTGTAGCGAGTATGCTCTCTCCGAATGATACCTCATTAATTGTTAAAGGTATGTCAGATGGATTGGACCCAGAGGCAGTTGCCACAATAATCAATGATGATGAAACCAGAGAAAGCCTGATCGTCATGCTGGGAGATACTATTGATAGTATGGAACCTGCCGCAACTGCCGAGCTATTTAATAGTATATTAGAGGACCCTGAGGCTCGCGATTTCATATGTGAGCTGTTGCCTTTGGTAAATGCACGTGCGATGGCCGATCTCGCCAATCAGGTCCTATTAGATCCCCAACTCCTCAGTCTGATAACAGAGGGCTTACTTGCTGTTGATCCGCAGGGTATGTCGAACTTGGTCAACAAGTTGATGTCTTCCCCTGGTATGGATGTGTGGGGTAACATCCTGATTTCCAACCTCAATGCTGAGGCTATGGCGAACTGGATCAATAATATTCACCAGTTTGATGAATTCATCGGAACATTAGTTCCTCACCTGGATCCTGTGGGCATGGCTGGTGTTATGAATGCCGTACTTGGTGCTCCAGATATGTCTTCATGGTGCACGGAGCTTATAACCACACTAGAAGTGAACCAGCTGGCTGCCGTTCTGAATGGTCTTATTGCTGATGTGGACATGGGTACGTGGACTAATAGTCTGGTAATGGCGCTGGAGCCTGAAACATTGGCAGGTTTACTTAATGGGCTTCTTTCAGATAGCGGTATGGGAATTTGGACTGCCGATCTTGTAACATCCCTAAGCTCATCTGATCTGGCTGGTGTATTTAATGCGGCTCTGGCCAATGCTGATATGGCATCTTGGGTTGCTGATTTGGTTACAACTATAGATGCCATGCAGATGGCAGGTCTTGTAAATGCGCTTTTAGCAGACGCGGATATGGCGACTTGGGTTGATATGCTGACTGGAATTATAGATCCTGCTGAAATAGCCCAACTAGTAAATAGCATGGGGACCCTGCCGATTTTCGTAAGTACTCTCCTAACAAGCATGGACTCATCAATAATGAGCGACATAGTGAATGAGCTATTGGGCACTCCTGGATTTGATGTTTGGGTCGATCTTCTAATAGCGGATCTTGATCCGAATGCTATGGCGAGCCTGTTCAATAACCTGGAACAGATGGATGACCTATGTGTTGCTTTGATTCCTCAGCTAGATCCCAACGATCTGGCGGCAATCATGAATGGTGTGCTTGGTGTGCCGAGCATTTCATCTTGGACTGCCGATCTTGTGACTGCCATTGGTTCGGATGATATGGCAGTATTCTTGAATAGTCTACTTACCGACAGTGGAGTGGCTGCTTGGGTTGACAGTCTAGTGGTGGCTCTTGATGCTGAAGAACTTGCGGGTATGCTGAATACACTTCTGTCTGATTCGGATATGGCGTTCTGGACTGCTGACCTGATTACAGCTATGAGTGCCCCAGACTTGGCTAATGTGCTCAATGGTGCCCTATCAGATGCTGATATGGACATTTGGACTGCTGAATTAGTAACCACCCTGGATCCAGCCGAACTAGCCGACGTGATTAATGGAGTTATGGGAAATATAAATATGCCAGCTTGGTCTGATGGTCTCTTAAGTTCGCTGGATGCATCTCAGCTGGCGGGGCTGTTCAACAATATGAATGGAGTTAGCCCATTTATGAATAGCTTGATTCCTCAATTAGATTCCACCAAGCTAGCGGGAATCGTCAATGATTTGCTCACAACTCCTGGCATGGACGTCTGGACTGATTCCCTGATAGCTGGGCTTGATGCTGGTTCTGTTGCTGGCTTTGTAAACAGCATAGATGAGATTGATGATTTTCTTGGTAACCTTATTCCTCAACTAGATCCCTCCCATGTGGCTACTATGATGGACACGATTCTTGGAACAGCTGGTTTGCCAACTTGGACGGCTGATATGGTCACTGCTATGGATGCCACGAATTTGGCGAATCTGCTTAATGGCGTTCTGATAGATGTGGATATGCCGACTTGGACTGCGGATCTGGTTACTGCCATGAATCCTGATTCCCTAGCAATGGTACTAAATGGAGTCCTAGCCGATGCAGGCATGGCCTTCTGGACTGCGGATTTGGTTACTGCTATGAATCCAACTGAACTTGCCGGTGTTATCAATGGTGCTTTGGCAGACGGAGATATGGGAATTTGGACTGCTGATCTTATTACTGCTATGAATCCGGTTGATCTGGCAACTGTACTTAATGTTGTACTTGCCGATGTGGATATGGCTTCTTGGGTAGACAGCATGATCAGCTCTCTGGATACATCTGAATTGGCCACCCTATTTAATAACATGGGTAGTCTCACAGCTTTCATGAGCAGCTTGATCCCACAACTTGATGCTACTCATGTGGCTGACATAGCTAATGGATTACTGGTTGCACCCGGTGTAGATATTTGGCTTGCTGACTTTGTCACAGCTATGAATGCTATTGATGTAGCAAATCTTCTGAACGGTGTTCTTGCCGATCCTGATATGGGTACGTGGACTGCTGATCTGGTAACCGACATGAGTGCCACAGATCTAGCTAGTATTATGAATACGGTTGTAGCCGATCCTGATATGTCTACGTGGATCAATGACCTTGTAGCGGCTTTGAATGGTCAGGCCTTGGCGGGTATGTTGGCTCCTGTCCTAAGTGATCCTGATACTATTTCACTTGTAAACACTATGTTTGAAGAAGATGCCTTTACTGATGGTATTGGTACCTTGATCAATGGTATCAACGATACTCTTTATAATGAGTTCCTGCCTTACCTCTATCTACAGGGGCAACTTGATATCATTCAACTTGGTGATACAGGTGGAATTCTGTCGTTTATCATAGATGAGCTCATGCAAGCGCTGGGTGGAGCGAATATCATACTCCGTCTATCGCAATTGTACTACGGTACATCAGCCCCTAGCTTTGACCCACCCTTCCCGTAAGAAGGGTTGAAAAGAACAGTTGGAGAAGAAAAACGTCTTGTCTATCCCTCCTAGACAAGATCGATTGGACTCTCCGCAGAACGCTAGCCCAGCTCTGGGCGACAAACTCGTCACCCAGAGCTGGAACCTCTGAAATAATGTACCAAGCTTTGACCCACCCTTCCGGTAGGAAGGGTTGAATAGAACAGTCGGAGAGGAAAAGGTCTTGTTTATCCCTCCTAGACAAGATCGATTGAGCTCTCCGCAGAACGCTAGCCCAGCTCTGGGTGATGAACTTGCTATCCAGAGCTGGAACCCCTGAAATAATGTACCAAGCTTTGACCCACCCTTCCCGTAAGAAGGGTTGAAAAGAACAGTTGGAGAAGAAAAACGTCTTGTTTATCCCTCCTAGACAAGATCGATTGAGCTCTCCGCAGAACGCTAGCCCAGCTCTGGGCGACAAACTCGTCACCCAGAGCTGGAACCTCTGAAGTAATGTACTAAGCTTTGACCTACCCTTTCGGTAGGAAGGGTTGAATATAACAGTCGGAGAGAAAAAGGTCTTGTTTATCCCTCCTAGACAAGATCGATTGAGCTCTCCACAGAACGCTAGCCCAGCTCTGAGCGATAAACTCGTCACCCAGAGCTGGAACCTTGGCTACGGTCATTCGCTATTACCTCGATGTGCTACTTCTAGAAATGGCTTAAAGATATCTATTCTGTGACTACTCTTACCCCTTGCACGTGAGAATGTGTCTATATACCTCATTGTCCTGCGATATTACCCCTTGGCCATCAGATATCGAGCTGTAAATCATAATATTTACTCTGAGCGATTTGTTTTTTTACTTTGACATTTATATTGATTACTAACCCTTTTACCTTAAAGTGATAAAAAGATATTGTTTAATTGTTAAGAGTTTTGTTTGGAGTGAGGCCAGATATGGCCGTAAAGAGCTAGTATCAGCTCTATAGCCAACTAAGGAGGGTGCCTAAATTGAGCGATAAAGTGGTGATGTTGGATACTGAGGAGTTGTCAGATTCTACCGTAGCAGATGAGCAAAAGGATGTGAAGGAATGGGCAAATATGATGAACAAAGGCACAGTTCATGCTGTTGAGGGTTTGTCGCAAACAGTGGGTAGAAATATCACGGTGACGTCATTCAACTTGAGAACAGTCGCAGCCGATGATATCTGTGATATGGTCGGCGGCCCCGAAACTAGTATGGTGGGTGTATATTTGTCGATCCAATCAGGTGCTCCCGGACACATACTACTCCTATATCCGCCTGAAATTGCACGTGGTCTAATAGATATGCTTATGGGGCAAAAATCTTCTAATACGCATGAGTTAGAGGAGATCGAGCAGTCTGCATTGGCAGAGGTGGGAAATATTGTCGGATCGTATTTCCTGAATTCCATTGCCGATGATACGGGTATTCGCTTTGTTCCTTCAACCCCACAGGTTATGATGGATATGGCGGGTATGATAGTGAGTATGGCTTTGGAAGACATACTAGGTAGGCAGTATACAGATGATATTTTTGTCATGGAGACGGAGTTTCGCAGTGATGACAAGAAGCTCAATGGAGTATTAATGATTCTACCTAGTACTGATTTCCTATCCATAGTCAAGAAACACACTGAATAGCGATCTGGTCATGTGAACCTTAAGCTGATATTAGAATCAGACCTGCCGATTTTAATGCTGTTGAGCTATGACCCAACCAGTATCTAACATCTTATTGTAATGTATTAACAAAACACACATAGGAATTGGTCATCAAGGAAACATTTCTATGTTGATGCTATAGTAAATCGCCAGATTATCCTCCATAATCACCCCTCGCAAATGCACATGGAACCTATTATGATAAAGTGCCTGGTTTTGTTACGCTGTTTCATAATGGTGTAATTAACGGTGACTTTGCTAGGACTGTATACATAAAATGTGATACACTCTCTTATCTGAATAGGTTGGCGAATGCTTGAACGAATGATAGTGGTATCTATGGCCTTTTATATTCTGGTTCTTAATGCCTAGTACCCTGCTATTGGCTAAAGGAGTGGTAGTCGCCAAACTGTCACTGTTTCTACGATAGGAAGGAATCGGTAGAATCCTATTGGACTATGAAAAGACAATTGGTAAAGGTTATGTATTACTGCCTTAACAAACCCAAATCATGTGGTTTTAGAGAGAATAACTAGTTACGGGAATGGATATGAATAGTATATTGGACTATGAGTAATATCTATTGAGAAACAGTGAAACATTAAGTATCATTCTGAATCAATTGTCAGAGAGAGGTTGATTGTATGAGCAAGAGAATTAGTATACCAAGGTTTGTGGACGGCGTGACTACTAATACTAACGGTGATAGTAGACGCATTATAACTGCCAAGGGCTTTTCTTATGGCGACATGCTGGAGGATGGTCTGAAAGTTTTTAAGAAGAGGTGGGATGCGGCCTTGGTTACCTGTGTCTATTGTATGCTGAAACCTGATGAAGTCAAAGCTAGACAAGTCGCAACAATTGCCTCTCTTGTGACCCCTGCTGTGTTTATACTAGATGATCTTATCGACCAATCTAAACATCGTGAAGGTAGGAAGTCATTCTGGATGAAACACGGGAAGGATCAGACCTTAATCGCGACGACCACATACGTTAATCTATTTCTGGAGCATGTTGCAGAGTTTAATCCGGATGATCGTCAATTGGCTAGGTTGGCACAGGATAGTATCTATCTTATGCTTCAGGGAGAATATAGAGATATTACAAGGAACAAGCAAGGTATTCTTAGTGAGGAAGAGTATTGGACTCTATGCTATGAAAAGGCTGGTGCTATCACAGAGGTTGGTGGTAAGCTCGCGTCGACAGTTGCTGGTGCATCTAAAAAAGAAGAAAGAATTATTGTGAGAGGTGCTGCTCTTATAGGTATCCTATCGCAGGTGTTAGATGATATTATGGATATGGAGGATGATTTTGCACATGGAAAAACATCGCTGGCAGCGATGATAGTTGGCAAAACTGATGCGTCGTGGGAGGAACTTGCGAGTAAGAAAGTATCATCCAGAATACAGGCTAAGACTGATGAGTTGTGCGATGAGGGAATTGCTCTCACTCATCAACTTCGCCAGAACGAGTATACAGCATTATTACGTGATGTCTTTCTGTGTTGGAAGAACTTCTCATGGGTGTTAATGGGAAGGGAGGACTGGGTGGATATTTGTAGAAAGCTTGGTGCGGTTGGGATTGAAAAGGCGTTTGATATGATGTTCTACAAGATGAAACCTGATATGAAAGAGCAAGACATAAACTTGGTATTTGACACCTATATGCAAACCACCGCTAGGAAGTCTTGAATCATCGCGTTTTGTTTTGGACTGGATTCTCTTAGGTTAGAATATCCAGGTTGATAGAATTCTTCATATTTCTATAGCCCCATTTTGATAGCCATCTTCTTCGTTTTCAGCCTAGTGTTCACAGCGAGTTGCTGATTGGATGTATGCACGCATCGTGGGGTAATGGCAGCAGACTTCTAATACAATTGTATTTTTCCCCCAGCTCTCGACTAGTTGCTTCCATGTAGATGGGGTATGTGATTAACATCAATTATTGAGGTGGAGTTATAAACCTGTGCTCTGTTTCTTAACCAGGGTACTGTGAGTTGAGCACAACTTGCTACTTCATGTGTTAAATAAATTCATCAATGTTTCACGCGAAATTCACACTTTCATCCTTTAGCACTCATCCCTTTTACTCTAGACTTTGTCATAGAGGTCTTTTCTACAAATACAATGAGGTTTATCTATGAGGCTACATAGTGCTGTAGCCCTGCGGGTGATTTTAGGGCTGCTGTTATTAACTGCAATTGGAGGGGGTATGGGTGGTGTCCCCTTTGGTGTTTATTCTTCTTTAATCAGCAAGGTTGTCTTGGCAGATATAGGTGACGAATCGGACATATTTATCTCTCCGTCTAGCATGGATTTCGGTAATGTGGAGGTGGGCTCTTTTGTAGAGGGAGTAGTAACGGTCTCCAACCTGGGTACCGCGGACCTGATAATAGGTACAGTAGCTGTGTCCGATCCACTAACCGCTCCATTCACGATTATCGCAGACAATTGTTCTGGTGAGACCATAGCTCCGGGTGGAAATCGCACGATAACGATTCGTTTTGAACCCGGATCGATAGGTGCGTTCAGTGATAGCTTCGATATTCCCTCCAACGACCCTGATATCCCTGTTGTAACAGTAGCTGTGGGTGGTCAGGGAATAGCCGCAGATATATCAGTCTCTCCACCAAGTGTAGATTTTGGTG
>JAXHVC010000260.1:0-2433 GCA_034189315.1 Chloroflexota bacterium | reverse complement strand
TATCTGTATGATCTTCTCAGCCAGGCTTCCTATTGTCACAGTTCCTCTAGGATTTCCAACATTGAATACCTGTCCTATGGCTTCTCGCCTTTCGAGACACAGCATGATTCCTTGAACCATATCATCCACATAGCACCAAGACCGTATTTGATCCCCATCCCCATGAATCTCTATTTCTTGCTCGGTAATAGCTCTCTTTACAAAGATATGAATTGCCCCCTCTCCCACCTGCCCAGGGCCGTAGACATTGAAGGGTCTTATAGTGACTGTAGGCAAGCCAAATTCCTTGCCATAGCTATGAACTAAATGCTCGGCCGCCAATTTACTTACTGAGTAGGTCCACCTTGCCTCTCCAACCGGGGCGAGATTCGTAGAATGCGTCTCCTCTACCTTGTAGGCATATGAACCAAAAACCTCACTTGTTGAGAAATCAATAAATCTTTCGATGTTGTCGATAAATGGGGTAATTGACTCCAAGACATTATATGTCCCTATCATATTCACCCTCATCGTAGTAGTAGGGCTTTTAATAACTGTATCAATTCCAGCAATAGCTGCCAGGTGTATTACAATCTGTGGTTGTATTTCAGCAACCAAGTGCTTCAATAGTAAAGAATCTAAAACATCTCCTTTTAATAGTTGCACATTCTTATGATCCAGCAATTCTGTTGTTTGGATAGAGTTGCGATGTAGATTGTCATATATGAAAACTTCATTTTCATCTTTCAGTATGCTACACAGCTTCGCTCCAATGAAGCCAGCGCCCCCGGTCATGAACACTTTCTTATTCTTCATCATATGGCAATCCCATTTATGGCTAATTAGAATTATTTATGGTCTATATCAGATTTAAGGTATTGGATATTGGCATATCATTACTTAATACTTCTACAATTATTTTACCGGTTTCCCCATCTCCAAATACATTCCTCTGCTTACCCTGCGGACTAAAATCATTAACCGCTGCGACGATCTTGTCTTGGTTGCTGCCTACTAATATATTCCAACCATCCTCCAATGTTTCAGGCCAGCCCGTAGACTCATCCAAAGTTATACATGGTACTTTAGAGAAGTAGGCTTCTTTCTGAAGGCCACCAGAGTCAGTCAAGATCTTGTGAGCATTTCGAGTCAGCATCAGTGAGTCGAGGTAGCCTAATGGTGATATGAGTACCAGATTTGGGGCACGAAACAGCGTCTCGAACAGCCCATACTTCTTTAAACACTTGTCTGTTCTCGGATGAACAGAAAAAACAATGGTTTCATCACAACTCAAGAATGCCTCAACAATGCTCCTAAGGTTTTCCTCAATATCAGTGTTGCGTGCCCTATGCACTGTTGCCAGCAGATAGCCTTTACTCTGTAACCCCAGCTCGTCTAGTATTGTGGATTTCTGTTCAGCTACTCTGGAAAACTTACGAAAACTGTCCAGCATCACGTCACCCGTCAAAAATACTCCGTCCTCAATCCCCTCCTTCCTCAAATTATCGACGGAGATCTGGGTTGGCGCAAAGAGCAGAGTAGAAATGTGATCTGTAATAATCCGATTGACTTCCTCTGGAATCGACCTGTCATACATCCTTGGTCCAGCCTCCACGTGGGCAACTGGAATGTTGAGCTTTGCTGCCGTCAACGCCCCACCAATAGTCGAGTTGGTGTCTCCATAGACTAAAATCCAGTCTGGTTTCTCCCCAACCAGTACCTCCTCTATCCCCATCATCATCCTGGCCGTCTGGCTGGCATGGCTCATAGATCCAACACCAAGATTGTATTCTGGATTAGGAAGGCTTAGCTCTTGGAAGAATATATCGGAGAGGTCTTTATCATAATGCTGACCAGTGTGAACCAGGATTTCCTCATGGATTTCACGTAGCTGTTTCGACACCATAGCTGCCTTTATGAACTGCGGCCTGGCACCAACAATCGATACTATCTTCATTTGACATCTTGCTTGATTGCCTGCACTGTTTGTTCCACCTGCTCATCTCTTAACTCAGGATAGATCGGCAGCGAAAGCACTTCTTCTTGAGCTCGTTCACTCTCTGGGAAATCACCCTTCCTATAACCACAAGAAGTGTATGCTTGCTGTAGGTGGAGGGATACCGGATAGTAGACTGCGCTGGCAATACCCTGGGACTTTAGTGATTGCTGTAACTCACTCCTGTTATTAAAACCATTGTTGAGGCGAATGGTATAGTAATTGAATACATGTCTATTGTACGGAGCTTGGTATGGTGTCTGAATTCCCTCAATCGAATTGAAAAGTTCGGAGTATAAATAGGCCTTCTCACACCGCTGTGCATTCCACTCCTGCAAATATTCTAGTTTCACCCTCAATACAGCAGCCTGAATAGTGTCCAACCGGCTGTTGTATCCAGGGATCATATGATAGTATTTGTCCCTACAGCCATGCCTACGCAACATGTCTACTTTCTC
>JAXHVC010000026.1:0-2375 GCA_034189315.1 Chloroflexota bacterium | reverse complement strand
AGACTAGAGAAATGTATATTACCACTGACATTCTCTGGTAGCACTGGCCATGGATTCCCACAAGGATCCTTAAGCTCCCACGAATGCCTAGCCGCTTCCTTTAGGCAGCGTACCATCATTCCATCTACATAGTCATCATCATTTCCCCACTTGGGTGCGTTCTTGACAAAGTCTAAGCGCATCTCTTCATAACCTTCCCAGTTGGCATCTAGGGCAGTGATCAGCTGATCCATAGTATATTTCTTCTCTTCGAATACCAGCTTCTTAACCGCTGCTAAACTATCTACGTTCTCTACCCAGGTGAAGAAGGTAATCCAGCTATTACCCCTCTCCCCTGCGCGAGGATCCACCGTATCATAGCCACTCTCTACCGATCTCTCCGAAAGAGCCGAGAGCAATGGCAGTCCCCAGTTATTGGCAGACTCCACCCGCCCTTTGTTGACAATACGAACACCGAAATTCATCAGCCACTCCATCTGCTCTACCCAAGCATCGAACAGTTGCTCGAAGTCAGTAAATCTGCGGGCATCTCCTGTCTTTGGTCCCATTTGCGAGTACAAGCAATGGTCATAGCCATCATGCAAGGCATACTCAATCATTTTTGCGCTATTCATCGTCGCCGATGCCATACGACAGGGCTGATAGCCGAATTTGGTGGTGGGACATGGTGACATGCATGCCTGATGCACCCAAGTTCTCATCTCTTCCAACGGATGATGATGCCAGTACATGCCATTGGTAATCAGGATAGGGTCATTCCTAATGCTGGGATAGCCCAGTCCATGCCGTATGCACTCAAACACCTCCCGCATCACCTCATCCTTAACTTGTGGATGCCATCGGAAGGCAAAGGTAGGATTAGACACACGAACCAACCTGGCGGCTTGAAGAAAAGCCACTGTAAGATCATTACAGGCATCAGAGCCATCCGTCTTGACTCCCCCCAACGTCCACACCGAGGTACCAACTACCCCCTGTAAAGCCTCCGCCCCAGCCCTAGAGAGATAGTGCCCCATCTCATAACCACGAATCATAAACTCTCCCACAAGATCAAGCGCCTCTTCCTTAGTCAACCTCTTCTCAGTATTCACATCATTATCGTAGTATGGTCCATGATAATAATCAGGCCTTGCAGGCCAAGCAGATCCAGTGGCTTCGTTCCTAGTCCACACTTGCACAAAATGATCCAATTGCAAGGACTCCTGCAAGTTTCGAGGTGGTTTCGCCGGAACACGTTCGCAGGTCTCAGCAAGCCTCAATAGCTCAGCCTGTCGTTGTGCATCCGATTCGAAGTTCTCCGCTACTATCCGTACTAATCTGGCATATCGTTTCGCCTGATTGATGCATGCCTCTAGTACGATTTGCATACCCTCCCAATTCGGAAGCTTCTCATACACAAGTAGTTCATTCCCGTCGGGCGTTCCATCCAACTTGTCTTCTGCACTATCAATCATTTCCTGAATTTCAGCTACGATATCTTCAAAACCCCTCTTACCTGTCATGAAGTATTCATAGTCCTTCCCCGAATACCCAAAACTCCCTCCTGCTGGGAATCCCCACATGAGTGCAGCTCTGCTGTATTTCACAGCATCCTCAGCTCTGAGGAATCTAAGCGCAACTCCCACGCAATCCCTCGGTGCCCAATAACCATGCAACGCCGACATAACCTCAAGTGATTCCTCTTTGGGCTCAGGGATTAGGATAGGATCATTATATATCTCATCATTCGTAAACCTACTACTAGCCGGTATGTAGTAGAGCGTATTAGGACTAGTCCCCTCAAAACCAACCAGCTGGGCATGATCGGTAACGAATATTGGTTTATTCTCCAACATGAAAGCAAGGGCCTTTGCCCTCCTGAGTAATAATGGATCCCCATCGTTACGCTTCCACTCCTGGGTAAAGAGGATTGCACTTTCCAAGTCTATCTTGGTTCCAGGCTCATATTGGCCTCCCTTTCTCCCCTTCTTCCATACTGCCTTTCTCAGGTAATCCAGTCTTGATGATCGCTTTTTCTCCGCCACCCACCACCAGGACTTCTCTTTTTCTAATTCATCAACAGATTTGATAGGTGATTCACTTGCTGTCGTCAGAACCTCTTGCATACTATCAGCCTCCATTCACTTGGTATCATACATGTATCCCGAGTTCCTGAGGACTTTAATTCACATTAGCCATTACTAGAAGCACCTGCCTATGCCTTAGCTAATGTAGTGTCTCAGAGAAAGGTCATAGAATTACATTTCCCCACCAATCACTCAACTCCTTCCTTAGAGGGTGAGGGACGTGAGAGAATACGTTTAAACGATTAGGCCCTTAGCTCCGAAAGAGTGATAGAAACAGTGCAGAGACAGGCCTTTAGTAAGCGATCGAAC
>JAXHVC010000259.1:0-6336 GCA_034189315.1 Chloroflexota bacterium | reverse complement strand
CGTGAATGCTAGGAAGAACCTAGCAATATCCACCATGCAGGCATCTTCATCCAGTACGACCATTCCACCCGAACCCATAATGGAACCCGCAGCAGCCAAGGATTCATAATCAACCGGGGAATCGAGAAAACTGGCAGGCAAACATCCTCCGGAAGGTCCTCCGGTCTGTACTGCTTTGAGACGCTTGCCATGAGGGATGCCTCCACCTATATCAAAGATTATTTCACGAAGGGTTGTGCCCATAGGGACTTCTACAAGACCACTATTGGAGATGTTACCAGTTAGGGCAAAAACTGCTGTGCCTTTGCTCTTTTCACCACCGATGCTTGCATACCACTCTGCGCCTTCCTTGATGATTACCGGTATGCTGGCTAGTGTTTTTACATTGTTTATGTTAGTGGGCTTTCCCCACAACCCTGATTGAGCAGGGAATGGCGGTCGTGAGCGCGGCATTCCTCTACCTCCCTCAATCGATGCCATCAGGGCTGTCTCTTCGCCACATACGAATGCTCCGGCTCCTTCCTTGACGTGTATCCTGAAGCTGAAACCTGAACCGAGGATATTCGAGCCCAAGAAACCATGTTCCTCTGCTTGATTCAAAGCAATATACAAACGCTTAATAGCCAAGGGATACTCTGCTCTACAGTAGATATATCCTTCACTTGCTCCCATGGCATATCCAGCGATAACCATTCCTTCTATGACTGTATGAGGATCACCCTCCATAGTGCTCCGATCCATAAAAGCACCTGGATCACCTTCATCTGCATTGCAAATCACATATTTATCTCTGCCTGGTGCTTTACGACAGAACTCCCATTTTTGCGCAGTAGAAAAACCAGCTCCCCCACGACCTCGCAATCCAGAAGCCTTTATTTCCTCTATTACCTGCTCAGGCGTCATTTCGCAGAGGACCTTCCGGAGAGATTCATAACCTCCAACGGCAATATAATCAGCGATCCTTTCGGGATTGATATGGCCGCAGTTACGTAGTATTAATCGTTGCTGTTTCTTGTAGAAAGTTATCTCGTTATAGGTAGGGATAGCTTCATTGGTGACAGGATCGCGATAGAAAAGACGATCTACAGGCTTGCCTTCTTTAAGATGCGAATGAACGATCTCTGTCGCATCTTCTACCTTAACATGGGCATAAAATATTCCATCAGGTTCAACAATTACAATAGGACCCTGTTGGCAAAAACCGTGGCATCCAGTGAAGTCAACCTTCACGTTGCTGAGGCCAGCTTGCTTCACCTCATGCTCCAATGCAACCCGAATGTGCTCAGATTTAGATGAAGTACAACCGGTTCCTTGGCAGACCAGAACAGAGTAAGAACCCTCAGAGAAGTCGTGTTTTCCTACCGCTTCCATATTTAATCTCCTCAATCTTCACACTTAAGTACGTCTGTTACCTTATCAGTTGTCATTTGGCCGTAGGTTTCCTGATTCACTACCATAGTAGGCGCAAGAGCACAAGCACCAATGCAAGCAACAGTCTCTAGTCCATATTCAAGATCTGGTGTACTCTCACCTGGTTTGATGCCAAGTTGTTTTTCTACCTCTCGAAGAATACGCCCCCCCCCTCTTACGTGACAGGCTGTACCACGACATACCCTGACAACATTTCGACCAGTTGGAACAAGCTTAAACTGGGAATAGAAGGTGGCCACACCAAATATGGTGCTTTCTGGCAAACCAAGAAACTGAGCTACGCGCTGCATTGCCTGTTCTGGCAGATAACCAATCTTTATCTGAACCTGCTGTAATATAGGAACAAGCTCGTTCTTGTCTCCTTTATAAGATGAGAGAATCTCATCGACCTGTATCGTGATCACCTGTTCAGGATCTTGTATGATCACATGGGTATCTTGAGTCGTTTCCGTAACTGTCATTGTGACACCTCTTCCTATCTACCACTTCATCTGCTGTAAACGACACCAAATCCAAGTGCTTAATCGCTTATCCAGCTTGCCAACCCATGATTCGATTAAACGCAGGTCGCCCGAAGCCAAAGCAGCCCTCTCTTCTGATGTTAGGTCATATTCTTGGAGTGCTTTCTCTGGATTCTCTGATAACCGAGCCAGATATTTATGGTCATCGGCAGCTCTAGCCAATACTTCAAGAATAGCATCCCTACCAGATATAGTTTTCTTCTCTGCTGCCTTAGGTGCCTCTACAGGCAAATCCTTTTCTAGCTCTTCAATCATCGTCGAGACTCCTGTAAAACCTTTTTCATGTGTTTCTTTATCTTTAGCCTGTTGTGTGGTCATCTTATCCACCTCCTTTGCCGTGATCTCCACCTGTAAAGGCTATCACCTAGTTACCCTCCATTACATCCGCCCTACGACCCATTTTGGATGGGATCCATGGCTTAATCTTTAATTAAGCAAAGTGTGCAATTGTGGGTGCGCATTTTGTCCCTCACCTCAACATTATGTTCAATAATCTTCCTGGCCTTATCTTGGTTGGTATCATTTTTTGGTAATACACTTTCTACGGAGTACAATTAGGGCGAAAGATAGCAGCAAGGATAATGGTATTATGGATAAGATAAAGATAATCCTAGCCGATGACCATAGTATCGTTCGCGAAGGAACACGAGTGCTTTTGGAACAGGAATTGGATATGGAAGTTATTGGTGAAGCTAGCGATGGAGAAGAAGCTGTCGACATGGTAACAAAGCTATTCCCTGATGTTGTGTTAATGGATGTCGCGATGCCAAAACTCAATGGTATCGAAGCTACACGTAAGATCAAGTCTCACTTTCCCTCCATCGCCGTACTCATCCTTACTGCATATGACAATGACCAATACATATTTGCTCTCCTTGATGCAGGAGCTGCTGGTTATCTGCTTAAGAACGTGAGTGGGAATGAACTGATAAATGCTATCCGTGCGGTGTATTCTGGTGAGTCGGTGCTTCATCCCACAATCGCACATAAGGTTTTTTCGCGGCTAATATCTACAAATAAATCATCTGTTGTGATGGATCGACCCCATGACCTTAGTGAGAGGGAAATGGAGATCCTGAAGCTAGCTGCGAGTGGGATTAGCAACACGGAAATCGCTGATCAGTTGTATCTGAGCAGACGTACTGTGCAATCTCATCTGGCTAGCATATTTCGCAAGATGTCTGTGGGATCCAGGACAGAGGCCGTATTAGAGGCACTAAAGAAGGGATGGTTCACTCTGGAGGAGATAACACAGGAACAATTGTAGATGGATATGTATGGAAAGATGATAAATTGGTTTGTTTCGATATAAGCATTGATAGTCAGTAGTTTACACATGGGAGCGGTCAGTCGAAGGTGAGAGCAATACAATAACAATGAGACAGTTGGTAAGAAATCCCCACTTCTGGATCATTTTAACTGTCATTATTTGTGGGGCGGTGGTTTATTATGGGGATCAGATTCCATTTATTGATGATATTTCATCTGATATACCTATCGAATTTGCCCGCTATTCAACACATCGTATTCTCTCGATAATACCAGTAATCTATGCTGCCTTTGTTTTTCGGTTTCCTGGTGGGTTAGTTGCCGCCGTGTTTATCGGACTAGCCCTCTTGCCCCGTGCTCTACTTATCTCAGACGAAAAAGCGGAGGCATTGACCGAGATAGTCGCATTCCTCTCCATTGGCCTGCTTGCAAGCTGGTTGATCGATCGAATGGAGCATACCATCACCAAGTTGGAATATACCAAGCACGAGTTGGTTCAATCACTTGATGCGGTTGAACGTAGACAGCAACAACTTGCCTCAATGTATAGTGTTTCTGCGACTGTATATCAAACCCTAGAGCTGTCTCAGATTACAGAAAACATATTGAATAGGGTTTTAAAAGCCACTTCAGCACTGGCTGGTTGGATATACCTCATGGATTCGGAAACAGGTAAGCTGTGCTTGAGTGCTAGTTGTGGTTTGCCAATGCGATTTGCGAGTAGGCCTGAGCAAATCAGTCTTGAAGGTAGTCCTGAAGGTCAGGTAGCTCAGTCTGGAATGCCGCTCATACTGCACTCTGAAGAGGAATGTCTAGATAGTGGTCTTTTAGAAGAAGACGTTCGTACCATGTTATTTGTTCCTCTTCGTGCTAGGACAGGCATTGAAGGAGTGTTGGGGATAGCTACTAATCATGTAAATTGTCATTATGATCAAGAGATGGAATTTCTGGTTGCTCTGGGCAATGAAATTGGTATTGTGATTGAACATGCTCGACTGCACCAAATGGAGAGAACTGTTAGCCAACAGTTGCGCGTTTCTGAGGAGTGCTATAGAGGTTTGTTTGAGAATGCAATTGAGGCAATCATTGTTTGTTCTAAAATGGGAAGAATAGTGTCAGCAAATTCAGCCTGCAAGCAGCTGACAGGATACCAACTTGAAGAACTTCAAGAGTTTAATATCTGGGAGCTGTTTTCCAAGACGAGCCAAAAAAACGTGCGACAGCTCTTTTCTATGAGACTGGATGATGTGTCTATAGAGGATAACGATGCACTTTGTTTGATCAGGAAGGATAAAAGAGAAGCATTTGTTCAACTTAAATTCAGTACTCTACTTAGGGGTACAGACATCATTGGCTTGCAGGCTATTGCCCGAGATGTCACGGAAGAGCGGCAATTAAGAAGAAATATGGAGTACTATATCACCCAAATCACTAGAGCTCAGGAAGACGAACGATTACGCATTTCACGTGAGCTTCACGATGACACAGCTCAAATCTTAGTGGGTCTCTCTCGTGGTTTGGATTCGTTATTGACACCAAAGCATCGTTTACCAAAGACTACAACTGCTCATATAGCGGAGCTACGCCAAATGACGGAATCTGCCCTGGAAGGAGTGCGACGTTTTAGCCAGGACCTAAGGCCATCAATATTAGATGACCTCGGTCTAGTTCCGGCTCTTGAGTGGCTTCTCTCTGATACAGATAGACATGGTGCAGTGGAAGCGATGTTTGACATAACAGGGGTACCTCGCCGACTTTCTACTGAGAAGGAGTTGATCACGTTTCGAGTAGCCCAGGAAGCGTTGAATAACATCAGAAAGCATTCCGATGCCTCAAGAGTGGAGATGATTGTAGATTTTGCTGATGATGCATTAACTTTGATCATAAGTGATAATGGCTACGGATTTCACATGCCAGAAAGAACAAGTGAGCTTGTACTATCCGACAAGCTTGGCATAATTGGAATGAGGGAACGAGCACGCCTTATCGGTGGAACTCTATTAGTACAGACGGAGATAGGTCGTGGTACGACTATAACATTGAGAGTGCCGGTATGATTCGTCGTTGTTGAACAAAGCCGCGGATAGCTTCTTGAAAGATGCTTGTTTACATCCGTCATTAATCTAGATTCTCAGGTATTTTCGTTAATGTTTGACTCTGCTCTTCCTTTGCTTTATTTCAGGGATAATTAACTTAAAAAAGGTCTTGATTATCGCAAATGTGGTATGAGTCCTATTGGCATTGGGACTATTCTGCATTGTATGATGGGTGATAATCTTATTCCTCACAATATAGTAATTTGATAACATCTTGACAATTTTCCATGATGGAGGATTGCATTTGTATCCTATTGTTCAGGAGATCGAAATGGGGAAGTCTGGTTCATCTTCGGGATCAAGGCCGAATATCGAAAGGATGAAAGCAGCGAGGGACATCGAGGGATTAATGAATGTTGCACGAGAGCATGTTGACAAGGTTGCTCGCAGGGATTCTATGCTTGCTCTAGGAACATTGGGGGATTCGTTATCCCTTGATGCTATCTGTGAGGGATTACGTGATAGGGATGCTGATGTACGTAAGGCTGCGGCATGGGCTCTGGGAAAAATGGCGGATGAACGAGCTGTTGAGCCTCTTGTTCGAGCCCTTCATGATATGGATTGGTCTGTACGAGCGGCGATTTCCAAGGCCCTGGGTTTTATGGGTGAGTCCCGTGCAGCAGATGCACTTACTCTAGTAGCTCTCACAGACAAGAAGAAAATGGTACGCAAATCAGCGCAAGAAGCCTTGATGAAGATCGAGGAAAGGTTGGGAGTGCCACGTGAAGAAACGGATGCCATACTTTCGCAGGCCGAAGGCATCCTCGCTACTAGTAATGAAACACAGGGATTGGAATCACGTATTGGTTCCAAAGAGGAAAAGGATAAAAGATACCTAGCTCTTTTCGAAAACGAACGCTGCTCTTGCTGCAAGGTTTTTTACTCAAGTCCTTGCATATGCCCGTACAATAGGGACTTAAGGGGGAACTGCCTATCGTTTGAGGAATTGGACGAAGAATTACGAAGAGAGTATCTCAATAATTCCTTCTGGCGACTAGTTATACTTGAGGCAATGCGTG
>JAXHVC010000258.1:0-5307 GCA_034189315.1 Chloroflexota bacterium | reverse complement strand
TTCAAATTAAGCTGATTTGGTGGTTGAATCGAGAGTGTAGCAATGGTCAGAATGTAACAACTTTATCATATTTCTCTTTAGTACTTTGTGACTTCTTAATCTCTCGTACGGTATTATCATTACAGGCATAAGGGCAAGTTATACAGATTTGTTGCTTCAAGCTAGCTGTACTTAGTGTGTATTGAATTCGGTTGACCGATGCAAGTTTGTAAGTATATCACTATCGAATTCGTACTAGTGGTTCTCGGTTCGTCGTACAAACGGGAATAAAATGGTTGTTGTCAGGGGGGATGGGATGCCGTATAGAAGAATTACTGGATTTGTGGGGAAGGTGTACTATCGGGAAGAGGTTTTACACATTGAAAGGAAACACGAATGTCTGGACTGCTATTTCTGCCAATGGTGTAACAACGATAAGTGTACAATGTGTCGCGAGCAACATTCCTGCAATTCGAATCATGGGAATAATGATAATCAACTAGACATAAAAGATGTTAAGCCAAGGACCCGGGTTTAAGGCTAGTCTTGGTAGATTTAAACTACTGCATTCGTAGGAGGCTGTATATGAAGAAGGTCCAAGTGGCTGAGGGGATCCATTGGGTTGGGGCTATAGATTGGGATATCAGGGATTTTCACGGGTATTCCACGCATAGGGGAACCAGTTACAATGCTTTTCTCATTGTTGACGATAAGGTTGCCATTATTGATACTGTCAAGGCCCCTTTCTTTCCTCAGATGTTGCAGAGAATCAAGGAAATAATTGACCCCAACAAGATTGACTATGTCATTTCCAACCATGTTGAGATGGATCATTCCGGATCTCTGCCAATGATCCTTAAAGAAGCATGTAATGCTCAGCTTGTTACTGGTGCTAAACATGGGGAAGCGGGACTGAGAAAGCATTTTGGGCTGGAGTGTCCAATGATCACGGTCAAGGAAGGTGATGAGATCGACTTGGGTAAGCGAAAGCTCACTTTTTTACCCACTCCAATGTTACATTGGCCGGACTCTATGGTTACCTACTCACCACAAGACGAGATCCTGTTTTCAAGTGATGCTTTCGGACAGCATTTAGCATCCTCTGGCAGGTTTGATGACGAGGTTGAATCGACAGTCATAATGCAGGAGGCAACGAAGTACTATGCCAACATTCTGATGCCGCTAGGAAATCTCATCCCCCCAGTTGCGGAAAAGCTAGGTAATCTGAATATCAAGATCATTGCTCCGGACCATGGCGTAATATGGCGCCTGGATCCTGGCAAGATAGTCAAGGCATATGTGGATTGGAGCAGTGGTAAGACAAAGAAAAAGGCGCTTGTCATCTACGATACCATGTGGCAAAGTACTACCAAGATGGCTGAGGCAATTGGCGAGGGGCTTATGTCCAAGGGAGTAGAAGTCAAAATGTATCGGCTGACAGGCTCTGACAAGAGCGATATCGTATCGCATGTTCTGGATTCCAAGGCGATCGTTATGGGATCTCCAACGCTCAACAATGGAATGTTCCCATCACTGGCAGAATTCTTGTGTTATATGAAGGGACTCAAACCTAAGGGTAAGGTTGGCGCCGTATTTGGTTCGTATGGCTGGTCTGGTGGAGCGACGAAAGCTATGCGACAGGAGATGGAGCAAGCTGGAATCGCTATGATTGAATCGGACCTGGCTGTCAAGTGGATTCCAGATCAATCGGAGATTACCCAGTGTTATGAATATGGGCAGCAGATAGCAGACAAGATCTCATAAAACTTCAACGGGCAATCACATTGCCTGTTCAGGTGTGAATACTATAGGGGGATGTTCACCATGAGCCGTGAGGTTGATGAATTGAATAAACAAATAGGTGAACTCAGTCGCCAGGGAAGGTTTAGGGAGGTTGAACCTTTATTACGGCAAGTGGTTGATTTGACTCGTCAGGAGTGTGGTAGTCAGCACCCTCAATATGCTGCTTTACTGAATGACCTTGGTGGTTTATATAGGGCCATAGGTGAATACGAGAAGTCTGAGTCTGCCTTTGTAGATGCTATGCATATACTTGACAAATCTCCAGGCAGGAAACACCCAGACTATGCTACTACTATAAACAACTTGGCTGGACTTTATCGTCTCACTGGGGAATTTGGTAAGGCTGAATCGCTATTTGCCGAAGCGGTAGAGATATACGCCAGAACCCTAGGAAAGAGCCATTTCCTCTACGCAAGTAGTTTAAACAATCTAGGA
This sequence comes from Chloroflexota bacterium, assembly GCA_034189315.1. Classification (GTDB taxonomy): domain Bacteria; phylum Chloroflexota; class Dehalococcoidia; order UBA2247; family JAXHVC01; genus JAXHVC01. The sequence goes on along the minus strand of JAXHVC010000258.1, from coordinate 3,090 downwards.
CTTCTTTACCAAGATATGGATTGCTATGAAAAAGCAGAGAGGCTACATAGGGAGGCACTGGATATCATTCGGCGTACTAAGGGAAAAAAAGATAGTACCTATGCCACTAGTCTCAACAACCTCGCAGGACCTTTAAGAGCTACGGGTAGGTATGAAGAAGCTGAGCCATTGCTTAGAGAGGCAGTTGATATATATCGAGATTTGGTGGGTGAGTCGCATCCCCTATATGCCTCTGGATTGAACAACCTGGCAGGTGTTTACTGCACTATGGGGGAGCATCAGAAGGCAGAGCGGCTATATCTTCAAGTTATAGATATCTGTAAAAAGCTATTTGGAAGTGAACATCCTGACTATGTTGCTGCGGTTAATAACTTGGGATTGACATATCAGAATCTGGGTAATTATGAAAAGGCCGAGGAAATGTATAGGCAAGCGGTTGATATTCGTAGGAGAGTCTTGGGGGAACAACACCCAAACTTCGTTGATAGTATAAATAGACTTGCTAAGTTGTATGACATTGCGGGTGATTTGGATAAGGCAGAGAGAACACGTTCTGAGTTGCCACGGTAGAAGTAAGGGAGTGATATATCGTGATACTTGAATTGGCTTCTTATTGTATATGTGGCGATTATTAACGCAACATCTAGGCTCCGATTTTTACTATGGAAGGAGAGTATGTAATGGAGAAGATTGTCAAACTGTGTAATAGCTGAGGCGGCTGCCCATCGGTTAGGGTAACCGATGATAGGGTAGAGATTGGAGAAGAGGGCAACCTCTGTGTTCTCACCCCAGGCGAATGGCAACTGCTTAGAACGAAGATACTCAGTAATGAGCTATAAGATACCTGTATTCATATATAACATTGAGTGTAATATAGCCATAAGCCGATTTATGTCCTGTATTTGATCAAATAGTGCAGAAAGGTATTAATGGCTACAGATGGTTGTGCCGAAGGTGGAGCGACTTATCATGTCAATAGCGAGAGTGGATCAGATGTTGGAGCCCATTTGATTCTATTATCACTATAGGCAATTTGTTGCTTCACCTTCATTGATATACATAATAATCTGAAAACCACGATATCCCCTTCTTCTAGAGATAGTTCAAAGTAATTAGAAAAAGGGATTTTGGCTAATACAATGCTCTGATTAACAGTGAAAGCTGATGTCCTTCAGTGGTATGATTGAAAAGGCCTGTTATTATTGCGTGTCTTCATGATAGGCCCTGCAAGGAGGAGGATTAATACATGTGGAGATGTACTGTATGTCAGCACGTAGCTTTTGGGGATCAACCGCCAGAAATATGTCCGGTATGCGAAGCGCCCAAAGACAAATTTGTTCCCTATGAGAGCGATAAGATCAAGGGCCCTAAGACATTCAAGAATGTCAAAGATGCCTTTATTGGGGAAACCCAAGCGCATCAGAGAAACCTTGCCTTTGCCAGAAAGGCAGAACAAGAGCAGCTGCCACAAATTGCTCATCTGTTTCGAGCTGTGGCAGAGGCCGAAGCAATACATGCTTTCAAGTACTTCGATAGGCTTGGTATGGTTAGAGATACCCAGGAAAACCTCAATGCAGCTTTCGAGAGAGAGAACCTAGCGAGTATCAATGTATATCCTCAATTGATAAAAGAGGCTAATGAGGAGGGTTCGGAATCTATCGCCAATATATTCAGCCAAGCTAGGGATGTAGAGAAGGGCCATGCCAAATTATATGAGAAGGCACTTCAACATATGTTGGCAGAGGAAGGTACGGAGTATCATGTCTGTCAGGTTTGTGGTTTTGTTGCAGATGGCCAAATACCGGAAGAATGTCCTATCTGTGGCGCCAAGAAGAATATGTTCAAACAAGTATTGTAGTGATTGTATGTTGTACGCATGGCATTAGCAGCAATGGCTTTTATGTTGGCAGTAGACTAATGCGGCAGGTAGGAGGATACCCGATGGTCTCAGATCAAGACATGAGGAATCTATTTGAAAATAATCGGTCGATAGCTGTGTATGGTATGTCGACCGATCCGGAAAAGCCTTCTCAAGCTGTGCCCGTATTCCTTCAATCCAAAGGGTATGATGTGATTCCGGTTAATCCTAGAGCCGATACTATAATAAACCTAAAGAGTTATCCCAACCTACATGATGTGGAAGCTAACATAGATGTTGTGGATGTCTTTCGTCCTTCCGACCAGACGGTAGCTGTTGTTGAAGAAGCTGTACAACGCAATCGTGAACGGGGAGACGTCAGGGTGATTTGGTTGCAAGAGGGCATTGTTAATCAAGAATCACAACGCTTGGCAGAGCAAGCTGGCCTGGTATTCATACAGGATCGTTGTATGAAGAAGGAATACAAAAGAATCTTTGAGCAAGAAATTGAGTAATATCGAGTCGTCCATTTGATAAAGTCTCTTGTTTAGTATACATAACGCACATACAATGAAATTAATATTCGTAGCATGATATGAGATGTTTTAACAGCAACAGTATGTTCGAAGCTTGGAGAGGCGAATAGCATGAAGGGGCTGGAGCTATCCGAACGCTATTTCAATGAGTGTGGGGCACCAATGTTGGAGGATAAGTTCTTCCAATATAAGCATCGAATTGCTGCGGGGTTGGTGGGCGATGGCTCAGAATGCTTTGGCTTTGACGATGAGATCTCCAGGGATCACGATTGGGGGCCCTCATTCTGTCTGTGGCTAGAAAAGGGTGATTTTCAAGCCATCGGCAGGGAATTGCAGTCAGAGATAGATAATCTCCCTAAGAACTTTGCTGGTTTTGGGCCAAGGCAGGAGAGCACTTGGGCTCGTGCACGCACCGGAGTATTTGAGATTGGTCAATTCTATAAACGATTTATTGGCTATGACCATGTTCCTCCCACACTGCAGGATTGGCGAATCATACCAGAGGGCAACTTGGCAGTTGCCACCAACGGCAAGGTGTTTACAGATCCCCTGGGAGAATTTACTGCCTTCAGGAATAAACTCAACGAATTCTATCCCGAAGATATCAGGCTGAAGAAGATTGCATCGCGATGTATGACCATCGGCCAAGCTGGCCAGTATAACACTATGCGATGTGTGCAACGCGAGGAATATGTT
>JAXHVC010000257.1:0-7700 GCA_034189315.1 Chloroflexota bacterium | reverse complement strand
ACTCCAAATCTTCCCCTCTGAGCAATCGTGTTACAGCTTCCCGCTTCCGTTTTACCGTCATTCTCCTACCCATTCTCAATCCCTCTGTCCCAATCTGATCTTCTTGCATTAGACACCTTCCCATATGATTCTACTTCATCTCCTAGGTGTCCAACTTAATTGTAGACCAAAGGATAGGTTCGCAATGACATGATAAATCTGGTTGGCATTTTATAATTGTGACACGGTCTGGTTGTCTGGAATTTGGAGCTTGGAATCTGTGCTTTAAACATCCAACTCACCTTTGACTGTGGCATTTCCTTAATTTAATGACCTTGCTTGTCATAGGCGAGAGATTGTCATGTGCTTCTTCAAATTTGCGAAGGACTCATCACATGTTGATTCTGATTATGGCATAACCTAGTTAGAGATAAAATTAATATATATAAGCTAAATCAACCGTACTTAAAACCTATATTTTATATATAATACAGTGTACTACCATATTCTAACCCGTGGCCGTTTCGAGTCAACTATCATTAACTACATTAATATTCTATCAAAGATCGACGTGATTCAATAAACCACTAGGTTACTCATGATAATCAGTTCCAATGTTCCCATTATTGATAACTTGAGCAGGAAACTACCAATGGAATTGAGTAGCTGAGCGCGCTATATGTTATACGTAGAGATGTCTGACTGGTGATAAAGGTGGAAAGTCTATACTGCACCGGAGAATCTATTGTGGAGCAGCTGATGTGATAGATGTGTGGTGGTATTACAATTTACGTGATTGTATGGGTTAGGAGAGGATGTATATTGTATGACCTAATGGTATATTATGTCATGATGGAAAACATGTGACGTTTGTTACACAGGATGCATCCTGTGTGTTAGTTGCACAATTGGCTAATATTGATGAGGTTAATGAGTTTGACTAGCTCGTGATTTACACACTGTGAACTGTGCTACGTTAGGCGATTCGAGGAATTCCCATTTGCCCGAGTGCTCAGATGCCATAGCTGCCACCTCGATATGTATCATGGTAATACCACAGTCCAACCGTTTTGATATATTGAATTCTCTGCTTTGGTGATCTATTGATACTGTAATGGAGTCCTTTTCAATGATAAAGCGCCATGGTTGGCGGTTGAGGGCCGAGGGCGCGAGCCTACTTGCCTCCATTGCATTTCTTATCCATACTGGCCAGTCTATTTCAGGTAGACCTGTGACTAACTTGGATAGTGGCTTTCTGCGGTGAGTTAATCCAAATCCTGTCATTGCCCTTTCCTCTAGGGATTGTTTGGTTTCTGCGTATCCAACCGGTGTTATGGCATATACCCTTTCGTTTTTCTTAGTATTGACTAGCTTTGAAACTGTATCGGGACGAAAAAAACCGCCAACCCAACAAGTAGCAAGGTTCAAGGCCGTAGCTTCTAGAACAATGCCTTCTCCCAGATATCCCAACTTCTCGTTTACGCAATGATCGGTTGTATCACCTATAAAGGCAACAAAGTCATGAGCTCCCTTAACTTTACCATAGGGCCCAATGGCTCCTTTGAAGACCTGTTCGGGTGATTCGGTAATCAATACGGCACGCACACATGGATATGGTTGAAAGTTCTCACAAACATGCTTTATGTTTTCTAGAGTGGCTGGTTCAATAGGATGGTGGCTGTAGTTCCTCCTAGATCGTCGTTTGGGGATCACCTCATACCATTTTGAAAATGGGATCTCCATTCTCACCTCACAATTGTATCTAAAGATCGATCTGGATCATGATTATACTAATGGTCTCATAATTAAATGGACGCACTCTTTAGCTTTGAAATGAGTCATTTCAAGTATGCGAGATAACCACATAAAGCTAATTTGTTGGTTCAGATTATTATGAGACTATTAGTAATAGATCAATTATATAATCATATCCGATTAGTGGATATATGATGCTTGGATATAATAATCAGTAGTTAAATGACATGTTTTACAATGGTGGATGCATTTTTCTTAGAAGGAGTGTGTATAATAGGTTCTTCTTGTCTTCAACTCATGGGTATAATCACTTTCAGTACATCGTCATTAAAACGACGTATCTGGTGTTTTTAATGTTTTGTGTGTGATCGGATTAGTTACTAGTGAAAAACACATCATTCCTTTTTCCTATTAAGATCGGACCATATATAAAGACGATCTTTGTAAATGTTACAATACACCATTTCTCTTTAATTACGATCCTACTTGGGCCCGGTCAAACTCAGAAAGACGTTAAATATTAGCAAACGGCAGCATTCTTGGTAAAGGAACTAGTTCCCTCAAGAGAAGTTCCTGTGCTAGAATCATACATTCACTAAAACAATGTGATCATCCTTGCGTAGGATACTAATGCATATATATCTAGAAGTCATATCTCGGTGCAAAATGGGTGGTTACTATGGAATTCATGGTGTGTGATACCTATAAGGACCTGGTTTCTATGGGATGCGCTGTGGCATCGAATGTGCAACTGAGGTGATCCGGTTGTAGAGTGTCCCGATCTTCCGACGGTTATGTAACGGGAGTAATTCGTGGAGGTATATGTCTATGAGCATACTATCAGCTATAGGGAACACACCACTAGTGGAATTAACTCATCTCAATGGTAATCCTAAGGTCAGAATTCTAGCAAAGCTCGAGGGAGCTAATCCTGGTGGTTCGGTTAAGGATCGGCCGGCTCACTATATGATCAAGAAAGCAGAAGAGAGTGGTGTTCTGCAATCCGACAAGATGATCCTTGAGCCGACATCTGGGAATATGGGGATTGCTTTGGCTATGATAGGTAGTGCCAAGGGGTATCGGGTTAAACTGTGCATGCCTGAATGCGTGAGTGTGGAGAGACGCCGCACACTTGAGGCCTTTGGTGCAGAAGTGATCCTCACTGGTTCGAAGGAGGGTACAGATGGGGCTATTATAAAGGCACATGAGATCTTGAAAGAATCTCCAGATGAATACTATATGCCCAATCAGTTCGAGAATGATGCTAATGAGCTTGCGCATTACGAGACTACTGGGCCAGAGATAGTTGATCAGACTGGTGGGGAGATCGATGTTTTTGTTGCGGGTATGGGTACTACTGGGACATTGATGGGGGTATCGAGATACTTAAAACAAGAGGTTACTGGTGCGAAGATTGTTGGGGTAGAACCCCCGAAGGGCCATTCAATTCAAGGACTTAAGAATATGCAAGAGTCTATAGTGCCCTTGATCTATCACCCGGAGAACCTAGATGAAAAAGTCATAATTAAAGATGATGAGGCCTTTGCCACAACGAGAATTTTAGCGACTAGGGAAGGTGTATTCGTAGGTATATCAAGTGGTGCGGCAATGGCTGGGGCACTAAAGATAGCAAAGAACATGAAGTCTGGCACGATTGTGGTTGTTCTCCCTGATCGAGGAGACCGATATCTTAGTACTACGCTATTCATGTCCACATGTGCTAAGTGCCCACCCTAGAATTACCTTGTTTTGGGTAACGTTTCTCATCATAGCATGATTGAATCAGTTGTGTGTGAAACTGTTTATAACGAATAACAGAGCTATAAATGGTGGTGTGGTTATTTGATGAGCACATCTACTCATTCTACCATTCAGTCATATAGTTGGACGCCCTCGGCTTCCACTTCCAGTCTGACCATTTGCACGTGAACCATACCTTCTTTGTCCAAGGGGCTGTACCTGATGTAGGTTTCTACGATGTCATCGATGAATTCAAATCTAAGCTCCTCAGGCACCCGTTCTGTATACAATAGCCATGTTGTTCTAATCCAGGCATGCAAGCCATCTTTACCTTTTAGAACCATATCCTTCTCGATCAATTCAATTCGCCTGGCGCGCAATTCTGACAACTTGACCCATTCATAGTATTCTTCGGGACCATAGAACCCATAGGGAAAGGCAAAATCTTGAAAATACTTGTCCCATTTGACACCACTAGTAATCGCATCTACGATGTCCACCACTGCCTTTGCATTACCTCTACCACCCATCTGCAATAGGGCAATGCCAGATGGTTTAAGACTGCGCTTGATCCCCTTTAGAACAGGTAGATGATTGATCACCCAATGCAGAGTGGCATTAGAGAAGACGATATCAAACTCACCTGTAAAACTCAGCTTCCTGGCATCTCCCTCCTTGAAATCCAGGTTGGGAAATCGTCTTGCTGGGAAACTCCTTTGTGCAAAACGAATCATCTCTTTTGAACTATCAATCCCTAAGACCGATCCTTTTGGCAGCATTCTAGCCATTGCCGCCGTGACTTTTCCATCGCCACAACCAATATCCAAAATCCTCTCGTTTCCTTTGAGGGTGAGCTTGGATATGAGTTCCTGTGCCCACTTCTCCTGTTCTGATGAACTCATGCTGTAGTCCAGCGCATTCCACCTGGGCAAATCTCTTTCTCCTTTGTTGCAAGATACCACTTGTCCAACACATAAGAACAATGACAAAAGTTTGTTAATTATAGTGCAATCTATAATCTAGTGAACAGACTATCATGCTATTAGGCAAAATATACGTTGCAGGCTGAATGGGTAGACTAAAGCTGTGTTACTAGGAGGGACGTGTGCTGGTTAACATAGGATGTGGGCGAATAGTACCAATCACATATGCTTCTTGTTCCTGAGCTGCCAAATCTTGTTCTCTTGGGAATTGTACCGGTTGGCATTGCCAAACACTACGAATTCATAAGGTCAAGCAATAAGGATGTGGTGAATTATTAGCTTGTAAGTCCTTTAAACGAGGACGGAAAGATAGGGGTGGTTTGTAGTCCCATAAGCGCTAACATAGAATCCAAATCCCCCTTGCCACCTTTACTAAGGGGGGATTCAGGGGGATTATCAGATCGATTCTACTTAAGTTAGCGCTTATGGGGTGTAGTCCACTCCCTCTGATGAATAGCCACGTATACTAAGAAACTAAGTAGAATTACCTCCAGACTTGCCCTATCGGCGCTGATGCCGCTGACCTGTATTCTCCTATTAGAAAGCTAGCTACATCGATGTGACATTTATGCAGAGCCTTTGTGTTTACTGATAATGGTTGAATGCAGTACGAAAACACAGATAGAAAGGGCAATCAAGATACCCATAATGGCAATAATCCAATTCATATCGGAAGATGATGTGCCAGGGCTCCACTCTGTGCCGGACATACCAATCGCGGTGCCTTTCAAATGTGCAACAGGGATTTCCCCTGATACGATGTTGTTCGAGCTATCTCTCTGAACATTCTCTGCCGGTTGCCAGTAGGATCCATTCCAGTAGGAGAGGCCTAGGCTTTGCTCATCGATCCCCTGTACTTCATTATCGGCGTAATGCATTTCTAGAGTGGCTGTGCCTGAAGAGAAGCCAAGGACATAAACGTCGACGAACTTCACTGGATCGGCAAGAGTGCTGTTTTTGATGGCTGGTATGGATGCTGCGACAGGAAACTCTGGAGCACTTTCGTATCTGCCTACGACCACTGTTCCACTAACTCCGCCTGTGTCTTCAAACGAGATTTTGGTGTCTGCCTTATCGACCGCATCAATTGCATTGGGGAGTCCATTCTTGATGGTAGAGCTAACAATCGTATCTATCCCTACACTGTTTGGCAGTGTCGTAAAGATACGATTTGGATATGATGTTACGTTACTGGCCATATCATGGGATTTTGTCTTGAAGTAGTATGAAGTTGATGGTGACAATCCTGTGATCTCAATATGTGCATTGTTGTTCCAAGTGCTGTCTGTGATTTTTGTTCCGTATGAACTATCGGTTCCCCATTCGATCTCATGAATACATTCTTCACTGCTGGTCCATGATACGATAGCGCTATTAGAAGTGATGTCAGATATCTGTATTTCGGATAAGCTTGGCTTGGTAGTATCTACTTTGAAAGCTTGACGAGCGTAATCTGAATTGGGTGTAACATTTCCTAAGTCGTCCACCGCTCTGACCTCGACAATATGGTCACCATCGTTTAGTTCTGAAATAGTGAAGACGTATTCCTCAGTTTCGGCGTCGAATGAGGTGTCAGCAGGTTTGGCGATGGTCCACTTCCCATCATCAACTCGGAACTCGACCAACGAGATTTTTCCAGTAGGGCTTGTCGCTGTTCCACCTAGTACGGAGACATTACTGTTAGTTGGATCAGAAGGGTAGTCTGCAATAATAACGGAAGGACCATCTGCATTCATCAAGAATCTATACACTGAGTAGTTGGAATCGGATACAATATTACCTGCGATGTCCGAACATCGGACTTCTATAGTATGTGAGCCATTTGTCAGTCCACTTACGAGGAAAGTAAAGTCCTCTGAAAGTGAGTCGAACGATCCATCGGTTGCCTGTCCAGATTGCCAGCCATAACCATCAATCTTCCATTCTACGATATCGATTGGACTTGTGGTATCCCTGGCCATGCCATTAATACGAATGCTATTACTATCCTCGAATCCGCTAAGCGAGGAAAGGCCTGTGATTACTGGTGCAAGGTTGTCAAATGTGAGCTTGTCCGAACTTACGGGCGGTTCAATGTCCTCCACGCATACTGCTTTGGCCATGATGGTGTAGGTGGTACCATGGGTTAATGCTGGCATTGATAAGTACCAGGACGAAGTGCCATTAGCATCGATCCATTTCTCACTGTTCTCCCAAGTACTTCCATTCCAGTAGAGACCGCTCGAATCATCTTTGATCAGAACTTGTATGCTTGAGATAGCTCCATTAGAATCTGTAACACCGTGGATTGTCTCAAGCTCATTGGTGAACTCAGGTATATTATCTAGTGTAATAGTTGCTATAGGTATGATGATATCTAACACTTGGGTTGAATAGGGTGGCGATTCTATATTATCAGGGCCTGTGGCAGCCCTAACCGCGATGCTATGCTTGCCCTCTGGAAGGGAGCCAACAGAGAACTCAAACTCCTCAGTTGGAGAATCGAATATACCGTCGCGTGGCTTAGCATCTTTCCAGTCCTGATCATTGATACTGTAGTGAACTTGATATATAGGACTTAGAATCGAGGAACCAGTGTCTTGTGCAGTCCCGAAGAATAGGAAGGTGTTATCACCTGTGGACATCTTTGAGTTGAGATCAAAGGTGGATGATGGCGCTACAGGATCTACAACTTCTAGTGGAATATGTTGACCATGAGCTTCTGTGGGGGATGGGTAGACAGTCTGAATAACCTCCGTACCTCCGACATACAATTCTACAAAGTCACCTGTTTTTCCAATAACGTCGATCTGGTAACCACCAGCTGAACTCTTGGTTTCTGCAACTTCGTTTCCATCGATAATAGCTTTGATTTCTACTCCTTCGGGAGATTGAAGGCCATCAATAGAAAGGGAGCCCCAGATCAGTAGTGGGGGAACTGGGGGGTGAGTCTCAGCATATGCTGTTCCTTGCACCACAGAGAACATTAGTAAGAGTCCTAATAGTATTCCTGAAATCTTGCATCCCCGAGATATGTTATGGTACTGACAAAACATAATTGTCTTCACCGCAAATTACCCCCAATTCTAGTTAGACGGGTGATACCCTCTATGGTTTGTATAGGATTATTTCAAGCTGGAAGCTGAATTAAAGATCTATTACAGAAGCGAGTCATGGGGTGAGGATTTATCCTCACCCCATGACATAGATGAATACTTAGCTCTTAATGGGAGGTACAAGCTCGCCGTTATCCACGGAGTTTAG